>NZ_JARESX010000003.1:0-305592 GCF_046026435.1 Paraburkholderia sp. RL17-381-BIF-C | reverse complement strand
CACCCCGACGCCGACGGCCACCCCGACGCCCACCCCGACGCCGACTCCGACGCCCACCCCGACGCCCACCCCGACCCCCCCCCCGACGCCCACCCCGAGCGGGGCGACCATGTCGTGCAGCACGCCGACACAAACGTCCGGCGGCACAGCGAATGGCGTGATCAGCGCCGATACGCCGACCACCGACGGCCTGCGCGTGTTTCAGAACAACGCCTCGTTCAAGCTGGCAATTACGACGAACGCCCCGAGCGCGGACACCGTCGTCTGGTCCGTTGCGGATTCGACCGGCGCGATCAAGACGCAAGGAAGTTTTGCAGTCAAGGCAGGCGTGCAAACCAGTACGATTCCGTGTACGTCGACGTGGTCCGGCTATGCGGCGCTCACCGCGACCTTGCGTTCGAACGGTGGCACGTTGCCGCGAAGCGGTACCCGTCCGGTCGGCATCGCCACGTTCGGTGTGTTGCCGAATCTGAGCTCGGCACTGGGCACCGTGACGTACGCGCATCAGGATCAGCACCGCTTCGGCATGCAGGGCTTTAACGGCAACATCGCCGCGCTGCACGCGCTGGGTATCTCGTGGACGATCGACGACCGTCAGGTATCGGCAATGGAACCCAACGGTCCCAACACGTACACGCCGAACGTGAATGACCTCGATCCGTTCTATAAGGCCAATCCGGATCAGATGCGTATCGTGCGTCTCGATGGCCTGCCGGCATGGGATTCGAAGACCGGCCAGTTCAACGACAGCTACTATGCACCGTCGAACATGGCTGAGTTTCAGACCTACATGGGCAAGGTCGGCACCGACACCAGCCTGATCCGCGCTGCCAATTACCCGAATCAGCAGAAGAACTACTATCAGGTAACGTGGGAGCCGAGCCTCGGTTGGGCCGATAGTGACGCGAATTTCGTTGCCATGTACAAGGCCGCCTACCAGGGCATTCATTCGACCGACCCGAATGCGGTCGTGATGGGCACCGGCAATCCGTTCGCCTCGAATTGCGACACTTGCACAACCGGTTATCTGCAGAAGTTCGGCGCACTCGGCCTGTGGAATTACATCGATGCAGTCGCAACGCATGGCTACTGGAATGCGGGTACGTATCCGTCGCATCCGCCTGAATTGCAGGACTCGGATCCGGATCCGGCGAACCAGGCCAACGCGCTCGACAACCAGATGACGCAGCTGCGCTCGGTCATGCAGGCAGGCAAGCCGAACATGAAGCTCTTCTTCACGGAAGCCGGCGTGAGCTACGATCCGGGCCTCAACTACGGTCCCAACGTTCCTTCGCAGAACCAGTTGTTCGCGCATGCGGCAGTCGGCGTGCGGGCACACATCATCGTGCTGGGTGGCGGCGCGCAGGTCACGACGCTTTTCTACGGTCCTGACTACCCGGGCGAAGTGGGCTACGGCTCGTTCTTCGATCTGAATGACGCACAAGGCGCGTTCGGTGCGACGAACCTGTCGCCGAAGCCTGAAGCGATGGCCTTCGCGACGATGACGCGGGTTCTCGACGGCACGAATACGCTGGGCCGGATCAAGGGCGCACCGTCAGGCGTCTTTGCCTATGCGTTCCAGCAACTGGGGAACGGCAAGGTCGTGACGGCGGCGTGGACGCACAGCAACGCACAATGGCCGGCGAGCAACGGCGCGTATAGCCAGACCTATTCGACCAGCTATTCGCTCCAGGTCGACAATGCCGGCACGTCGGGCAACGTGACGAAGATCGATGGTTACGGCAATGTCAGCACGGTCGCCTACACCAACGGTCAGGTCGCGCTGACGCTCACCGAGGTGCCGCAGTACATCGTGTCGAACAACGCGACGGTTGCCAAGGCCAACTCGACTGTTCCGCTCGGGTACACGGGCCAGTAAATGACCCGATAAGCAGTCGGACAAGCAGTCGGACAAGCAGTCCGACTAGCAGTCCGATAAGCGCGGAAAACGATCGACGCGCCGCCGATGTAAATGGCGGCGCGTCGATTGCGCTTTGGAATACGAAAACCAGCACCCTGTGCAGCGCTGACGCATTCGCGGAAGCCGATCACACTCGCGGTACTCCATCCCACTGCGCGAGCGGCGCTTACTGCTCCGCGTTCAGAACCTCGACACCCTTATCCGTAAAGAACGCAAGCCCGGCCCCGAGCATTGCGTACCGACTCTTGATCACCGGCATATCGTGTGGGGCCGCGTCGCGTAACGCCGCAAGATACTTGGGCGTGAATATGCGATGCCAACTGGCGGCAAGCTGATTCGCCGAACCGATCGTCTCGTGGTGCGCTGCGCCCCAATTCACCCGCAGCGGAAAGTGAACGAAACGCGCGGCCTGCTTCGGATCACCCTTCAGCGCGGCGAAATAGAAACCTTGAGCGCGCGCCTCGAATGCATGGTCCGATTCGTCGGTGATCATGCCGTACAGGCGACCCGCATTCGTGTCCGCGGGTGACATACTTTCGAGGGCGAGCTTGACTGGCAAAGTCTTTCCGCCGCCAGTCCAGGTGCCGGCAAGGCCGACGCTATTGGGAAAATCAAGCGGCTGGCCGCCGTTCGAACCATTGCCCGCAAAATGCAGCGTGAACGCGCCGTTCGCTTCCTGTAACGTCAGCGTGCCGCCGGATTGCTGACCGGTCAGCGCAATGTCCTTCAGGTAGCGGTAGTAGAAGTAATGTCCTTCGCCGAGATCTTTTCCATGCAGAGCGAGCGTCATGCCCACCTTCGCTTCGCCGACGGTGCCGGAATACGCAACCCGGGTCATGTCTACAGTCTGCGCGCAGGCGGAGTGATTGATGCTTATCGAAATCGTCAGTAGGGCGGCAAGCATTGCAATCGTGCGCTGCCTGCTCGGGCCATGAAGGCGCAATCGAAGTGTGTTCATGCAACGTCCTGTGAGCAGAAGTCGCGAGGCTAGCATGAACATGAAATGGCCTCGCTGATGGATCGCTTCAGTGTGAAGCACCGAATCTCCCGGTCGGCCAATACCGGCCGGAAGCCGGCACGCAGTATCAAAGCGGCTGCGCGACGTTCGCCATTGGCTCGCGGATGAACGCAAGCAGAGACTCGCCCGCCCATGTGCCGGCCATTAGTGCCGGCTCCGTTTGCAGCGCATGCCGAAACCTCGCCTGGGTGCGCGGATCATCGCCCGCGTAGCTCCTGAAGAGTTCGAGCCAGCGAAGCGCCAGTTCGCGTGCTTGCGATGACCGTAGCCCGACGCCCGCGTCGATCGCATCGCGCACCTCGGCCATGAGTTGCGGCCATTCCATTGCGCGCTTGCCGTTTCAGGCGCGGATTCTTGCGACCTGCCAAACCGGGGCATGGCATATTGGTGGCCGTGGTCACCAACAGGAGCTCACCATGCGAATCCAGACGTCTTTCCTCTTCGATCTCGACGGAACGCTGGTCGACAGCGTCTATCAGCATGTTCTGGCGTGGAAAGAAGCGCTCGACAGCGAAGGGATTCCTTTGTCGGTATGGCGGATTCACCGCAAGATCGGCATGAGCGGCGGCCTCTTCACCCATCAGCTTCTGCGGGAAACCCACGGCGAAATCAGTGCAGAACGGGTAGAGAGCCTGCGTCGTGCGCACGCCGCCGCCTATCAGCGACTGCGGGCGCAGGTGTGCCCGCTGCCGGGCGCGCGGGCGTTGCTCGACGCGCTCACGCAAGCCGGAACGCCGTGGGCCGTGGCGACCAGTGGCCGCATGGAGACGGCGGCGCTCAATCTGGAGGCGCTGGGTGTCGATCCCGCGAAGGCGGTGGTCGTTACGCGCGACGACGTCAAATATGCAAAACCGGATCCGGATCTGTTCATCGCCGCGGCTGAGCGGCTCGGCGTGCCGGTCGAAAACACGGTGGTGGTCGGGGACAGCATCTGGGACATGCTCGCGGCGCGGCGCTGCCGCGCTCTGGGCGTGGGCCTGTTGTCGGGCGGATACGGCACGGAGGAACTCGAACGCGCCGGTGCGCTGCGGGTGTACGACGACCCCGCCGATCTGCTGGAGCATCTGGACGAGGTCGCGTCGCGGCCGTAGCGGCCGGCTCCATCGCGCGGATTTTTCCGGTCACGCGTCGCCGCTGCCGTTGGTACTATATAGTTCAGGGGAATACGAAGTTTGCGGACCAGCATGAGAGAATCCGCCCTATGAGCGGGTAAGAGGCACGCCGGCGTGTTCCATATGCGAACACACGGAAAACCTGTAGCGGCAAAGTGCGGGGCGGGCGTGCAGGCAGTGGTCGAAGCGTCGGCCGCTCTCCAATCTGGGGGCGCCACGCCGCGACACGGCTTACGGACTCGCCTTGTCTTCCGGCGGCTGGCCTGCCGCGGCCATTCTCCGGAGGCGGCGCGACGAACCACGTGAAAATATGAACAACTTTATCCGACCACCTGTTCTGTACCCGTCAACGGTTGTTTTCGTGGATGACAACGACGGCTACCTGGACGCCCTGCGGCGTTTCTTTCCCGATATCACCACGAATCTGTTTTTTACGCGGCCTCAAACCGCGCTCGCCTTCATCCGTCAGCATGCTCGCGAAAATTCGCTGGAGTTTGCGCCGGCGTCGGCCTGTGTGAGCGAGACGGGCTTCGAGCGCTACGTGGAAAGCTCGGCGGAGCGGGACATTCTGGCGCGCGGCGCACGCTTTTCGGAAGTGGCGGCGGTAGTCGTGGATTTCGACATGCCGGGCATGAGCGGCGTCGAATTCCTCTCGGCCATCTCCAATCTGCGCTGCGCGAAAGTGCTGTTGACCGGTGTGGCGGACGAAACCGTCGCGGTCAAGGCCTTTAACGCCGGAATCGTCGATTTATACCTGAGAAAGACGGATATCGATTCCGCAAACCGGCTGGCCAACTTCCTGAAAGATGCAAAAAACAGGCATTGTTCAGAAGGCGGCTGGCTGGCGTTGGGCGATAGCGGCATGACGTACTGCGATCCGCGTACGCGCAAAGTCATCGACGAACTGGTGGCCGCGCATAACATCGTCGAATACTATTGGCGCCCGGAACAGGATGCCATTCTGATGTTCGACCGCGCCGGAAACCCGAGCGTTTTCGTTGCATGGGCCGAGAACGACTGGATCTCACAGGGCGAAATCGTGGCGGACGAGGACGGCCCGGCCGACCTGCTGAAACAGATGGCGGTGCGCGAGGTGATGCCGGTATTCTGGCCGAATCTGGCCTACCGTTCCGGCATGAACTTCAGGACGCTGACGCCGCAGCCCGTTCCGGGCTGGGGTGACGTGTTCTACTGCTGGTCCCCGATCGACGCAGCCGACGTGGGCATGAACCTCGTAACTTTCGCGCAATGGCGGAATGAGCGGAATCGCTAAATTCGGCCGACACGTTGAGCCACATGTACGCAATTCCGACAGCCTTCGTGTCCGCGATGTTCGTGGTGTTCGGCCTGTACGTACTGATTACGCAGGGGGCGACGCGGCTATTCACGCCGTTTATCCTGATGTGCGCGGCGACGTTCGCCTGGCAAGGCACCTGGACACTGCTGTTCCAGACCGACAACCCGCAGACCGCGGAAATGCTGGTCCGGTGCGGCTATCTCTTCATTCTCTTTCTACCCACCACGTTCTATCACTTCGTCACGGAGGTGGTGGCGCAGCGCCGTGAGCGGCCAATACTGCTCGCGTCGTACGGCCTGTGCTTCGTCCTTGCGATACTGCTTCCCGGCAACGAAGTGGTGGCCGGCTATCAGCGCTTCTTCTTCGGCTTCTATCCGGTCGCCGGGCCGCTGCATCCGTTGCATGTCGTGCAGACCGTGTTGCTGGCCGTGCGCAGCGGGCAGCTTCTGCTCGCCGCGCGCCGCAAGGCCGAGGGGCACGCGCGCAGACGCCTCGACCTGTGCCTGGCGAGCCTTTGCCTGTACTCGTTTGCGGCGGTGGATTACGCGGTCAACTACGGCTACGGGTTTTATCCACCGGGCGTCCTGTTCATCGGCCTCAGCCTCGCGCTGCTGGCGATCACCATCGTCCGCTATCACCTGATTCACCCCTATGCCGTTGCGGCGACCATCGCGCACGAGATATCGACGCCGCTCGCGACCATCGGCATGCACGCCGACGAGATCGCCAGCGTCTGGTCTCACGTGTTCGACGGCTACCGGATGGCGGTCACGCACGGAATTTACGATGACCATGACCCATCCGGACAAACCGAGCGCATCGGCCAGCTGGCGACGGCAATCCGGCGCGAAGTCTCGGGAACCAGCGCGATGGTTGAGATGGCGCTCGCGTCCTACACGCTCGATCGCCTGGACCGCAGCGGTTTCAGCCGGCATTCGGTGCGGCAATGTGTGATGTCGGCGCTGGAACGCTATCCGTTTCACAGCGGCGAGCGGGCACGCGTCACGGTGACGCCCATCGATCCCGCCATGGCGTTCTCGGGTTCGGATACGGTGGTGGTCTTCGTGCTGTTCAACCTGCTGAAAAACGCGTTGCATGCGATCCGCCTGGGCGGCGATGGTCAGATCACGATCAGCGCCGCTCAGGATCAGGACTTTTGCGTGCTGCAATTCCGTGACACCGGGCCGGGCATTTCACCCGATGTTCTGCCCTATATCTTCGACGCTTTTTTCACGACCAAACGTCACGGCAGCGGCGCGGGGATGGGGCTCGCGTTCTGCCGTCGCGCAACGGAGCTTCTGGGCGGGAGTATCGAGTGCAGTTCGATAAGCGGCACGCATACCACCTTCACGGTGCGGTTGCCGGCGCCGAATACACCCGCGGACCGTGCGCTGCGCAAGGCGCCGAGCCGCTCGCCGCGCGAACCTCAGCGCTGACCGGCAAAAGACGCCGGTGCCGCATGCTCGCGAAGAAAACGGCACACCTCCGCGTGCAAGCTCTGCACGCCTGGGCTGGATTCAATAGCGCGCCAGCATCCGTGGACGAGTCCGGCGCCGATCCACAGCCGCGCTTCTCCACCGGCTGCATGGATACGCTCCGCAAACACGCGCGCGTCGTCTCTCAACGGATCGTGTTCGACGCCGATCGCGAGCGTCGGCGGCAGGCTGTCGAAGCGTGTCGCGTCGAGCGGGATGGTCCACGCGGGGTACGGCGGGTGTGCGCCCCAATAAAAATCGCGAAATGCGTGAACATCCGCCAGCTTGAGCATGGGCGCATGCGCTTCGGTTTCACGCGCGGGCGGCTGAGGGTCGGTGCCGAGCATCGGATAGACCAGCACAAGGCCGCGCAGGCCCTGAACGCCGTCATCGCGCAGGCGCATCGCCACACTGGCCGCAAGCGTGGCGCCGGCGCTGTCGCCGGCCAGTTGCAGCGCGGCGCCAGACTGTAAATCGAACGGTAAGCGTCCTGCCAAAGCGGCGAGCGTGACCTCCAGGCAATCGTCGTGCGCGGCAGGGGCGCGGTGTTCGGGCGCGAGCCGGTAGTCGACCGCGATCACGTCAAGACCGGTGTCCGCGGCGATGCGCGCCGTCATGACCTGATGGCTGTCGAGCGAGCCGAGTACGAAGCCTCCGCCGTGAAAGTACAGCACGGTGCCAGGCTGCGTTTCGTGCCGGCCTGCGCGGTTGCGGTACAGCCGCAGCGCGATCGAATGGCCCGCGCGGGATTGGAGCGCGGCGTCCTGGGTCGCGACGTTATCGGGCAGCGCGGGCGTGAACGCCGCCGCGTACCGGTCGTAGATCTGGCGCTGCTCGGACGGCGTCAGCGAAGTCGAATGCCCTGAGTAAATCGCAGCGGTTCTTTCGATAAACGCGGCAATCTCTGGCTCAAGCATGTTCAATCCCGCTGGGTTTCGTGGCGGCGGGCAAGCCGATCACGCGGCCGGCAAACCTGGCCGGTGGCAGCGCGGCATGCGCGTCGGCCAGCCCGCGTACGTGCGCGGCGACATCCGGATCGAACGCGGCGGCGCGCGGCCCGCCGGTATCGACATGCAGCAACATCTGCTCGCCCGCGGCCACCGGGTCGCCGCCGTCGCCGGCAAACATCTCCAGGTACAGATGCAGGCGCTTCGCATCGTGGCCGAGCACCCGCATGTCGACGCGCACCTGTGCACCTCCCTTGATCTCATGCAGATAGTTGATGTGGGCCTCGAGCGTGTAGATCGAGCGCCGGCGCTCTTTGCGCACTGCGTCCGGCAAACCGATCAGGTCGATCAGCGCGTCGGTCGCGAAGCTGAAAATCAGCATATAGAACGCGTCGCGCAAATGGCCGTTGTAATCGACCCATTCGGCCCGCACCGTATCGCGATAGCAGGGCAGGGCAGCAGGTTGCGGCATCGGCAGTCCTCTTTGTGTTTTGTATCAAAGGCGTCGGTTGTGGGCGAACGTAGTGCTGCTCACGGCTCACGCCTCGCATTTCGAGGCATCAATCGGCCGGCAGCAAGCCATGCCGTGCCTTCGCCTCCGCAATCGCCGTCAGCACACTCGTAATGCAATCGTCGCGGTAACGTTCCAGCTGTTTGATCGACCGCGGGCCGACCTGTTCAGCCGTGCCGTCCACGACCCGGTCGATCAGTTCATCCGTCAGCTTCGGCGCGACCAGTTTAGTCCACGGTAGCTCCAGCGCCGGTCCGAACTGCTGCATGAAATGGCGCATGCCCGCATCGCCGCCCGCCAGCGTGTAGGTGAGGAACGTGCCCATGAACGACCAGCGGATGCCCGCGCCGAAACGGATCGCGTCGTCGATTTCGCCGGTGGTCGCAACGCCTTCGTTGACCAGATGCAAGGCTTCGCGCCACAGCGCTTCGAGCAGGCGGTCAGCGATGAAACCGGGCACTTCCTTGCGGACCCGCAGCGGCCGCATCGAAAGAGCACGATACACCTGTTGCGCGGCGTCGAGGGTTTCCGGGGCGGTGCTTTCGCCGCCCACCACCTCGACGAGCGGCAACAGATACACCGGATTGAACGGATGGCCGACAATGCAACGCTGCGGGTTCACCGCACGCGCGTAAAAGTCGCTCGGCAGAAGACCCGACGTCGACGAAGCGATGATCGCATCCGGCTTTGCCGCACGGCTGATCTGTTCATGCAGCGCGAGCTTCAATGCCTCGCGCTCCGGCGCGCTTTCCTGAATGAAGTCCGCCTGCCCGACGCAGGCTTCGATCGTGTCGACGAAGCGCAGTCGCTCGGGCGACGCGCCCGCGGCCAAACCCACGCGCTGCAGCGCCGGCCAGGCGTTGGCGATGTTCTCGCGCAATTGCTTCTCCGCGCCCGGCGCCGGGTCCCACGCGAGAACATCGAGCCCGTGCGCGAGCGCGCGCGCCACCCAGCCGCTGCCGATCACGCCAACTCCGATTGCCGCGAATGTTTTGATATCGACGATCACTGCCATTGCTGACGTTTCCTTTGCCTGTGTGTTGTCTGATTGCGATGCGCGCCGCCATGCAGGCAACGCGCGTGGCGCACGATCACGCGTACTGTCCCGCCGCACGCCGCTCCAATTGGCGTTCGCCACGCGCGGGCAGGCCCAGCTTGCGGCGTCCTTCGGCAGGCGTCAGCGCGCGCGCGCCGAGCCGTTCGATGATTTCCACCGCGCGTTGCACGAGCGTGCCATTCGTTGCGGGCACACCTTTGTCGAGCCAGATGTTGTCTTCGAGGCCGACGCGCACGTGGCCGCCGAGCAGCATGGCCTGCGCGACCATCGGCATCTGCATGCGGCCAATGCCGAAGCCGGCCCATTGCGCGCCGGGCGGCAGGTTATCGGCCATGGCTTTCATGGTCGTGGTGTCGGCGGGCGCGCCCCAGGGAATGCCGAGGCAAATCTGAAACAGCGGCGGCGCGTCGAGCAAGCCTTCCTTGAGTAATTGCTTTGCGAACCACAAATGGCCCGTATCGAAGATCTCCAGTTCCGGCTTCACGCCGAGTTCCTGGATGCGCTGCGCGCCGGCTCGCAATTGCGCGGGCGTGGATACATAGATGTAGTCGCCGTCGCCGAAATTGAGCGTGCCGCAATCGAGCGTGCAGATTTCCGGCAGCAACTCCTCGACATGCGCGAGGCGCGTCAGGCCGCCGACCAGATCGGTGCCCGCGCCGAAGCGCATCGGGTCTTCGCCTGGGCCGATCTCCAGATCGCCGCCCATGCCGGCCGTCAAGTTGATGATCACGTCCGTGCCCGAAGAGCGAATGCGGTCGACCACCTCGCGATACAGCTGCGGATCGCGGCTGCCGCGTCCGGTCTTCGGATCGCGCACGTGGCAGTGTGCGACGGTGGCGCCGGCCTTGGCGGCTTCAATGGCGGCCTCGGCAATCTGTTTCGGCGTGACGGGAATGGCCGGATGCTTGCCGACGGTATCGCCTGCGCCGGTGACCGCGCAGGTCACGATGACTTCATGATTCATGCGTGCTAGTTCCTGTGGATTGAAATGCGCGACTGTCGGGATCAAAGACCCAGATAAGCCTTGACCGCGGGCAAGCCGTCCTTGCCGTCGTAGGTTTTGACGCCGGCAAGCCATGCGTCGAGTACTTGCGGGTTTTTCTTCAGATAGGCTTTGGCGGCGTCGGCCGGTTTTTCCTTGTTCATGACCGATTGCATGACCACGTTTTCGAGCTGCGTAGAAAAGCGCAGATTGCTCACGAGCTTGCCCGCGTTCGGGCAACGCGTCAGAAAGTCGGGGGACGTCAGCGTATAAACGCGTGCTTCGCCGTCGTTGGGACCGAACACGCCGTCGCTGCCGGTGAGGTATTTCATGTCGATCTGAATGTTCATCGGATGAGGTTCCCAGCCGAGAAAGACCACCCACTTTTTCTCGCGGATCGCGCGATCGACCGAAACGAGCATGCCCGCTTCGCTCGATTCGATCAGCTTGAAGCCGCCGAGGCCGAACTGATTGTTGGCGATCATTTTCTGGATCGCCGCATTCGCGCTGCTGCCGGGTTCGATGCCGTAGATCTTGCCGTCGAGCTGCTCACGGTGTTTGGCAATGTCGGCGAAGGTTTTCAGGCCCGCGTCGTATTCGTAGCTCGGCACGGCGAACGTGGCTTTGGCGCCCGTCAGATTGGGCGGTTGCAGCACCTGGATCGATTTCGAATCGACGAACGGCGCGATCGCCTTTTCCTGCACCGGCCACCAGTAGCCGAGCGATACGTCGAGCTGTTTGCTCTTCAGGCCTGCAAACGAGATGGGCACCGAGGCGACGGTCGTCACCGGCTGATAGCCGAGCCCTTCGAACACGGTCGAAGCAAGCGCGGTGGTCGAAGTGATGTCGGTCCAGCCGATGTCGGCGAAATGCACCGCGCGGCAGGCGGCCGGATCCTGCGCGAAGGCCGGCAGCGCGGTAACGGCCGCGGCCGCGAGGCATACAAAATGGGCAAGCACGGCTTTGATGCGTAACTTCATGATGTTCCCTCTTCTGACACGTTCAACAGCGTGTTTCGAACCGGGCCGCGCCTGAGCAGATGAAACCTGGCGAAGCGGCCCCCGGACATGCGATACGGCCTGTGTGATGCCTGAACTGCACGATGACGTAACGTTAATGCCCCATATTCCGCGCAAAGCGACCGCCAGCGACCGGTTCTTGCTTCCACGCGACTATGAGGGAAAACCAGCGGCGCTTCGTCTTGCAGTGCAACAGCGGGTGGTACAGCGGGTGCAACAGCGCCGCGGCGGGATTTTTGACGCGCCTTGCCCACTTGCGTGCTGCTTGCTAGGCTCGCCGCAAGCCCGCGTCCGCCCGCGTTTTCGTCTCTCCTGATCGAGTGTTTGCACGATGCCCGAAGATATGTCGTTCCTCTTGTTGCCGGGCTTTTCGGCGATCGGCTTCATGTCGGCGGTGGAGCCGTTGCGGGTGGCCAATCGCTTTCAGGGCGATCTGTACCGCTGGCGCATTCTGAGTGTCGATGGCGCGCCGGTGGCCGCCAGCAACGGCATTTCGATCAACGCCGATGCCGCCATCGGCGACGTGGCCGCGGCGCAAACGCTCTTCGTCGTCGCGGGCTTCGAGCCTCTTGCCTGCTATACGCGTGCGCTGGGGGATTGTCTGAAGCGACTGGACCGCGCGGGGGCGACGCTCGGTGGTATCGACACCGGCAGTTTCGTGCTCGCCGAAGCCGGCCTGCTGGGCAGTGCGGACAACGTGACCGTGCACTGGGAAGCGCTGTCGGCGTTCCGCGAGCGTTATCCGTCGCTGGACGCCAGTCAGGAGCTGTTCGAAATCGGCGCGCGGCGCATTACGTGCGCGGGCGGCACCGCATCGATCGACATGATGCTCGACCTGATCGGCCGCGAGCATGGCGCCGCGCTGGCCTCGGCGGTGTCGGAGCAATTCGTGGTGAGCCGGATCCGCCAGCGCTCGGATCATCAGCGCATGGAGATCGCCGCGCGTTACGGCGTGCACAACCGCAAGCTGATTCAGGTGATCGGCGTGATGGAACAGCATATGGAGGAGCCGCTCGCGCCGGATCGGCTCGCGCAGGAGATCGGCGTGACGCGGCGTCAACTCGAGCGGCTCTTTTGCGCCTCGCTGAAAGACACGCCGACCCATTTCTATCTGCAGTTGCGCCTCGCGCGTGCGCGCGAGCTGCTGCAACAGACCGACATGTCGATTACTTCGATTTGCGTGGCATGCGGATTCGAGTCGCCCTCGCATTTTTCGCGCACGTACCGCGCGCGCTTCGGCGCGAGCCCGAGAAGCGACCGGCAGCCTTCCATGGGGCCGGCGTAAAGGCGCTGAAGCGCCAACGCGAGTCGAGAGGGGACGGGCGGTACAAAGGCCGGCGAATTGCCGCCGTCGGAGAGGCAATTCGCCGGCCCGCGACGCAATTATCCCGATTATCGCAACAGTGAATTAGGTGATTGGGGGTTTACCCTAAATAGACTGACTCCTAGACTGTGTTCATCCGCTGCAGACAAACCGATTCGCAGCGTGGCAAAAACAATCTCTGGAGGTAGTTATCATGAAATCCCTGATCGAAGCCGCTGTCATCGCCGCACTCATCACCGCACCGCTCGCCGCTTTTGCTCAATCGAATCAGCCGGTTACGCGCGCGCAAGTGCGCGCTGAGCTGGTTCAGCTGGAAAAGGCCGGCTACAACCCGGCCACCGCGAGCGACCCCCAATATCCGGCTGATATTCAAGCTGCCGAGGCTCGTGTAGCCGCGCAAAACGGCGCCGTCCAAACCAGCGGTTACGGTTCGGCCACGAATGGTTCGTCGCAGGCCGGCAGCCGTTCGGAAACGACCCGCAGCTCCTATTCGGCTCCTGTCGTCAACTACAGCCATAACTGATTTCGACGTGAGTGCGTAATAGCTCGCTCCATCCGCGTGTGCGGCAGCCGACAAGGATCGGCTTCCCGCCCACGGCGATCACGACGGCTTTCGTACTGACTGCAGTGGTTCCGGCTACGCCGAAAAGTATCTGATCGATGACTCGCTGATTCCCTGGAGAGTGCTCCAGGGAATCAGCGAGTCTTTCTGTTTCTCCGCGGACTGTTCTCGCCAAATCCTCCCCCTGAAAGTCCGCGATGCAGCGCGCAAACTTCCATGTTTTTCGGAATTGGCGAATCGCTTTCGCCATGTCGAAAACGCCTGCCGAATTGCCGGACTTCAGCCACTGTGTGTGCGCATCACGTCTACAACGGACACGCGGATCGCATCGATCAAAGCTCGCGCGGCCGGGGACGGGCTGCCGGTCGAGCGCATGGTCAAACCGATGTCGCGTCGCGTGTTGTGTAACTTGACGTCGAGAATCGCCAGTTGTCCGGACTGAATTTCCTGTTGCAATTGGTGGGCCGACAGCGCGGCAATCATGTCCGTGTCGAATAGCAGACCGCGAATCACTGCCAGGTCCGCAGTTTCCACGGTCGGCACAGGCGGTTTGACCTTCATTCGCCTGAACTGTTTTTCGAAGAGCCCAAGAGCCGGTGCGTTGCTGCGCGGGAGGATCCACTGTGCGTCGCGCAGATCCATGATGCTGAGATCGCGCGCATGAGCGAGCGGATGATCGCGGCGTACGAGCAGCGCCATGTCGGACGACATCAATCGCTCGTTCTTCAGGCCACTCGCGGCGTCGTTCTCCCGTAGCGCGCCGAGGATAAAGTCGACGTCACCCGCGCGCAGGTCTGCAACGAGCGCCTCGTAGGCACTTTCGTTCGTGATGGTGCGCACACCTGGATTTTCCCTCGTCATCCGTGCGATCGCTTTTGGCAGGATCAGCGTGCGTCCGAGCGGCAACGCACCGACTGTCACCGTCCCTTGAATCTGACCGTGCGTTGCCGCAACGTCGTCGGGTACATGCCTTAGTTCGTTCAACGCGCGACGCACGCGCAGCAGAAACGTTTCGCCTTCTGTCGTGAGAAGGATGCCGCGCGGGCTACGATGAAATAAAGTCAGACCGGAGCCGCTTTCCAGCACGCGAATCGCGGTGCTCACGGCTGGCTGGCTGATGCCGAAGGTCCTCGCTGCACTGGGCATGTGCCGATGGCGGGCGAGCGCCGCAAACAGTTGCAGCCGCCGCGTGTTGAGCAGATAAGCCGGCAACGCGCCCTCCGCCGCGGCGCGGCGGCGTGCCTGCCGCGCCGAGCACCACTGCGCGAGTTCTTCCAGTTCGGCAAAGATCCGCTCGCAACGTTTGAGAATCGTCCGGCCGACCGGTGTTGGAAGCATGCCCGACGGACTGCGAACAAAGAGCGGCTCGCCGAGTGCCGACTCGAGTTCCTGGACAGACCGTGTGACGGCCGATTGGGCGCGAAACAGGGCGGCGGCGGCACGCGTGGCGCTGCCCGTGTCGGCGACCATTCGGAATGCGCGCAATTGCGAGAGGTTGAGAAGTTCGTGGCTGCTCATGGACGGGGCCGTGTTCTGGAATTCCGAATTGCGATTTGGTTCATAAGGCATCTGTTCTGTTTATCGCGCCCGGACGGTCCCAGCGGGATCCATTGTTGAAGCTTTGCCGGTGTGGGATTACAAAAACCCTTGTCGCAGCGCGCTTCGCGGCACTTGCCGCGCAAGCGAAGAGTCGGTAATGGCCATCAATTATCCAACTTTGGTGGTAATGACGGTGGTTTCCGCACCCTTCCTTCGAGCAGGCTTACTCCCTATATTTGTATCCGAAAGCCTGTGCGGAAGATAGCCGCGCCGGTTACCCGACCCATCTGGTTTCGCGGGAGTATGGGCGGCGCAAGGAAAGGGGTGTAAGCGAATCGCGGGATGATGGTTGGCGGTATCCAGGTCGCGACGACTTAGGGTGAGCCCCATCGTTGCCGGACCGCCGCTAACCGTATTCTCCGCGCTCGCCACCTGAGGCGCCTCGATGGGCGGTCATCTGAGATTTCTGAGGAGTATGGGCATGGCACGGATCATCGGAGGCATCGCGGCCTCGCACACACCAACCATTGGCTTTGCTTTCGACAAGAACAAGCGCGACGATCCGGTGTGGGCTCCGATCTTCGAGAATTTCGCGCCGCTGGCGGACTGGCTCGCGCAGAAGCGTCCTGACGTGCTGCTGGTTATCTATAACGACCATGTCACGTCGTTCTTCTTCGACCACTATTCGGCGTTCGCGCTAGGCGTGGGGCCTGAGTGGAAGGTCGCCGACGAGGGAGGGGGCGCGCGGGATCTGCCGCCTATCAGCGGACATCCGGGCCTGGCCGCGCACATCGGCACGTCGCTCATGACCGACGAGTTCGATATGTCCTTCTTCCAGAACAAGGCGCTCGATCACGGCTGTTTCTCGCCTCTATCGATGCTCTGCCCGCATACCCCCGAATGGCCCGTGAAACTCGTGCCGTTGCAGATGGGTGTGCTGCAAGTGCCAGTGCCGAGCGCCCGGCGCTTTTACAAGCTTGGCCAGGCACTAAGGCGTGCGATCGAGAGTTACCCGGAGGATCTCAAGGTCGCGATCGTCGCAACGGGTGGCCTGTCGCATCAGGTACATGGGGAGCGCGCCGGCTTCAACAACACGGAATGGGACCAGCGCTTTCTCGATCTTTTCGAACGCGATCCCGAGCAACTTGCTGATATGACGATCGCCGAATATGCGGAACTGGGCGGGTTCGAGGGCGCGGAAGTGATCATGTGGCTCACGATGCGAGGCGCGTTGCCGTCGAGCGTCGTATGCAAGCATCGCAGTTACTACTTGCCGTCGATGGCGGGCATCGCGACCGCCATCTATGAAGGCGAGGAAGGTGAGACGAAGCCTTCCATTCTGGAGCGCCACCGGCAACGGATGGCGACGCAGCTAGCCGATATCGAGAAGCTCGAAGGCACCTATCCGTTCACGATTGAACTCGCCGTGAAGGCGTATCGGATCAACGATTATCTTCACCGGATGGTGGAGCCGGCCCATCGCGAGGCTTTCCTGAGCGATCCCGAGGCAAGTTTCGAAGCGGCCGCGCTGACCGAAGAGGAGCGAGACCTGATCCGTCGCCGGGATTGGCGCGGCATGCTGCACTACGGCGTTATCTTTTTCATGCTGGAGAAGCTGGGCGCCGTGACAGGCGTGTCGAATCTTCACATCTACGCCGCCATGCGCGGGGAAACGCTGGAAGCTTTCCAGCGCACGCGCAATGCGCCCGGCGCGCTGTATTCGGTGGCGGGAAAAACCGCCAGAAAACTTGACTGGGACAGCCCGAAGAAAGAGTGAGCTGAGAACAGGCGCAGTTGACCGGGATCGCATGGCAACCATGCAAGCGGTAATTCCGCGACGCAGACACAGATCAACAACACAAACAGTTCCGATGGCGCGTTGAGCCGCGCCACTCAGGCCATCGTTCGAGTGGGCCTTTAAACCCGCTTTGGCGTTGCCGTTGCGGAGCCGTTCGCGATCGTTGCGTCGGGCGAGACATATAGGAAGGAGACAGGAGTCAACAATGACTAACGGAAGAACGATTGATATCAAGGCGTTTATCGACGGGCGATCCATTTCGCCTTACCAGTGGCTACTGGTGGCGCTGTGTTTCCTCGTCGTAACCGCCGATGGCATGGACGTGGCGATCATGGGCTTCGTGGCGCCTTCGATCATTCACGACTGGGGGATTTCGCGACCCGCGTTCGGTCTGGTGATGAGCGCGGCGCCGCTCGGCCTCGTAATCGGTGCTCTCGGGGCCGGGCCTGCTTCAGACCGTGTGGGCCGTAAGTGGGTGTTGATTACTTCTGTTTTCCTTTTCGGGGTGTTCACGATAGCGACCGCCTTCACCCGGTCGCCGGTGGAAATGGCCACGCTGCGTTTGCTGACCGGCATTGGTCTTGGCGCCGCGATGCCCAACTCGACCACGCTGCTTTCGGAGTACGCACCTCAGCGCAAGCGGTCACTGTTGATCACCATCATGTTCACTGGTTTCAATCTGGGATCGGCCTTGATCGGTTTTGTTGCCGGCTGGCTCATTCCCGACCATGGTTGGCGTTCGGTATTGATCTTTGGTGGCGCTCTGCCGCTCGCCTTGATCCCCTTGCAGGTGTGGCTGCTACCGGAATCGGCCCGTCTCCTGGCGGTGCGCGGCGCGTCGCCCTCGCGTATCGGCGCGACTCTGGGCCGGGTGTGCGGTGAGCGCTTTACAGGCGACGAGGTTTTTGTTTCCAGCGAGCCCCCGTTGCCGACGCGCAAACCGATCGGCGTACTCTTTTCGCACGGCTACGGCTTCATGACCGTGGCGCTTTGGGCGACCTATTTCATGGGCCTGCTCGTGATCTATCTGTTGACGGGCTGGCTGCCCACGCTCATGAAAGATGCGGGGCTGACCGTCACGTCCGCAGCCAACGTGACCGCGATGTTCCAGATCGGCGGAACGATCGGCGCGGTTCTTGTCGGCTGGATGATGGACAAAGTGCGGCCGGCGCCGGTCATCAGTGCGGCCTATCTCGGCGGTGGTCTGTGTGTTCTTGCGCTTGGGTGGATCGGCGCTTTGTCGTCCTCGCTGGCGTGGTTCGTGTTTGCAGCCGGCTTTTGCATGAGCGGCGCGCAGACCGGGTTGAACGCGTTTGCGCCAGGCCGTTACCCGACGCTCGCACGTGCTACCGGCGTGAGCTGGATGTTGGGCATGGGGCGATTCGGCAGCATCTTCGGCTCGGCAATAGGCGGCGCGCTGCTCGGCCTCGGCTTGCAGTTCAGCGCGATTCTCCCGCTGCTTGCGGTGCCCGCAACGCTGGCTGCGGTGGCCATCCTGCTGGCCCAGCGGGTCAGGGTAAGCGAGCCAACCGCGCAGCCCAACACGGCACACTGACCAGGTAATCGAGCGATGCCACGTCCGGCATTGCGGCAACAATTCAAACGCTGTTCGGAGTCACGATGATCATCGACATTCACGGCCACTACACAACGGCACCCAAAGCACTGGAAATGTGGCGCAACCGCCAGATTGCGGGCATCAACACTCCTTCGGAAGTGCCCAAAGTTTCCGAATTGCAGATCGGCGACGACGAACTGCGCGAATCGATCGAAAGCAACCAGTTGCGCCTGATGCGCGAACGCGGCCTCGATCTCACGATCTTCAGCCCGCGCGCCAGTTTCATGGCGCATCACATCGGTGATTTTCAGGTCTCCAGCACGTGGGCGGCGATTTGCAACGAGTTGTGCTTCCGTGTGAGCCAGTTGTTTCCCGATCATTTCATTCCGGCTGCAATGCTTCCGCAAAGCCCCGGCGTGGATGTCGCCACCTGCATTCCCGAACTCGTCAAATGCGTGGAGCAGTACGGCAACGTGGCGATCAATCTCAACCCGGACCCGTCGGGCGGTCACTGGACCAGCCCGCCGCTGTCCGATCGCTACTGGTATCCGATCTACGAGAAGATGGTCGAGTACGACATCCCCGCAATGATTCACGTGAGCACGAGTTGCAATGCGTGTTTCCACACAACGGGCGCGCACTACCTGAACGCCGACACCACTGCGTTCATGCAATGCCTCACGTCGGACCTGTTCCGCGATTTTCCAACGCTGCGCTTCGTGATTCCGCACGGCGGCGGTGCGGTGCCGTACCACTGGGGGCGCTTTCGCGGACTCGCACAGGAATTGAAGAAGCCGCTCTTGAAGGACCATCTGCTCAACAACGTCTTCTTCGACACCTGCGTCTATCACCAGCCGGGCATCGATTTGCTGACGCGCGTGATTCCCGTGGACAACATTCTGTTTGCAAGCGAGATGATCGGCGCCGTGCGCGGCATCGATCCCGAGACGGGCAATTACTTCGACGACACCCGGCGCTATATCGAGTCCGCGCAGATCGATGCGGACGAGCGGTACAAGATTTATGAAGGCAACGCGCGGCGCGTTTATCCGCGCCTCGATGCAGCATTGAAAATGAAGGGGCTTTGATCATGTATGAATTAGGCGTGGTGTATCGCAACATTCAGCGAGCACAGAAGGATGTCGCCGCGAATCTCGGTGCGCTTGGGACCGCGACCGTGCACGAAGCAATGGGTCGCGTCGGCCTGCTCAAGCCATACATGCGGCCGATTTATGCGGGTGCGCGCGCCCATGGCACGGCGGTCACGGTTCTTTTGCAACCCGGCGACAACTGGATGCTGCACGTCGCCGCCGAACAGATCCAGCCGGGCGATATTGTCATTGCCGGTGTCACGGCCGATTGCACGGACGGCTATTTCGGTGATCTGCTGGCAACGAGCTTCAAGGCACGCGGCGCGCAGGGGCTCGTCATCGATGCGGGCGTGCGCGACGTAAGCGTGCTGGCCGACATGCAATTCCCGGTCTGGAGCAAAGCGATTTCCGCCAAAGGGACGATCAAGGCCACGCTCGGCTCGGTGAACATTCCGGTGGTGTGCGCCGGAGCGCTGGTGAATCCGGGCGACGTCGTCGTCGCGGATGAAGACGGTGTCGTGGTGGTCCCCGCAGCGTCGGCGCAGAAGGTGCTCGACAAGGCGGCGGCGCGCGAAGCCAATGAGGCCGAGAAGCGCGCGAAGCTCGCTGCCGGCGTGCTCGGTCTGGATATGTATCGCATGCGCGAGCCCTTGCAGGAAGCAGGGCTGCGCTATATCGACTGAAAGGGCGTGTAACTTGGTTATCGATCAAACCATGGGGCAAACGGTCACCGTTATCTCATCAATGGCGACCCGCAATGTGCTCGCCGATCTCACCGAACGATACGCGCAGGATTCGCGGCAATCGGTGTCGGTCGAATCGGTAGGCGGCGTCGATGCTGCCCGGCGTGTGATGGACGGTGAGCCGTTCGATGTCGTCGTGCTGGCGGCCGACGCAATCGACCGGCTGGCGGCGGCCGGCCGGATCGTGGCGGGCAGTCAGAGGGAGATCGCCCGCTCTCACGTGGCAATCGCCGTGGCGGCGGGCGCGGCGCATCCCGACATCTCGACCGGACCCGCCGTACGCAGTGCGATTCTGGCTGCCCGCAGTATCGGCTATTCCACCGGACCGAGCGGTTCGCATCTGTTGCGGCTTTTCGAGCGCTGGGGCATCGCAGGGACTATCGCGCCGCGCGTTGTGCAGGCTCCGCCGGGCGTGCCGGTAGGCTCACTCGTCGCGAGCGGTGAGGTGCAACTCGGTTTCCAGCAATTGAGCGAATTGATGCACCTGCCCGGCCTTGATGTGGTGGGGATCCTTCCGTCTGATATTCAGGTCGTCACCGCTTTTTCAGCCGCGGTTTGCGTGGCGTCCACGCAAGCTGCGCAGGCACAGGCATTCGTTTCGTTCCTTGCGTCGCCCCTTGCGGCGTCTGTCAAGCTGGTGCACGGCATGGAGCCGGCGTGAACCGACGCCGCGGATATTGAGTCTCTGATCGTCAGCTCATCCAGTACTTGTCTGGAATTCTGCGGTCCGCTTCGGAAAGGAAAGGGTTGTCGAGCGTAAAGGTCAGGCGCGATCCGATCTTTGCGCGTGTCAGCGCATCCTGAATGTAATGATGGGAGTTGAACAGTCTCATGTAGGCGCCATTGCGATACGCAGTGGTAAGCCCGCTTTCGATCGCCTGCGCCAGTGCTTCGTGGCCCGAGGCGACATAGAAGATGAAATCCGATCGGTATTTCAGCAGGAGCCGGTTCTCGACCACGAGATCGGGCTCCTGGTGCTGACGGCCATCGAGTTCAGTAAATGCTTCAACTAAGCCGCGCGGGAAATAGTCGACCCGGCCACCCTGGGTCATCTCGAACATCGTGTCATAGGTCGAAGTCTGAACGTTCAGGCCGGCTGCCTTCAGGATCTCCGTATCGATCCACCCCAGTCCCTGCCCGCACATGAATGCTTTCAGATCGGAGAAGCGTTCGACCTTGTCGAAATCCGCTTGCCGATCCTTTCGGATGATGAATAGCCGGTGGCCAATCAGTCCACGATGAATCGGAATCCGCACGACATTCCTGCCGCGCTCGGCTTGCGCCTCCATACTCGTCCAGTGCAGATTGATCATGTTGTCGGGGCCGGCCAGTTCGGCTAGCGCCCGAGCGCGCTCCATTTCGATGTCGGCTGCCCGCAACGTGTACGAAACGTTTGCTGTCTTCATGGCCAGATCGAGTACGGCGAGCGCAAACGCGGCGTGCACGTCGCGGGCAGGCCGAATGCGGGGATAGACAACGTCGAAGTGGACGGTAGAGTCGGCAGGCGCGGCACGCGCGCGCAGCGTGCTGCCCGCCGCAGCCAGCGCTGCCAGTACAAAGCGCCTGCGATCCATGGATGGTCGGTTTCTCGAAACAGCAGTGGTGCGCTCGGATTGGCGCTTGTCCGCACAGCTTCTCGCCTGAGCGGTTTTTCATCCTGCCACGTCCTGCCTTTACTTACAAATCGTGTAATCCCGTTGTTAGGGTGCAGCGGGCATTCAGGATTTCCTGACGGCATCTTCAGCGGATCGGAAGGGCTTTTTTCCGGGCTTCCTGACTGTGTGCCGGTCCCGGCCTCCTTAGGATGGTTTATCGAAATCGTCTATATCAACGGTCCCGTTATGAACGGTCATTCAGAAAGCCGCGAAATCGCGGTTGAATTCCTCGACACCGCGTGCGAGCGGCTGTTCGACATCTGGTGTGAAAGCAGAAGCGTCATACCGCTCAGCTACCTGCTGCACTGCTGGCCATTGCCGGATAGGGGGTACGCGTCCGTGAAGCGGTTGTCCGACGGATTGCGCGAGCTGCGGATGTCGAACCCCCATGCGCTCGGTGGCCGCATCCGGCCGATCCTCGCGGAGGTCACCTCATGCATCGATGAGATCCTGCAGTATCCGCGGATCTGCTTGCCGCGAGCGGTCAACGATTCGCCGGCTGTCGCGACGGACATGTACGTCAACTAGACTTTCGTCAGAATAATCAGGACGCGTTTCACCGGGAACGAGCACCGGGCGGATCGGCAAATGAGAGTGACTGGCTGACTGGGGCAGGCAAACGTTGAAGCGCCACCCTGCGAAAGCGCTGGCCGACCGTTCAGAGCCCGTGTAGCGGCAACGAGTGCAGAATAGACGAAACTAGAACCGTAGCACTCGCGGGGAAGCATGAAGCACAACCTCTTCGACGCATGGTGGAGTTTGATCAGCCGCTTCAGGAGCAGCCTTGTATCACGGCTTCTCGTCACCGTGCTGCTCGTCAGCTGCGCGGTCACGGTGTTGCTGACCGGGCTGCAGCTTTACCGCGACTACGAGCAGGGCGTGAAGCAGATCGACAATCGCCTTGTGGACATTGACCGCAGTAGTCGCGACAGTCTGGCGGAAGCGCTCTGGCGACTCGACGATGCGCAACTGCAACTGGAGTTGAACGGCATTCTGCGTCTCGCGGATATCCGTGCCGTGGAAATTCGCGAGGCGGGGAAAGCCGGTCAATCTGCCTACCTGAGTGCGGGTCAACGCTCCGCCGGTCCCGTCATGGCTCGCGAGTTTCCGCTCTTCTACAGGGTGCAGGGCAAGGAGCGCGAGATCGGCAAGCTCTACGTGGAGGCGACGCTGCTCGACCTCTACCGGCAGTTGAAGCGGACCGCCGCGACGATTCTGATCACGCAGGCCGCCAACACTTTTTTCGTCTCGCTGTTCATCGTCTACATCCTGTCCCGTCTTGTGATGCGGCACGTCGCGGCCATTGCGCGTATGGTGGAGAACTACGATTTTCGTGAACCGCCCAGGCCGTTCAGCCTCCAGCGCCGCAAACGGCGTGAACCAGACGAACTCGACCGTGTGGCGGCCGCATTCAATGCGATGGGCGCGCGGCTTCACTGCGCGTATCGCGACGAGCAGAATACGGCGGCTGAACGCGAAGCACGCAATCTGGCGGAAGCGGCCAACCGGGCCAAAGGCGAGTTCCTGGCGAACATGAGTCACGAGTTGCGCACACCGCTGAACGGTATTCTCGGCTATGCGCAGATTCTCGAGTGCGATGCCACGTTGAGCGAGCGGCAGCGAGAACGTGTGGCGGTCATCCGCCATAGTGGCGAGCATCTGCTGACGTTGATCGAAGACACGCTTGATTTCGCGAGGATCGAAGCGGGCAAGCTGAGAGTCGAAATAAACGACGTGCCGCTGGCGGGGTTTGTCGATGCCATTCGGGACATCATCGAAGTAAAAGCCGAGCAGAAGCATCTCGACTTCATCTGCGAATTCGCGGACGATGCGCCCGACGGCGTGCGTGCCGATGAGCGACGCTTGCGGCAGGTCATGCTCAATCTGCTTGCCAACGCCGTCAAGTTCACCGACTCCGGTTGCGTGAGCCTCCTTGTCTCCAGATCAGAGGCAAACCGCGTCCGTTTCGAAGTGCGCGACACGGGGGTGGGCATTGGTCACGATCAACTGAATACGATCTTCGAGCCCTTCGAACAACTGGGCGCGGCTGAGCGGCGAGCAGGCGGGACCGGCCTCGGCCTCGCCATCAGCCGTGAGTTCGTGCGTGCAATGGGCGGCGAGATCGAGGTGGAAAGCCGCCTCGGGCAGGGCAGTACTTTCCGCTTCGAACTGCCGCCCGCGAGCGTGACGCCCGTGTTGCGCAAGACAGCGGCCCCAGCGTCGCTCTCGTCCACGGCGACGGGCTATGAGGGGCCGCGCAGGAAGGTGCTGGTCGTCGACGATATCGAGGTCAATCGTGCGATCGTTGTAGACCTGCTAGGCCGTCTCGGCTTCGACACCGTCGAGGCGCAAGACGGTCGCGATGGGTTCGAGACGGCGCAACGCGAACGACCGGCACTCATTCTTACGGACATCGTGATGCCCGAAATGAACGGCCTTGAATTGACGCGCAACCTGCGACAATCGCAGGGGTTCGCTCATGTTCCGATCATTGCCATGTCCGCCAGCCCTTCCGGGATCAACAAGGCGATGAGCATGGAAGCGGGCGTGAACGCGTTCCTGCCAAAGCCGGTCGACCTCGAAGCGCTGCTGGCGCAGATCGCCACGCTACTTGGGCTGAGGTGGATCCATGCGTCGCCGGCCGAGCGTGACGTGACGCCGGAGGTTAGCCTCGCAGCCGTGCCCCGGCGGCAGATGGAAGAATTGCATCATCTTGCGCGCCTTGGCGATATGCATGAAATCATCGCGTGGGCCGAGAACCTGGCGGCGCGCGATTCGCGTTATGGCTCTTTCACGGGGCAACTCTGTGCACTGGCTCGCAACTATCAGTCGAAGTCGATTCTCCATCTGGTCGAACGGTATCTGACTCTCGAGGGCAAGCCATGAACGAGCCCAACGCGGAGGCCCGAGAACGGCCGACGATCCTCATCGCCGACGACACGCCGGCGAATTTCGGCGTGGTCGTCGACAGTTTGACGGACCGCGGCTTTCGGGTGCTCATTGCGCTCGACGGCGAAGAGGCGCTGGAGCGTGCGCTGTTTTCCGCGCCAGACCTGATCCTGCTCGATGTGAAGATGCCGGGAATCGACGGCTTCGAGACTTGCCGGAGGCTCAAGGCGGACCCGCGCACGCGCGATATCGCGGTCATTTTCATGACCTCCTTGACGGGCGCGGAAGACATGGTCGAGGGTTTCTCGGCCGGGGGCGTCGACTACGTGGCGAAGCCAGTCCGTGTCAACGAAATGATGGCGCGCATCGAGACGCATCTCGCGTTGCGCGTGATGCACCGGCAGCTTGTCGTGCAGAACCGCCAGCTCATGAACGAGGTGGCGGTGCGCCACGAGGCCGAGGCCGAATTGTCGCGCGCGCGCGACGCGCTCGAACAGACGGTCGAGCAGCGCACGAGGCAACTCGCGGAGTCGAATGCGCGGCTGTCCGCTCAGGTGGACGAGCGCCGCCGGGCGGAAGCGAAGTTGCAGGCGAGCGAAGCGCGTTTTCGCACGATTGTCGAAACCAGCCCGATTCCGCTGTGCATCACGTCGATGCCCGACGGCGTCATTCTGTACGCGAATGAGCCGTTGCGAAAACTGGTCGGTCTCGATACGGGCATGGGCCCGTTGACCAACATCGTCGATTTCTATATGGATGCCGGCGACCGTGACCGGCTCCTGTCGCATCTGCGCACGGAGGGCAGTTTCAGCAACAGCGAAGTGCATATGCGGCGCGCCGACGGCTCGCCGTTCTGGGCCATGGCGACCGCGCGCGTGGCGACCTTCGGCGATGCCCCGGCGATCTACGTCGGTCTGAACGACATCACGTCGCGCAAGCGTATCGAGCAGGAGTTGTTCGAATCGCGCAATCAGTTGCGCGAGTTGTCCGCGTACATGGAGGCGATTCGCGAGGAAGAGCGCAAGCGCATCGCCATGGAGATTCACGATGAACTCGGCCAATTGCTGACCGCGCTGAAGATGGACGTCTCCCTGCTGAAAATGCGTCTCGGCACCGATCCGGAGGCGATGCGCAAAGCCGACGACATGCGCGAACTCGTCGAAAAGACCATCTGGATGGTCCGCAATGTCGCGAACCATTTGCGGCCGGTGGCGCTCAACTTCGGGGTCGTGTCGGCGCTGGAATGGCTGGTGGAGGATTTCATGCGGCGGCATGGCATTCTTTGCCAACTGCACATCAACGGGGGGGAACCCGTGCTGCCGGAGGCTTGTGCCACAGCCGTATTCCGGATCGTTCAGGCTTCGCTCACCAACGTCGGTCGCCACGCGCGGGCAACGCGTGCCGACGTGACGCTGACTAGCACGGCGGCGGCGCTCGATCTGCACGTGAGCGACGACGGCTGCGGATTCGATCCATCCATGGCGCGTACGGGTTATTCGTACGGACTGCTGGGTATGGAGGAGCGCGCCCGCCTGATCGGCGGCGCGATGAGTATCGACAGTGCGCAGGGTATGGGCACCGCGATTTCCATTCACATTCCGCTTACAGGCGCAGCAGAAAATGATCGACGTCCTGATTGCCGATGATCACGCCGTGGTGCGTGGCGGCCTGAAACAGATTCTCGCGACGACCACGGATATCGTCGTCGCCGCCGAGGCCGCACAAGGTTCGGAAGTGCTCGATCGGCTGCGTACGCGGCGGTTCGATCTGGTGCTGCTGGACATGACGATGCCCGGCATCAGCGGGGTCGATCTGATTCGGCGAGTGCGTGCCGAGCAGCCGTCCTTGCCGATTCTCGTGCTGAGCATCCACAACGAGGCACAGGTCGTGTCGCGCGCGCTGCGCGCGGGCGCGACGGGCTATGTGACGAAAGACAGCGATCTTGACGTGCTGCTCGCGGCGATCCGCAAGCTGGCGGGAGGCGGGCGTTTCATCGACCCGAAGCTGGTCGACGCGATGGTCTTCGAAACGCATTCCGGCGACGCGCCGCCGCATGAAGTGCTATCCGACCGTGAATTCCAGGTGTTGCAGATGCTGGCAGCCGGCCAGAGCATCAACGAGATTGCCGAGTCGTGTTCGCTCAGCGCCAAGACCATCAGCACTCACAAGATGCGGCTCATGCAGAAACTTGGCCTGAACAACAACGCCGAGCTGATCCGCTATGCGATCAGGCACGGTCTGGTGACAGAGTAACGAAGTGACGGTGCCGGTAGGGAAATCCTGAGGCGCGAAGCAGCGTTTCCCGAATCAACAATCCGGCGCTGCTGACTGAAGAAACCTCGCCGTTGTCCCACGATTGGCAAATGGAAATCTGACGTGCGGGGGCAGATGTGGATGCGACGAAAAGCTCACTACGCGGACTGCGCGAGAAATTACTGGCGACGGCGGGCGCGCTTCCGGTCCGTGTGCTCACGCTGCATGGTTCGGCGGACGGTCTGACTTGCCGCGTATGCGTCGAAATCAGGCGACCGGATGGACCGATCCTGCTGTTCTTTTTCCGGCACAGCGACGGTACGTGGCACGTATTTCCGCCGGCAGAGAAACTGTGCAGAATGCGCTTCGAGCCGCTCGTCGGATGACATGAACGAGGCCGGACAAAGGAGTCATCGATGAACGTAGACAAACTGGGGACCTTGTCGGTGCACGAAGCGGCATTGCGCGCGTGGCTGAGCGAATGGTACGACCACGCCTTCGCGACGGGCTTCATCCGGCCGCCTTTCATACTCGACGACGCGACCGCATTGAGGCTCGAAGGTTACTTCGACGTGGGATTGACGCCCGCGGAGGGTGTCAAGGCCATTTTCGGCGTGGTGCATTGACTCGCCAGGGGCGCCGGAGCATCCGGCGCTTTCGGGAGCGGATCACCCCGAGCATTTTCTTTGTTGGCGAACATCGCTGTTCGATTCAGCGGCGTCGTCGCCGCTTTCGCCGCATTCCTCGTCGATCCATTGCCGCGCCCATTCGAGCGCGTATTGCTGCGCCGTCTCGCGGTGTTCGAAGCTCGGACCGATCAGCCCGGAGCGTGCGACGCGCTTTTTATCACGCACGATCTCGGCCCATCCGCGGAAATGCGCGTTGGCCAGGCGATCGGCGGAAACGTGGATCACGTAGCCGCGCGGGTCGGATTCGGTCTGGCCTTTGGACGCGAGGGTCGTCCATGGCGAGGCGGGCCGTTGCATGGTGTGTGGGCGAGTCACCGGTGCGCACGATTCGACGCACCCGGGTACGGGATCCCCTGCATTCAGGGAATTCGGGAGTTGCCGCGCAATATGCCTGAACGTATCGGCGGTATGGGACGACTGCCATGCCTCGCGCGGTGTTTGCCAGGACGCCTGCTCCCTCCAGAACACCCGGCGAAAACCATCTTCCCACGTCTCTCGATCGATGCGGCGCGATGAGGCATCGCGGCGCTCCAGTGTGAACTGCGGACCGCACCGGAACTTGCGTCCAGTGCTCGAAAGAATCCGGTACATCTGCGCCAGGGCGCCGCTCGAACGCCACGCCTCGAAGCGGTGCCGGCAGGTCGGCGCCGACGGATAGTGGCTCGGCAACATCGACCAGGATTCGCCGGTCGTCAGCACCCACACCACGGCGTTCGCCACGACGCGAACCTGCGCGCGTGGCCGGCCGCGCTGCCGGTGAGAAATGGGAGGATCCGCGAGGATAGGCGCGAGCAGCAGCCATTCTTCGTCAC
This sequence comes from Paraburkholderia sp. RL17-381-BIF-C, assembly GCF_046026435.1. NCBI lineage: Bacteria > Pseudomonadati > Pseudomonadota > Betaproteobacteria > Burkholderiales > Burkholderiaceae > Paraburkholderia > Paraburkholderia sp. RL17-381-BIF-C. The sequence goes on along the minus strand of NZ_JARESX010000003.1, from coordinate 277,340 downwards.
TGATTTCGTCGAAATGCACGCTGTCCTCCACATACCCATTGCTTTGGGCGAACACGGGTGTCTGCGTTGCCGCTACAAACCGCTCGTCAGCCACGTTGGCAGTGACGACAGGATCAGCAGGTCCTCGACACAATCCGATAGTTCGCATACCTCCTGAAACGAGGCGTCGCTGGAATCGTGCGGATGTTGCCGTCTGAGCTCGCGTAGAGCGTTGCCAAGACGCCGGAGAGCGTCGGGCTCGCTGTTCATCATCGGCCAGCCTTGCAACAGATACGTCAGCGGCGCGACGCTTCTGGTCTCGCACCACCGGTCGAAGAGGCATAAGCACATTGCGTTGATGTGCTCGATCGAATTTTCTCTCTCTGACAGATACGGAACCATGGCAACACTCGGATGAAGGCAATTGACGTGCATTCATCCTATGCGGCCACTTTTCGCGGTGCAGTCAGGGGATCAAGAAAATGTGGGCGGTAGATGCTGAACTACGGGTCAGGGAATCCTTACTCGCGGGACTTCCCGGCGGGGCGACTTGCCGTGTCGGACGCCTGTTTGACCCAATTCATTGACAGGGGGCTGGTATAGACGCAGCTGCGGCACGTATTCACTCGCCGGTCGGCCGGAGCGTACAAACGAAATTAGACGGGGGAAGTGCAGAAGGGCGTCGAGTCGAGACGCCATTGACGAACATAGAGGAACCGGATCGACGCCGCGTTGGCCCCGACGATCAGACGGGGGTTTCCCCGAACGGGATTTCATTGACCGGCCCGCGCGCGGGCTTGCAGCGCGCTTGAGGGTAACGCCGGTTGCGAATGCGTTACCCCTTGGATTTCGGTGGCAGGTCAGGCGCTGGTATTGATCACCGAGCCGGCCGCGCCGTCCTGTGTCGCACCGGCGCCATGCACTGGCGAAGACGAAGAACTGGCTAATGCGCTCACCGTACTGCCTGCGGCAGGTACATGAAGGTGATGCACGCTTTTTCCAGAGCCGCTCTGCGATGTTGTTGCCGACTTCAGATGCGCCGCAAAACTCGACTGGCTGGATTCACCTGTGCTGCTTTTGCCTGTTAGCATCGACAGCCCGGAACTGATGGCGCTGCGTACGCCGCCGAGCAGGGTGGATGCTGCACCGAGTGGAATCATATTCACATCCATCAGAATGGGGTAATCGAAATACCTGCGCTTGCGGACTATACCTTGTTTTCTTTCCACATGGAGGCGGGCCTTTACTCCATGGAGACGCTTCGCGAAACGGCGTGCCGGGTGCGTTGATTGCGGCAAATGCCGCGTTCGCCGGGAACCGTTCCAACGTGCTACTGAATACGGAACGTGCCGACCATCGTCTGCAACCGCGCGGCCTGCTCATCGAGCGATGCCGCGGCCGCTGCCGCCTGTTCGACCAGTGCCGCGTTTTGCTGCGTCACCTCGTCCATCTGCGACACCGCACGATTCACCTGCTCGATACCGGTGCTCTGCTCGATCGACGCCGCGGCGATTTCGCCCATGATGTCGCTCACGCGCCGGATCGACTCCACGATCTCGCTCATCCGTTCGCCCGCGACCGCCACCTGATCCGTGCCGTCGTCAACGCGCGCCACGGACGAATGGATCAGCTCCTTGATATCCTTCGCGGCCGCCGCGCTGCGTTGCGCGAGCGTGCGCACTTCGCCCGCGACCACCGCAAAACCGCGCCCTTCCTCGCCGGCACGTGCCGCTTCCACCGCTGCATTGAGCGCGAGAATGTTGGTCTGGAACGCGATGCCTTCGATGACCGTGATAATTTGGCCAATTTTGCGCGATTCGTCGGCGATGCTCTGCATCGTGCCGATCACCTCATCGACCGCATTGCCGCCGCGCTGGGTGGCATCCGTCGCGAGCACCGCCAACTGGCTCGCCTGCCGCGCGTTGTCGGCATTCTGCTTCACGGTCGCCGTCAACTGCTCCATGCTCGCCGCCGTCTCCTGCAACGAAGCAGCCTGCTCTTCGGTACGTTGCGACAGATCGGTGTTGCCTTGCGCGATTTCACCCGAGCCGGTAGCAATCGAATCGCTCGAATGCTGAATGCCCTTCACCAGTTCACACAACTGCAGCCGCATCTGGCTCAACGCGTACAGCAAACTCGAGCGGTCGGCCGGCTCCAGCTTGATCGCGGCGGCCAGATTGCCCGACGCGATTTGCGCCGCAAACGCCGCGGCATCGGCCGGTTCGCCGCCCAATTCACGCTTCACGCTACGCGTCATGACCCACGCCATGCTGCCAACCGCGGCAAAGATCGCAAGCGAAATCACGATCAGCATTTTCGCGAGTTTCCAGTACGCCGCGCTAATGTCGTCATAGAAGAATCCCGTGCCGATCCACCATTGCCATGCCGGAATGGCGACCACGCCTTGCAGCTTGCCGACGAGCGGGGCGTCCTGAGAGCGCTTGATCAGCACGTCCACCAGTGCAATGTGATTCTTTGCAAGTCCCTGCTGATACGCCTGCGTATCGGTGAGATCGCCAGATGTGGTCTTGTTGCCGCCGGTTTTGGTGCCGACGAGACTCGGGTTCGGGTGGACCAGATTGACGCTGTCGGTATTCGTCACCCAGTAGTAGCTCTGGCTGTTCGCGTTCAACTGACTGAGCGCCGTTTTGGCGGCAGCCTGCGCGTCGTCGCGGCTCATCTTGCCGCTCGCTTCGAGCGACTGGTAATACAGCACGAGGTGTTCCGCTTTGGTCAGCAGCGTTTCAATCTGCGCCTGACGGCTCTCGATCAGGGCATGGTCGAGTTGCGACAGCGCGATCGCAGCGATGCTGACGACACCTGCCAAGGCGGTGCCGACAATCAAAATCAGTTTGGTCGAAATTTTCATAGGGATCTAGCCGGCCGCGGGCATGCAAAATTAACCGTATGGTACATATAACGACCGGCGGCCCTTGAACCTTTAGCTTTTTTTGGGTCGGGCAGGCATGACGACCCATTCCCCGCGCACGTCGCAACCTGCGGCCGCGATGGGCGGAGTTCGACCGGGGCTGTCCCTCACTGCGGGCGGCAGCGACCTGCCGCGCGACCTACTGCGCGGTCTGCTGACGTTGATACTCGTTGTGCTTCATTTGCAGGTAGTCGGCGCGGCTGACCTCGTGCAATTGCCGCGGATACTGCTCGGTCGCATCGAACCAGTCGGTGAGGCGTTTGTCGAGGCGGGCGTTGGGCGGGCTGGAAAGCGCACCGAGATAGGCGTCGATGGCAAGGTAATAGCGCATGGTATTGCGCTCCACCAGACCGCGCACGCCGCCGATAAATTGCGACTTGCCCGTCGACGGATCGGGCGCGGAAGAAAAACCAACCTTGTCGCTGCCGAGCGTTGCCAGATAGGTTTTCATCGCAATCCGTCCCGCCGTGCCGTAACCGTAGGCGTAGGTCAGATGGATAAAGGTGCGGTTATCGCCCACGGGTATCGCCTCCATCACGATACGGTAGTCTTTCGTGCTCAGCGGCCCCGTGGCGGCGGAGAGTTCCACGCGAAGATAGTCCGGGCTGCTCGCGACCGGGTGATAGTCGAATTGCACGCGGTACGACGAGGAAAGCGATTCCTCGGTTTTCTTGCCGATGTTCACCGCGAGGACCGCGCCGCTCGCGCTCGTCGATGCATGGCAGTATTTGGTGTTCTGGTGCAGGATCAGCACGTCGCACCAGTTGGCCGGCCCCTGAGCCGGGTCGTTGAGCGTAGCGTTGACCGCCTGGAACGGATAGTCGAGCACGCCGTAAATATCGCCCTTGAGTGCCGAGGGCAACTCCTGCGATTCGAGGTACAGCGGTCGCTGGAACGGGTTGTGAGCCAGTTGCTGCGTCAGGCTCCGGTATTTGTCACCCAGGCTCGCCGCGTTGCCGGCGGCTTGCGCGAAGGCGCTCTGGGAAAGGCAGCAGAACACTGCCAGCATCGCGGCCATCAGCCACTGTCGCGCGCTCCGGTTGCCGGCTGGGGATTTGACAAGCCTACCCATGGACATGCTCCTTCTCCTCGCTCAGGTTGCGGGGCGCCGTGCATGGATCGGATCGTGGCGCGCCGGTTGCCTCCGCATTCTTGCAGCCGGCGGCGTGGTTTGTACATCCGTAATCGCGGCTGTCTTGCAACCGGCCGGATTAGACGGATAGTACCGGTGCGCCGCCGCTCGTGCCGGCTTCGGCGTCCACATGGAAGGCGCCGGCCGCGCGTTGCAGGCTCGTTGCCTGCTCCTTCAGCGACTGTGCCGCGGCTGCCGCCTGCTCGACGAGTGCCGCGTTCTGCTGCGTCATGCTGTCCATCTGCGTGACCGCGAGGTTTACCTGGTCGATGCCGGCGCTTTGCTCCGCGGCCGCTGCCGCGATCTCCTGCACGACGCCGGTCACGCGCATGATCGCGTCGCGCGCCTGGTCGATCGTCGAGCCGGTGTTTTCGACCAGGGTCGCGCCGCTGCCGACGCTGTCCACCGCACGACTGATCAGCTGGCGGATTTCCTTTGCCGCGGTCGCGCTGCGCTGCGCGAGGCTGCGCACCTCGCCCGCGACGACCGCGAAACCGCGGCCCTGTTCGCCCGCGCGCGCCGCTTCGACCGCCGCATTCAATGCGAGGATGTTGGTCTGGAACGCAATGCCTTCGATCGTCGCGATGATCTCGACCATGCGGCCCGATTCGTTCGAGATGGCTTTCATTGCCGAGACGGCTTGCCCGATCATGTCGCCGCCGCGGTTGGCGATATCCGCCGCGCTGGCCGCAAGCCCGCTCGCGGTACGCGCGTGGTCCGCAGTCTGGCGGACCATCGCTGCCATCTGTTCCATGCTCGACGCCGTTTCCTGCAACGAGGCCGCCTGGTTCTCGGTGCGTGACGACAGGTCCGCGTTGCCGTTCGCGATCTCGTTCGCGCCGCACGCGACGTTGTCCGAGGCGTGCTTGATCTGCCGGACGGTGCCCGTCAGCGCATCGCGCATTCGCTGCATGACGTGCAGCAGGCTCGACGTGTCGCCGTCGCGTGTGTGGATCGCCACCGTGAGGTCGCCTGATGCGATCGCATCCGCCACGTTCGCCGCGTAGGCCGGTTCGCCGCCGACCGTGCGCACGATGCTGCGGTTCGTGAGCGCGACGAGTGTCACGAGCACCATCGACACCGCCACGAAGATCGCGCCGATCAGCCACAGCGATTGCATGAACGCAGCGTCGATGTCGTCGACATAGGCGCCGGTCGCGATGATCCAGTCCCACGGCGCATAGCGCACCACGTAGCCGATCTTGCCGACCGCCTGCGCGGCCGCCGCGCCAGGATGCGGGAACACATAGTCGACGAAGCCACCTTCCGGCGCCTGCGCGACCGACGCGAACGTCACGTAATGGTGACGGCCGTCGGCATCGGCGCTGTTCGCGAGATCCTTGCCTTCGAGCGCCGGCTTGATCGGATGCATCACCATCCGCGGCGTCGAGTTGATGACGAGAAAGTAGCCGTCTTCGCCATAGCGGATGCCGCGCAGGCGTTCGAGTGCCTGCTTGCGGGCGTCCGCCTCCGGCAGCGCGCCGCTTTGCGCCAGCGCCCCGTATTCCGCCACGATGCTGAGCCCGACGTGCGCGACGTTGGTGAGGTCGTGCTTACGTTCCTCGATGCGCGTCTCGCGCGACTGCCACGCTGCCGACACCGAAACGGCCAGCAGGGCGCCGAGGCTGATGATCAGCGGCAGCCACAGTTTTTGCGTAAAACTGAGCTTGTGCATCGTGAGTCCTCTCGAAAACGAATGGAAATCGCGCACGGTTGCCGGGCGAAGCGGCGCGTGACTGGGCCCGCCGCGTGGTGCCGGTGGACTGGCCTGCGCCCGGGGCGTTCCTTTTCGAGTTATCGGCGGATGTCAGCGGAAGTTTCGTCCTGTGAAACCCTTGGTTGCGGCGGTTTCCCAGGCGCGTGGCAAGTGGCACGCGGTGCCTGCGCGCACGCCATGCGAGCGTTTTCGTGCAGCCCGGCAGGCTGGCAGGTGGCGTGAGTATCGCTGGCCGGACGGCAGCGCTGAATAGAGAGGTGGAGTTCGCGCGCGAACCGAATCGCGCGCGAGGTGTATTTCACGAAGGCTACGCGCAACAGGATTCTGTCGGCGTAGCTTTCGGCGTCAGTCCAATATTCGAGCCTGGGCGGTAAGGCTCAGATCCCACCGACACACATGTACTTGATGACCACGTAATCGTCGATGCCGTAATGCGAACCTTCGCGGCCCAGGCCCGATTGCTTGACGCCGCCGAACGGCGCGACCTCGTTCGAGATAAGGCCCGTGTTGATGCCCACCATGCCGTATTCGAGCGCTTCGGCGACACGCCAGACGCGCCCGATATCGCGGCTATAGAAATACGACGCGAGGCCGAACTCGGTATCGTTGGCGAGGCCGATCACTTCCTCGTCCGACGAGAAGCGGAACAGCGGCGCGAGCGGCCCGAAGGTTTCGTCGCGCGCGACCTTCATGGCCGGCGTGACATCCGCGAGCACCGTCGGCTCGAAGAAGCCGTGGCCGAGCGCATGACGCTTGCCACCGGTCAAGATACGCGCGCCTTTGGCGAGCGCGTCTTCGATATGCGACTCGACCTTGAGCACGGCCGCTTCGTTGATCAGCGGACCTTGCGTGACGCCGTCTTCGGTGCCGCGGCCCACCTTCAGCTGTTCGACGGCGACGCGCAGTTTCTCGGCGAACGCGTCGTAGACCTTGTCGTGCACATAGAAACGGTTCGTGCACACGCAGGTCTGGCCGCTATTGCGATACTTCGACGCAATCGCGCCGGCCACCGCGGCATCCAGATCCGCGTCGTCGAACACGATGAACGGCGCGTTGCCGCCGAGTTCGAGCGACACCTTCTTGACCGTCGGCGCGCACTGCGCCATGAGCAGACGGCCGACCGGCGTCGAGCCGGTGAACGACAGCTTGCGCACGATCGGATTGCCCGTCATTTCCGCGCCAATGGCTTTCGGCTCGCCGGTCACGACGTTGAACACACCGCGCGGCACGCCGGCGCGCTCGGCCAGCACGGCGAGCGCGAGCGCGGAGAGCGGCGTGGCTTCAGCCGGTTTGACGATGATCGGGCAGCCCGCCGCGAGCGCCGGACCGACCTTGCGGGTAATCATCGCGGCCGGGAAGTTCCACGGCGTGATAGCCGCGCAAACGCCGATCGGTTCTTTCGTCACGACGATGCGCTTGTCATTCGCCGGTGTCGGGATCGTGTCGCCGTTCACGCGCTTGCCTTCTTCCGCGAACCATTCCAGGAACGAAGCGGCGTACTGGATTTCGCCCTTGGCTTCGGCGAGCGGCTTGCCTTGTTCCGTGGTGAGGATCGTCGCCAGATCGTCGGCGTTCTCGATCATCAGGTCATGCCATTTGCGCAGGATCACCGCGCGCTGCTTCGCGGTCGTGGCGCGCCATGCGGGCCACGCGGCGTTGGCCGTGTCGATCGCGCGGCGGGTTTCCTCCGTGCCCATGCGCGGCACCGTCGCAATGACTTCGCCCGTGGCGGGGTTCTTCACTTCGAAGGTCGCGCCGTCGTCCGCGCCTTGCCATTCGCCTGCGATGTAGGCGTGCGTTTTCAGCAGCGACGGGTCTTTCAGGGTCAGCGTGGTCATGTGTCGATCCTCAAGCCGCGATGGCGACGCTGTCCTTGATCACGTCGCCGAGAATTGCCATGGCTTCGTCGAAAACCGCGTCCTGAATCGTGAGCGGGAACAGGAAACGCACCACGTTCGAATAGACGCCGCACACCAGCAACAGCAAGCCGCGTTCGAGCGCGCGAGTCTGCACGCGCTTGGTGAACTCCGCATCCGGCTCCGTGCTGCCTGCCTTGCAGAACTCGACGGCGACCATGCCGCCGGGGCCGCGCACGTCGGCGATCTGGGGCACTTCGCTTTGCAGCGCGATCAGCTTGGCCTTGACGCGGTCACCCAGCACCGTGGCGCGCTCGCACAGCTTCTCTTCGTCGATGATATCGAGTACCGCATGCGCGGCGGCAACGGCCAAAGGATTGCCCGCATACGTGCCGCCGAGGCCGCCAGGCGCGGCAGCATCCATCACGTCCGCGCGGCCGATCACGCCCGACAGCGGCATGCCGCCGGCAAGGCTCTTGGCGACCGTCATCAGATCGGGCACCACGTCGTAGTGATGCATGGCGAACAGCTTGCCGGTGCGTGCGAAACCGGTTTGGACTTCGTCGGCGATCAGCAGAATGCCGTGCTCATTGCACAGCTTGCGCAAGGCGCGCACGAATTCGGCCGGCGCCGGATAGAAACCGCCTTCGCCCTGAACCGGTTCGAAAATGATCGCGGCCACGCGCTTCGGATCGATGTCGGCCTTGAACAGGAATTCGATGGCCTTCAGCGAGTCGGCCGTGGTCACGCCGTGCAGCGGATTCGGGAACGGGGCGTGGAACACGTCCGACGGAAACGGGCCAAAGCCGATCTTGTACGGCGCGACCTTGCCGGTCAGCGCCATGCCCATCAACGTGCGGCCGTGGAAACCGCCGGTGAAGGCGATCACGCCCGGGCGGCCGGTCGCGGCGCGGGCGATCTTGATCGCGTTTTCGACGGCTTCGGCGCCGGTCGTGAAGAACGCGGTTTTCTTCGGATGGTCGCCGGGCGCGCGCTCGTTGAGCTTCTCGGCCAGTTCGACATACGAAGCGTACGGCACGATCTGATACGCCGTGTGGGTGAAATGATCGAGCTGATCGCGAATCGCGGCGACGATCTTCGGATGACGGTGGCCCGTGTTGCACACGGCGATACCGGCCGCGAAGTCGATGAAACGGCGGCCCTCGACGTCCCACAATTCCGCGTTTTCAGCGCGCTCGGCGTAGAAATCGCACATCACTCCGACGCCGCGCGGTGTGGCAGCGTCTTTGCGGCTTTTCAGTTCGGCATTCTTCATGGTCATCTCCTTCGCTCCTCGGTTTTGCGGACGCCGCGCGCTCAGCGCAGCACATGCAGCGACTATAATGAGATTTGGCTCTTAACTTCAGAGCCATTTCAATAAAATTATAGGAGCCAATCCATGCGTGCGAGCGTTTTGTCCGACTGGCTGGCCCAGCGCCTGGACCGCGGCAATGGGCAGCCGATCTATCGCCAACTGCATCGGCTGTTGCAGCAGGCGATCCTGTCGCGCGAACTGCCGCCGGGCAGCAAGGTGCCGTCGTCGCGTTTGCTGGCGCAGGAGTTGGGCATCGGGCGCAATACCGTCACGCAGGTGTACGAGCAACTCGTGCTCGAAGGCTATGTGAGTTCGGCGACCGGGCGTGGCACGTTCGTTGCCGACAGCGCTCCGGACGAGATCGTCGGCGTGCCCGATGCCGTGGCGCCCGACGTGCGGCCGGAGCCGCTGCCGCAGCGGGCGAGGCGAGCGCTTTCCACGCGTGGTGCGCGGCTGGTGGCGGGCGCGGGCGTGTCCAAGCGTCAGTGGGGCGCGTTCATGCCTGGCGTGCCGGACGTCACGAAATTTCCCGCGCGGGTGTGGAGCCGCTTGCACAACAAATATTGGCGCCGGCTGCGGCCGGACCTGCTCACGTACGCGCCGGGCGGCGGGCTGGCGTCGCTACGGCACGCGCTGGCCGACTATCTGCGCACCTCGCGCTCGGTGCGCTGTACGCCGGAGCAGATCATCATCACGACCGGGATTCACCAGTCGGTCGACCTCGCCGTGCGCCTGTTGTCCGATCCGGGCGACGTGATCTGGACCGAGGATCCCTGTTATTGGGGCGTGCGTAGCGTGCTCCACGTGTCCGGCCTGCAATCGCGGCCGATCGCCGTCGACGAGGAAGGCATCAATCCTTCCGCCGACGACCTCGCGCAGCCGCCGAAGCTGATGCTCGTCACGCCTTCGCATCAATACCCGCTCGGCATGGTGATGAGTCTCGCGCGGCGCCGCATGCTGCTCGAATATGCGCGGCAGAACCAGTGCTGGATCATCGAGGACGATTACGACAGCGAGTTCCGCTATGGCAGCCGGCCGCTGGCATCGTTGCAAGGGTTGGATACGTCGGGGCAGGTGATCTACGTGGGCAGCTTCGGCAAGACGCTGTTTCCGGGTTTGCGCATTGGCTACCTCGTCGTGCCGGAGGCGCTGGCGGAGAGCTTTGCCACCGCGAGCGCCGAGTTGTATCGCGAGGGGCAGCTGTTGCAGCAGGCGATGCTCGCGGAGTTCATTGCCGAAGGGCATTTCACGTCGCATATCCGCAAGATGCGCACGCTCTACGGACAGCGCCGCCAGACGCTGCTCGACGCCGCCGCGCAGCGTTACGGCGACGCGTTGCCGGCCGTGGGCGGCGACGCCGGCCTGCATCTGGTGATGCAGTTGCCCGAAGGCAGCGACGACCGGCGGGTGGCCGCCGCCGCGCTGGAGCGCAATATCGTCGTGCGGCCTTTGTCGGGGTACTACGCGCAGCCGTCGCTGGCGCCGTCGGGTTTGCTGATCGGCTACGCGTGCGTGCCGGATGAGGAGATCGCGCCGGCGTTCAATACGCTGGCCGATGCGATCGATGCGACGTTGCCGGAGTTTGCGTGAGGGAAGAACTCAAACTCAAACCCTGATCAGCACCGCCCCCAACGTCACTAGCGCGCACGCAACGATACGCCGCGTGGTCAGCTTCTCGCGCATGAACAGCCAGCCGATCAGCACCGCGAAGATCGAGCTCATCTCGCGCAGCGCGGAGACCATCGCGATCGGCAGATAGCGGTAAGCCTCGATGATCAGGCAGTAAGCGCTCAACGCGAGCACGCCCGACGCCATGCCCTTGAACACCACGGCGCGGCCGATGAAAAGCCCTTTCGCGCCGCCGCGCCAATGCCAGGCGAGCAGAAACTGCGGGATATTCCAGATCAGATAGACCCACATGATGTAGCTCAGGCCGTTGCCCGCCACGCGCGCGCCGATTCCGTCGACCACCGAATACGCCGAGATGAACAGGCCGGTCAGGAGCGCGAAGGGCACGCTCTCGCCGGAAAAGCGCATGCCGCGCCGAAACGCCAGCGAGACGATGCCGATCGACACCAGCGCGACGCCGATCGCGGCCAACGGCTTGAGCGCCTCATGGGCGAAGACCAGTGCGCCGACGAACACGAGCATCGGCGAAAGGCCGCGCGCAATCGGATAGATCTGCCCGAAGTCGCCGCTTTTATAGGCGCGAATCAGCGCCAACAGATAACCGAATTCCAGCACGACCGATGCAAAGATGTACGGCCACGCCTGCGGCGCGGGCATGGGCAGTACGACCACGCCGACCGCGCTCACGGCGATATACGGAATCGCCATCATGCCGAGCAGCCAGACGCGATCTTCCGAAAGATGCAGGAACGCGTTCCACGTGGCGTGAAGCAGCGCGGAGAGCAGCACCAGCAAAACGACAAAGGTTTCCATCGAAGACCGGGAAGAGGGGAAGCGAAGGCCCGGGTGCGGGCCGCAAGCCCGTGATTATTCCAGCAGAACGCCGGGATAGAGGAGTGGACGACTCGATTGGAGGGGTTTTATTTGGGGAAATGCGGCGATTTGTGGCGTCAAAGAGACGCCGCCCGGACGGGCTGGCGGCGCCGTACGGAGGTTGAACTGCAAACTGGAACGCGGCGCGACGCCGGGCAAGAAGTCGACGAAGCGCTGCTTCGTCGGACCCTCCCACCGAGCCGTCACGCCGTCACGCCGTCACGCCGGCAACCTCATGAGACTTCTGCCACCTCAGGTCACGCGTTCACGCAGCCACGCGGACGCGAGGTCGATCACCGTCACGACCACGATCACCATGATCATCACCGCGGCGGTTTGCGCATAGTTGAACGAGCGGATCGCCTCGTACAACACCACGCCGATGCCGCCCGCGCCGACCATGCCGACCACCATCGCCGAGCGCACGTTCGATTCGAAGCGATATAACGCGTACGAGATCCACAACGGCAGCACTTGCGGCAACACGCCGTAGATGATTTCGTCGAGGCCAGTTGCTCCGGTCGCGCGCACGCCTTCGGCGGGGCGCGGATCGATGGCCTCGACGGCTTCGGCGAACAGCTTGGCGAGCACGCCCGTAGTGTGCACCCACAGCGCCAGCACGCCGGCAAATGGACCGAGTCCGACCGCCACGATGAACAGCATGGCGAAGACCATTTCATTGATCGCGCGGCACGCGTCCATCATGCGGCGCATGGGCTGCACGACCCACATCGGCGCGATATTGTGGGCGGACAGCAGTCCGCACGGCACCGCGCACACGAGCGACAGGGCGGTGCCCCACACCGCCACCGAGAGCGTCACATACATCTCGTGCAGATAGCTGCGCCATTCGGTGAAGTCGGGCGGAAAGAAGTCTTTGGCGAACTGGCCCATGTTGCCGGAGTCGCTCAGCAGATCCAGCGGGCGCATATCGGCGCCATGCCATGCGCCGCCCAACACCGCGAGCACGGCGATCCAGCCGAGCAGCGACAGCCAGCTGCGTTTGCCCGCAACCGGCGCGGGATGACTCGCCGCCTGCGCGGCGAGCGTTTCGCTCGCACGCGCCGGCGACGTGATCAGATCGACCGTGTTCATTGCTTCGATTGCGAGCTGTTCAGCGCGCTCAGCTTCGCGTCGAGCGCGGCCAATTGGGTCTTGCGATCGTCATCGGAGAGATGCGCGTCGCTCTCGATCTTCTGCTTCTGCTGGAACAGCGCCACCTGGCGGATCGGCACCAGTTGCGCATCCGAGGACGCCGCGAAGCCGCCGTAACCGGTAATCGCCGCCATCACCGCTTTTTCGTGCGGATCGGTCTTCGCGTAGTTCAGGAAGAAGTTGCGCAGCTTGTCCTTGGTGGCTTGCGGCAGATCCTTGCGCCATACCAGCGGGTCCGACGGAATCAGCGGCGATTTCCACAGCACACGCACCTGCGCGAACTTGTCCGGATGCTCTTTCTTCAACGTGTCGAGCATCTCGGTGTTGTTGGTCGCGATGTCGATCTTGTTGTTCACCACGGCCAGCAGATTGGCTTCGTGGCTCGACGGCAGCACGGTCTTGAACGAAGTGTTGACCGGCGTATTGTGTTTGGCGAACAGGTAATAGCCGGGAATCAGCGTGCCCGAGGTGGAGTTCGGGTCGCCGAAGCCGAGCGTGACGTCCTTCGTATTCTTGAACACGTCGTCGAGCGTCTTGAAGCGGCTGTTCACATTCGTGATCAGCACGGAGTAGTAACCTGCGTCACCGTTCGCGTACTGGACCTTCGCGAATACTTCGCCTTGCGAACGGTCCACCGCCTCGATCGCTGACGCATTGCCGAAATAACCGACCTGTACCTTGTTAAAGCGCATGCCTTCGATAATGCCGGCGTAGTCCGTTGCGAAGAACGCTTTGATGTTCAGGCCGGTTTGCTTGTTCATGTCCTGAATCAGCGGCTCCCAGCGTTGTTTCAGCACCGAGGACGAATCGGTCGAAATGATGCCGAGATTGATGTCCTCGGCGTGCGCGGTGGCGGCACCGGCGAAAGCAGCCGCGCCGACGGCCAGCGTGATCAACGAACGCAGGAATTTCATTGTTTGAGACCCGGTTGAGTTAGCAGAGTGGATGGACGCGCTCAGTTCGAGTGCGCCGGATTGAGAGCGAATGCATAGCGGCCCGAAGCGGGCGCGGCGTCCTGAAGCGGTGTGCTGCCGGCGGCGTGGCTAGCCTCGCTATCGTCCGCGCTGGGGGCGGATTCATCGAGCAGTTCGCGGGCGGCCTCGCCGTAAAGCGTCTTGAGCAAGGTTGGCGTGAGCGCGGCGGAAGGGCCGTCGTAGACCACCTTGCCGCGGCGCAGCGCAACCGTGCGCGGGCAATACTGCATCGCGATATCGACCTGATGCAGCGACACCAGCACCGTGAGTCGATGCTCGATGTTCAGCGTGCGCAGCATCTCCATCACGCGGCGCGACGACTCGGGGTCGAGCGACGCGATGGGTTCATCGGCGAGCACGATGCGCGCGCGTTGCACCAAGGCACGGGCGAGCGCCGCGCGCTGCTGCTGGCCGCCGGAGAGATTGGCGGCGCGTTCGCGCGCATGTTCGCCAATGCCGACTTCGTTGAGCGCGGCCATCGACAACGCCCGCTCGGCGCGCGGAAAACGCCCGCTGAGTCGGCGCCACAACGGCAGCCGCGCGAGTGCGCCGATCAGCACGTTGCTTTCCACGGAGAGCCGGTTCACCAGATTGAATTGCTGGAACACGAAGCCGATATCGCGGCGAATGCTGCGCACTTCACGCACAATGCGCCCGTTCTGCTGAATCGGCCGGCCCAGAATAGCGATCTGCGACGGCTGCGCATCCGAAGCCGTGAAGCCCGCGATGTGACGCAGCAGCGTCGATTTGCCCGAGCCCGAGGCGCCGATCAACGCAACCATCTCGCCCGGTTCGACGCGCAGATCGATTTCGTCCAGCGCCTTGCGGCCATTGCTGAACGTCTTGCTCAACCGTTCGATACGGATTGCTTCCCGAATTGCGTCCATAAGTACCCCTTGATGCATCCGGCCGCTGCCGGCCTGTGTGGGGCTCATTCTAGGAAGCGTCTGTGACGGTTGAGTGAAGGCATCGCAACGTCTAGACGACTATATCTTCTCGTGTCTTTTTTACGTCGCCAGAAAGGCAGAACGATGTCATTCGCTCGAGTGAAAAATGTCATGCGTGTGACACGATTCAGCTGTGTTGGCGACGCTTCAGCATGATCGCTCCGCACCAGGCTATATTGCGTCAATCGGTGTGCCGTCCCCAATAACCTTGCAATCCCTTTCGACGTCCTCATGCAGCCCCTGAGCTTCCTTCCCGACAGTTTTGCGGAGTACGAAGATCTCAGGGCGATCCTCGAGCAGGGCAGCGCGAGCTTCGCGATCCGCACAGTCTGCGAAACAACGGTGCGCGGCCGGCAATTTGCCATCCAGACCGCGAGCATTGGGTCCACCGACCCGCAGGCTCCGGCCATCGGCTTTTTTGGCGGCATTCACGGGCTCGAGCGGATCGGCTCGCAACTCGTGCTCGACTATATGCGCGCGCTGCTGGCGCGGCTCGAATGGGACGAACTGCTGGTGCGGCAATTGCAGTCGATTCGTCTGATCTTTATGCCGATCGTCAATCCGGGCGGCATGTGGGCGGCCACGCGTGCGAATCCGAACGGCGTCGATCTGATGCGCAACGCGCCACAGAATGCGGACGAACGCGTGCCGCTGCTGGCGGGCGGCCAGCGCGTGGGCGCGTGGCTGCCGTGGTATCGCGGCCGCATGGGTGCGCCGATGGAACCCGAGGCTGCCGCGCTGCTGCAGGTGGTGGAAACCGAACTGGCCGCGCGGCCGTTGAGCATTGCGCTCGATTGCCACTCGGGCTACGGCTGGAGCGACAGCATCTGGTTTCCGTACGCACGCACGCGCAAGCTGATGCCGCATTTGCCGGAAATGTACGTGTTGAAAACCATGTTCGAACGCGCGCATCCCCATCATGGCTACGCGTTCGAACCGCAGAGCCATCAATATCTGCTGCACGGCGATCTGTGGGACTTCGCCTACGATCGCGCGCCCGCTCCCAATGTCTTCCTGCCGATGACGCTCGAATTGGGCTCGTGGCTCTGGATCAAGAAAAACCCGCGTCAATTGTTTTCGCGTCAGGGCATGTTCAATCCGGTCAAGGCACATCGAACCGCGCGTGTGCTGCGGCGTCACGCGAACCTGCTCGACTTTCTGGCGCGCGCGGCGTTTTCGTCGCAACGCTGGCTGCCGCAAGGCCATCGTCGCGAGCAATTGCTGCAAAGCGCGATCGACCATTGGTATCAACCGGAAAGCCTATGAGCACGTGGATTCTGCTGCGCGGACTCACGCGCGAAATCCGCCACTGGGGCCGCTTGCCCGGCTTGCTGCAGGGCGCCGTCAATGACGTGCCCTGGCAAACGGGCGCGCCTGCCCGGCTGCTGCTGCTCGATCTGCCGGGCAACGGCGAATTCGCGCATTTGCGCGCGCCGTCGACGGTCGCCGAGATGGTCGGCTTCGTGCGAAATGCTGCTTTGCAAAGCGGTTTGCCGGGCCCGTATTGCGTGCTGGCGATGTCGCTCGGCGGCATGGTGGCGACGGACTGGGCGCAGCGGTATCCCTATGAGATCGAACGGCTGGTGCTCATCAATACAAGCATGCGGCCGTTCAGCCAGATGCAGGAGCGGTTGCGTCCTTCTGCGTGGCCGGGCCTGTTGGGCGTGGCCGCGCGCTGGCGCGACGCGCCGCGCGCGGAACACGGTATTCATCGCCTGACGTGCAATAACGTGGAGACGCTGGGCGACGATCTCGACACGTGGAGCCGGATTCGCCGCAGCGCGCCCGTGAGCCGTGGCAATGCGTTGCGGCAACTTTGGGCCGCGACACGTTTTACCGCGGGCACGGCGCGGCCGGAATGCCCTGTGCTGATACTTTCTTCGCGGGCCGACAAACTGGTCGACCCGGTATGCTCGGCGAAGCTCGCGGCAGCGTGGGGCGCTTTGCACTGCGAGCACCCGTGGGCCGGGCACGATCTGCCGCACGACGACCCCGTGTGGACTGGCGAGCAGGTCCGCGCATGGCTCGGCGAAGAGCATGCGGTGCCCAAAGCCGTGCTCTGAGCGGCGCGATCCTACGTTGCGGCGCGGCGAACGTCAGCGGGTATAACCTAAGTGCGGTCATCCTTCGCATCATGGTCGGCAGGTGCATAATTCCCCTTCAGACGATGCATGCGAATCAAGCGATACTCGCCATTGCCTCCAGCCGGGGAGTTGATCATGCAAGCAAAGAACGAAGAAGCTGTCACGCACTTGCTGAACGATGTCGTCGAATTTGCGCGAGGGCGCCTGCCCGAACCCACCTTCAAGGTCGTCGAGCCTTTTCTGCGGCACTACTACGATTTCGTCGACGCCGACGATCTGCAAAGCCGTTCGATCGCCGATCTCTACGGCGCGGCACTCGCGCACTGGCAAACGGCGCAGCGCTTCGTACCCGGCGCCGAGCGCTTGCGCGTCTATAACCCGATTCTCGAACAGCATGGCTGGCACTCCGATCACACGGTGATCGAGATCGTCAATGACGACATGCCGTTTCTGGTTGATTCGGTGTCGATGGCGGTCAACCGGCATGGCCTCGCGCTGCATTCCGTCGTGCATCCGGTGTTTCGTATCTGGCGTGCGCCCGACGGCAGCATCGCGCGGGTGAGCCAGGGCGCTGAAGAAGCCACTGACACGCGTTCGCAGCTGACCTCGTTCATCCACTTCGAAGTGGACCGTTGCGGCGATGCCGCAAAACTCGACGCGCTGCGCGATGACATCGCGAGGGTATTGCGCGACGTGCGGGCGGCGGTGGAAGACTGGCCGAAAATCGTCGAACTCGCGCGCAGCACGATCAAAGGCATGAAAGCCGGTGAGGCGGGCCCGGAAGGTCTGGAAGCGCGCGCGTTTCTCGAATGGATGGTGGCCGATCATTTCACCTTTCTCGGCCAGCGCGATTACGAACTGGTGCAGCACGATATCGGCTACGGTCTGCGCGCGGTGCCGGGCTCGGGCCTGGGCATTCTGCGCGACGCGCTACGGCCCGTCGCCACCGCCGAAGTCACGCCTTTGCCGCCGGCTGCGGTCGAAATCATTTCCGCTACGTCGCCGATCTTTCTCACGAAGGCCAATTCGCGGGCCACTGTGCACCGGCCGGGCTATCTGGACTATGTCGGCATCAAGCTGACCGATGCCAACGGCAAGGTGACCGGCGAGCGGCGTTTCATCGGTCTCTATACGTCCACCGCGTATTTCGTGTCGGCCTCGGAAATTCCGATCGTGCGGCGCAAATGCGCGAATATTGTGCGGCGTGCCGGTTTCCTGGCAAAAGGTCATCTCGCGAAATCGCTCCTCACGGTGCTCGAAACCTATCCGCGCGACGAGCTTTTTCAGGCCGAAGAGGATCAGCTCTACGACATCGCGCTGGGTGTGCTGCGCTTGCAGGAACATCAGCGCACGCGTCTGTTCGTGCGGCGAGACCGTTTTGACCGTTTCGTGTCGTGCCTCGTGTTCGTGCCGCGCGACAAGTACAACACCGATCTGCGCCAGCGTATTGCCAATCTACTGGCCGACGCGTTCAACGGCGAGAGCGTCGAGTTTACGCCGCTGCTTTCGGAGTCGACGCTCGCGCGCATTCACTTCGTCGTGCATGCGAAGCCAGGCGGTATGCCCAATGTCGATACGCGCGAGCTGGAAGCGCGGCTCGTGCAGGTCGCGCGCCGCTGGCAGGACGATCTCGCCGATGCGTTGCTCGACGCTTTCGGCGAAGAGCAGGGCAACCGCTTGCTGCAACACTACGGCGATTCGTTCCCAGCCGGCTATCGCGACGATTATCCGGCCCGCACGGCGGTGCGCGATATCGAATTGATCGAACGCGTGCAAGGCAGCGAGCGGCTCGCCATGAACCTGTACCGCCCAATCGAATCGGGTCCGCGTGCATTCCGCTTCAAGGTGTATCGCGCGGGTCTGCCGATCGCCCTGTCACGCAGTTTGCCGATGCTCGAACACCTCGGCGTACGCGTGGATGAAGAGCGCCCCTATCTGATCGAGGCATTGGGCGCGACGCCGGCGTGGATTCACGACTTCGGCCTCGAACTCGCCGACGACGCGGAATTCGATATCGAACGTGTCAAGGATCTCTTTGAAGAAGCGTTCGAGCAGGTATGGACCGGAGCGATCGAGAGCGACGACTTCAATCGCCTCGTCTTGCGGGCGCAACTGAATGCGCGCGAGGTAACGATACTGCGTGCCTACGCCAAATATCTGCGGCAAGTGGGATCGACCTTCAGCGATGCCTATATCGAACGCGCGGTGACTGGCAATCCGGCCATTGCGCGGATGCTGGTCGAGTTGTTCGTGGCCCGCTTCGACCCGGTGTTGGGCGAAACGCGCGAGGCGCGCGTCGACGGCTGGCTGCACACGATCGACAGCGCGCTCGATCAGGTGCCGAATCTCGACGAAGACCGGATACTGCGGCAGTTTCTCGGCGTGATCAAGGCGACACAGCGCACGAACTACTATCGCTTCGACGCGGACGGTCATCCAAAACCGTATCTGTCCTTCAAGTTCAACCCTGCGCTCGTGCCCGGCTTGCCCGAACCGAAACCGATGTTCGAAATCTGGGTCTACTCGCCGCGCGTTGAAGGCGTGCATTTGCGCGGCGGACGCGTGGCGCGCGGTGGTTTGCGCTGGTCGGACCGGCGCGAGGACTTTCGCACGGAAGTGCTCGGCCTGATGAAGGCGCAGATGGTGAAGAACGTGGTGATCGTGCCGGTGGGTTCCAAAGGCGGCTTCGTGGTGAAGAATCCGCCGCCGCAAACCGAACGCGACGCGTGGATGCGCGAAGGCATCGCGTGCTATCAGACCTTCCTGCGCGGCCTGCTCGATCTGACCGACAACCTCGCGGGCACGGCCGTGGTGCCGCCGCCCGACGTGGTGCGTCACGATCCCGACGATCCCTATCTGGTGGTCGCCGCCGACAAAGGCACGGCCACCTTCTCCGACTACGCGAACGCGATCTCGCAGGAATATGGCTTCTGGCTCGACGACGCGTTCGCATCGGGCGGCTCGGTCGGTTACGACCACAAGAAAATGGCCATCACGGCGCGCGGCGCATGGGAGTCGGTCAAGCGGCACTTCCGCGAAATGAGCGTGGATACCCAGACCATGGACTTCACGGTGGTGGGCGTCGGCGACATGTCGGGCGACGTGTTCGGCAACGGCATGCTGCTGTCGCCGCATATCAAGCTGGTGGCCGCGTTCGATCATCGGCATATCTTTCTCGATCCGAGTCCTGATCCGGCGGTCAGTCTTGCCGAACGGGGGCGATTGTTCATCCTCGATCGTTCGAGTTGGGCCGACTACGATCCTGCGTTGATCTCGGCGGGTGGCGGCGTGTTTCCGCGCAGCGCCAAGACGATTCCGCTCTCGCCGGCCGTGCAGTCGGTGCTCGGCATCAGCGCACCGGCGCTCGCGCCCGCTGAATTGATGCGCGCGATTCTGCAGGCGCCGGTCGATCTGCTGTACAACGGCGGTATCGGCACCTATGTGAAAGCGAGCCGCGAAACGCATCTGCAGGTCGGCGACCGCGCCAACGACGCGATACGCGTCAACGGTGCCGACTTGCGTTGTAAGGTCGTGGCCGAAGGCGGGAATCTCGGTCTGACGCAACTCGGGCGCATCGAATTCGCGCAGCGTGGCGGCCGTATCAATACCGATGCGATCGACAATTCCGCGGGCGTCGACTGCTCGGATCACGAGGTCAACATCAAGATTCTGCTGGGACTGGTCGTGACCGACGGCGAGATGACGGAGAAGCAGCGCAACGCGCTGCTCGCTGAAATGACCGACGAGGTCGGCCTGCTCGTATTGCAGGACAACTACTACCAGACGCAGGCGCTGTCGATCGCCGGCCGTTACGGCGTCGAATTGCTCGACGCGGAAGCGCGCCTGATGCGCTACCTCGAACGGACCGGGCGTCTGAATCGCGTCATCGAGTTTCTGCCGACCGATGAGGAAGTCGCCGAGCGGCAGGCCGCGAAACAGGGGCTCACCACGCCGGAGCGCGCGGTGCTGCTCGCGTACAGCAAGATGTGGCTGTACGACGCGTTGCTCGACTCGTCGATGCCCGAAGACCCGCTCGTCGCCGACATGCTGGTGGAGTATTTTCCGAAGCCGCTGCGGCAGCGCTTTAGCGTGCCGATGCAACGCCACCCGCTGCGCCGCGAAATTCTCGCGACGCATTTGACCAATGCCCTGGTGAATCGGGTGGGCTGCGAATTCGTGCACCGGCTGATGGAAGAAACCGACGCCCAGCCAGGTGACATCGTGCGAGCCTGCATCATGGCGCGCGACGTGTTCGATCTCGACCACGTCTGGCGCAGTATCGACGCGCTCGACAACCGCGTTGCCGACGACGTTCAGGCGCGCATGTTCGTCGAAGTCGCGCGCCTGGTAGAGCGTTCCGCGTTGTGGTTCCTGCGGCAATTGCAGTCGGGCGCGGTCAACGCAGGCGACGTGGCCGGCCTGCTCGCGCGCTGCCGCGACGCAGCGCAACGCCTCGCGCCGCAATGGCCGGCGCTGTTGCCGGGCGCCGACCTCGAAGCGCTCTCCGAACGGCAGCGCGTGTTCGTGGATGCTGGCGTGGATAGTGAACTGGCGGTGCGGATCGCGAGCGGCGAAATCTCCGCCGCGTTGCTCGACATCGCCGAAGTCGCGTCGACCTGCGGGCGCAGCCTCGAACTGGTGGCGGGCGTGTATTTCGCGCTCGGCACGCTGCTCAATTCCAGCTGGATCAGCGAGCGCGCGGCTGCTTTGCCGGTGCCCACGCACTGGGACATGCTGGCGCGCGCGACAGCGCTGGCCGAACTCGCGCGTCTCAAACGCGCGTTGACCACGAGCGCACTAGCCGGTGCCGACGAAGCATCCACACTGGACGCACTCGTCGAAGCATGGCGTGAGAAGCGCATCGCGCAACTGGAGCGCTACGCACGACTGCTGGCGGATCTGCGGGCCACGGGCGGCGCGAGCCTTTCGATGTTGCTGGTGATCGTGCGCGAAATGGCGGCGCTCGAAAGAGTCTGACGCGGCATTCGGCGCGCCAAAGGCGGCGTTCTCGAGTACAGGCAGGGGCACGGTGCAAATCGCACCGGGGTTGGACGCATGGCGCCCGGCATGGCCATAATACGGGCTGTTGCCAACCGAAAGCTCTTTGCAAACTCACGGACGCCCGCCACGACGATGAAAGAAGAATCGCCGAAAGCCATTTTCTATGCGCTCGCCGCCAACCTCGGCATCGCCATCTGTAAGTTCGCTGCTGCCACATTCACCGGTTCCGGCTCGATGTTCGCCGAGGCCATTCACTCGACCGCCGACTGCGGCAATCAACTGCTGCTGCTATTCGGACTGCGCGAAGCGCGTAAGCCGGCGAGCCCGCTGCATCCCATGGGCAGCGGGCGCGAGATCAACTTCTATTCGCTGCTGGTCGCGCTGCTGTTGTTCTTTGTCGGCGGCGCGTTCTCGGTCTATGAGGGCGTGCATCGTCTGTTCGTGCACGAGCCTCTGCAGTATGCGTATGTGGCGCTGGTAGTGCTCGGGGTGTCCGTGGTCCTCGAGGCGCTTTCCCTGTGGGGCGCGGTGAAGGAAATCCGCAAGACGCATCCCGACAAGAACATGTGGCGCTGGTTCCGCGAGACGCGCGAGTCCGAACTGCTCGTGGTGGCGGGCGAGGACATCGCCGCGCTCGCGGGCCTGGCGATGGCCTTCGCCGCCGTGCTGCTTACGCTCGTGACCGGCAATCCGGTCTATGACGCGCTGGGCTCTATCGGCGTCGGCCTGCTGCTGATGTTGATCGCATGGCTGGTGGCGCGCGAAGTAAAGTCGATGATCGTCGGCGAATCGGCGAGCCCCGAGGTGCGGCGCGCGATCGAGGCGCATCTGCGCGGGCGCAGCGAGATTCGCAGCATCATCAATATGATCACGCTGCAATGGGGCCGGCATGTCGTGGTGGCCGTGCAGGCGGAAATGATTGACTACGCAAGCGGGCGCGCGATGATCGATGCGATCAACGTAATCGAAGAGGACTTGCAGGCGACGTTCCCACAAGTCCGCTGGGTGTTTTTCGAACCGGACGTGCCGCGCGTTTGAGCGGCACGCGCGCCGCTTACTTGAACCCGGTCACCGCGTGCGGCACGTACAGCTCCTCGAGGCGGCCGATTTCCTCCGCGCTCAAGTTCAATGAGAGCGCGGCCACCGCATCGTCGAGATGATGCAGTTTGGTTGCGCCGACGATCGGCGCGGTGATCGGCTTTTTCTGCAACACCCACGCTAGCGCGACTTGCGCGCGCGGCACGCCGCGCTCGTTGGCGATCTGGCTGACCCGTTCGACAATCCGCCGATCCGCGTCCTCCGTGTGCGCATAGAGCGTACGGCCGAATTCATCGGTTTCGGAGCGCGCGCTTTCCGTGTTCCAGTCACGCGTCAGGCGGCCGCGCGCGAGCGGGCTCCACGGAATCACACCGATCCCCTCGCTCTCGCATAGCGGCAACATTTCGCGCTCTTCCTCGCGGTAGAGCAGATTCACGTAGTTCTGCATCGTCACGAAGCGCGTCCAGCCGTTGCGCTCGGCCACGTGCAGCGCCTTCGCGAACTGCCACGCATACATAGACGATGCGCCGATATAGCGCGCCTTGCCGGCCTTCACGACATCGTGCAGCGCTTCCATGGTTTCTTCGATCGGCGTGCCATAGTCCCACCGATGGATCTGGTACAGGTCCACGTAATCCGTGCCGAGGCGCCTGAGACTGTTATCGATTTCCGCCATGATGGCCTTGCGCGACAGGCCCGCGCCGTTCGGGCCCGGATGCATGCGGCTATTCACCTTGGTGGCGAGCACGATCTCGTCGCGCTTCGCAAAGTCCTTCAGCGCGCGGCCGACGATTTCCTCGCTCGTGCCGTCGGAATAGACATTCGCGGTATCGAAGAAATTGATGCCGTGATCGAGCGCCTGCTTGATGAAGGGCCGCGCGGCCTCATCGTCGAGCGACCAGGGATGAGTGCCGCGAGACGGCACACCATAGCTCATGCAGCCGAGACAAAGACGCGATACATCGAGGCCGGTACGGCCGAGTTTCACATAGTCCATCGTGGTGCTCCTGCTGTTAACTGCACAAACGCGGTGCGCGCCCGAGTGAGTTGCCCTCGGGCACGCTGCGGACGCCCGATTATAGGAAAACGGCGAAAAGCGCGTGCGGAGCCGATTCGCATAGCTGCCCGGCGGCGTGCGGAAACGTGAACCGATAGTGCATCGTGTAGTGGAAAATAATTTCTTCGCACCTATACTTCTTTCGGCTTGAAAGCAGCACTCTCTCCCAACCTGCATCACAAGCAAAAAAGGAAGATCACGATGCTGACTCGTTCACTCGGCGCTAGTGCCGCCATTACACTCGCGGCATGTGCGGCCTTTTCGTCCGGACCGGCCAGTGCGGACGACAACGACGGTTTCTCGCATGACGACGGCGGCTCGCGAGGGCGGCCCGTCAAGGTGATGATCATTTCAATGTTCGGGCCGGAAGGGCAGGTGTGGCTCGACAACCTCGGGCCCTGGCGCGACATCGCCGTGGACGGTTTGTCGCCCGATTACCCGACGGTCCATTGCAACAAGCAGGACGTGTGCGTGATGACCACCGGCATGGGGCACAGCAACGCTGCTGCGTCGATCATGGCGTTGACGTTCTCGCCGCGTTTCGATTTGCGGCATACCTACTTCATGGTGGCCGGTATTGCGGGGATCGATCCGCAGCAGGGAACGGTCGGGTCCGCAGCATGGGCGAAGTATCTGGTCGACTTCGGGATTCAGTGGGAGATAGACGGGCGTGAAATTCCACCTGGCTGGACGACAGGCTACCTCGGCATCAATACCACGAGTCCTACCGCCAAGCCGCCGCTCGACTACCGCACTGAAGTATTCCAGTTGAACACCCGGCTCGCGGATACGGCGTTCGCCTTGTCCCGTAGCGTGACATTGTCCGATAACGTGCAGGCTCAGGCCGCGCGGGCCAAGTATTCGTATGCGCCCGCCAATCGGCCGCCCACTGTGATTCAGTGCGACACGCTGGCAGGCGATACCTGGTGGTCAGGCACGTTGCTCGGGCAGCGCGCGCGCGACTGGACCAAGATCCTGACCGATGGCAAGGGCGTCTACTGCACGACGCAGCAGGAGGATAACGCCACTTACGAGGCGCTCAAACGCGCGGCCTCGGTCCATAAGGTGGATTTGAATCGCGTCGCCGTGCTGCGGGCCGGCTCCGATTTCGACCGCCCGTACGATGGACAGACGAGCGCGGACAACCTGCTGAACTACGCTGCGCAAGGCGGCTTTACGATCGCTATCCAGAACCTGTTCCTCTCGGGCAATCCGCTCGTGCAGGACATCGCCACCCATTGGGGCGAGTGGCGCGACGGCGTGCCCAAGCGCTAGGCGTCTTCAAATGCGTGTGTACCCGCGGACAGGATCCGCGGGTACGTGCCGCTACTTTCGACATTTAGTGTTGCGGCGCGCGGTACGGCGTCCACACTGGCGTGTCGGTATCCCAATGGTCGAGTTCAGAGGGGGTCATGATGTGCTCCTTTTTGAAGAGTGCATGAAAGCGCCGCAATGACTATTTCTTTTGGAAACCGAATCATTGCAACAGGTTCGTTTTACTGTCCGTTGGCCACGCGTGTGACGTCGCCGCTCCTGCCTTCCTGCAGTGCGATCCGCGCAGCCTGCGTCTGACCGATCAGGCCTTTGTTCGGATACGTCGTGCGATTCAGCGCGGGCAGCGAACCATCGCGATAGGCCGCGACGAGTTCCGCCTTCACTTCTTCACGCGTTTTCGCGCTGGTGGTCGGCGTGGGTTGTGTTTCATAAGTGCCGGCGCGGCCAATGCCGCCGCTGCTGCTTTGGGCAAACACCGGAGCGCTCGCGAGCAGCGAAAGAGCCAGGCCTGCCAAGAGATTGCGTTTCATGATTCACTCCTGTCGATTCGTTTGCAGCACTAGCGGCGCTGCGACAGGGTGAAATGTAGACTTTGAGGCAGGGCGGATAAATCGCACTTTCGCGAAATGAATTGTCGTGTTTCCAGAACAATCGCGAAAACGCTGCGTTAAACCGTAGTAATTACGGTGCTGGATAAGCAAACCGCGGCATTAGAGCCGCGGTTGGAATTCACTGTTTCAGAATCTGTACTTCAAGCCGAGTCGATCACGCGACCCATTCCGTTATCACCGGCGTGTCGAGACTCGGTGCCGACTCGCGTTCTTCGAAAGTGCGCATCGTACAGGTTGCGTCGAGACTGCCGCGTCCGCTCAGCAATGGACAACGGTCGAACAACTCCGCGATCCAGTCTACGAAAACGCGGACTTTAGGCGACAGATGCCGGCTGTGCGGATAGACTGCGGAAATCGGCATCGGCAAAGGTTTCAGCTCCGGCAGGACTTCCACCAGTTGGCCCGAACGCAGATGCGGCAGCACCATGAAGAGCGCCGGCTGAATCAGGCCGAAGCCTTCCAACCCGCACGTCACGTAGGCATCGGCGTCGTTCACCGACACGATGCTCTTCATTTTCACTTCGACTTCTTTGCCGTCAACCATGAAGGCCCAATCGAGCGTGCGCCCCGTGCGGCTCGAAAAGTAATTGACTGCTTTGTGATTCTCCAGGTCTTCGAGCGAAGTGGGCATGCCCGCGCGCCCGATGTAATCGGGGGCCGCGCAGGTCACGCCCTCGAACAAACCGATACGGCGTGCCACTAGCGAGGAATCCTGTAGCGCGCCAACCCGCACCACGCAGTCCACGCCTTCCTGCAATAGATCCACCGGCCGGTCCGTCAGGCCGAGTTGCAGGTCGATGTCCGGATAGCGCGTGTGGAATTCACACAGCGAAGGAATCACCAGCAAGCGGCCAATCGACCCCGGCATGTCGATGCGCAGCTTGCCGTGCGGCTTTTTATTGCCGCTCTGAAAACTGGCCTCGGTTTCTTCAACGTCAGCGAGGATGCGCACGCAGCGTTCGTAGTACGCCGCGCCGTCCGGCGTGAGCGACAGGCGCCGCGTGGTCCGATGCATCAGACGCGTGCCGAGGAACGCTTCGAGGTTCTGAATAATCGTGGTAACCGATGCGCGCGGCAGGTCGAGCGTTTCCGCTGCGCGGGTAAAGCTGTTGGTGTCGACGACACGTGTGAACACTTGCATGGCCTGAAGCCGGTCCATTGCAGACCTCCAATAGGGGCGGGCGCACCGAGCAGGAATGGACTCCACCGCGAATCCGCAGACAATCGCATTCGATTGTTCAGGGGCGCCGAATTGTGTTGCCGGATTATAGGCATTTATTTACGAGTCTGCTGAACCCACAATTCGCACCATTGAAGTTCTATGCGCATTGCGCGGCTCGACATGGAAGCATTTAAACCGCCGTACTCCTTCGTGCCCACCGGCAGCGAGCCGGCAGAGGCCGACAGCACGGCACTGGAAGTCACTGACGTGCAGATCGAAGGACACGCGCAGGACATCACGTTACGCCTGTACCGGCAGGCAAAAAAAACCGCATTGCCGGTACTGCTTTATTTCCACGGTGGTGGATTTACGAAGGGATCGATCGAACAGGCCGATTACGCCTCGCGTTATTTCGCAGAACACTTACCGGCTCTCGTCGTGTCGGTGGGCTACTCGCTCGCGCCGCAGTTTCCGTTTCCGGCCGCGCCTGAAGACGCGCACCGCGCGGCGCTATGGGTGCAAACGCGAGCGCGTGCATTCGGCGGCAACAGCAAGAAGGTGGGCGTGGCCGGTCACGATGCGGGCGGGCAGCTGGCCAATTGCCTCGCCTTTATTGCGCGCGATCGTGGCGACGTGCGCATTTCCGCGCAGGCGCTGTTCGGGCCGATGCTCGATCCGAGCCTCACGCGCCTGGGTGACGAAAAGCGCCTCGGTTCGGACATTACCGCGAAAGAGTGCGCGGCGTGTTATCGCGCGTATCTGCCGCAAGCGTCGCAGCGCATGCATCCGTATGCCGCGCCGCTCGAATCGTCGCGCCTCGCGGGGCTGCCCGCCACGCTGATCGCGACGGCGCAAAACGACGTGCTGCACGTGGAAGCGGAGAAATACGCCAGCAGTCTGATCGACGCCGGAGTGCTGACCCAGGTGGTCCGCTATCCGAGTGTGTCGCATGCCGCGTTGGCCGATCATCCGCCCGCCTTGCAGGAAGCGGTGCGATTTTTTCAGTGGCGTTTCGACGCGCGCGCCCATCGATAGAACAGAAACAAGCGGAAACAAGTAGAACTTTGATCAACGATACCGGGAGCTTCACATGACTATCCTTCCTCTTTCCCGTCGCCGTGTGGCGATTGCCGCACTCGTCGTCATCGCCGTGGCCGGGCTGGGCACGTTCGGCGCGATCCGCGTGGATGCGAGTTCGCCCGCCGCGCCGACCATCGTGCCGGAAGTCGATGTCGCCACCGTCGTGCAGAAAACCATCACCGATTGGCAAAGCTATTCGGGCCGTCTCGAAGCCGTCGAGAAAGTGGACGTGCGATCGCAGGTGCCGGGCACCATCGTGTCCGTCAACTTCAAGGACGGCGCGCTCGTGAAGAAAGGCGACACGCTGTTCGTTATCGACCCGCGTCCGTATGCCGCCGAAGTGGATCGCGCCGAAGCGCAGCTTGCCGCCGCGCAGGCACGCACGGGCTACACCCAAAGCGACTGGGAGCGCGCGCAACGTTTGATCGCCGACAACGCGATCGCCAAGCGCGACTACGACGAGAAGCAGAACGCCGCGCGTGAAGCGAGCGCGAACCTGAAGGCCGCGCAAGCCGCGCTCGAAACCGCCCGCATCAATCTCGGCTACACGAAGATCGTCGCGCCGGTGTCGGGCCGCGTCTCGCGTGCGGAAATCACGGTGGGCAACGTGATTTCGGCGGGCGCCAGCGCGGCGCCGCTCACCACGCTGGTGTCGGTTTCGCCGATCTACGCGTCGTTCGACGCGGACGAACAGACCTATCTGCAATACCTGAGCCGCGCGAAAGACGGCAGCAAGGTGCCGGTGGAACTCGGTCTCGCGGACGAGAGCGGCTACTCGCGCAGCGGCGTGATCGAGTCGGTGGACAACCGGCTCGACACCTCGTCGGGCACGATCCGCGTGCGCGCGCGTTTCGACAACCAGGATGGTGCGCTGATTCCCGGTCTGTATGCGCGCGTGAAGGTCGGCGGCAGCGAACCGCACCCTGCGCTGTTGATCG
Organism: Paraburkholderia sp. RL17-381-BIF-C; assembly: GCF_046026435.1. Classification (NCBI taxonomy): domain Bacteria; kingdom Pseudomonadati; phylum Pseudomonadota; class Betaproteobacteria; order Burkholderiales; family Burkholderiaceae; genus Paraburkholderia; species Paraburkholderia sp. RL17-381-BIF-C. Next base: position 248,588 of record NZ_JARESX010000003.1, on the reverse strand, counting down.
ACGACGCCGCGGTGGGCACCGATCAGGACAAGAAATTCGTGCTGGTGGTGGACGCGGGCAATCACGTCGTCTATCGCGAGATCGCGGTAGGCGGCATGCAGGGCAATCTGCGTGTGGTCAAGGGCGGCCTGAAAGCCACCGACCGGATCGTCGTGAACGGCATCCAGCGTGTGCGTCCTGGCGATGCGGTGCGCGCCCATATGGTGCCCATGACGACCGATCAGGATCCGAACAGCGCGCCGCTTGCACAGACGCAATCGCAGCCGAAAGCGCAGCCACAGGCGCAAGCGCAGACGCGCACCAAAGCGGACAAGAACTCGTGAGCCTCGCGCGCCGTGGCCTGACTGCGCGGCGCATGCTCCAACGTTAAGAGCTTCCAATGAACATATCCAAATTCTTCATCGATCGGCCGATCTTTGCCGGCGTGCTATCGGTATTGATCCTGCTGGCGGGCGTGATTTCGCTCTTCAAGCTGCCGATCTCGGAGTATCCGGAAGTCGTGCCGCCTTCGGTGGTGGTGCACGCGCAGTATCCGGGTGCGAATCCGAAGGTGATCGCCGAGGCGGTCGCCTCGCCGCTCGAAGAGCAGATCAATGGCGTCGAGAACATGCTGTACATGCAGTCGCAAGCGAATAGCGACGGCAATCTCACGCTCACGGTGACCTTCAAGCTCGGCACCAATCCGGACCTCGCGACGCAGCTCGTGCAGAACCGCGTCAACCAGGCGCTGCCGCGCCTGCCGGAAGACGTGCAGCGTCTCGGCGTCACGACGATCAAGAGCTCGCCCACGCTGACCATGGTGGTCCACCTGATCTCGCCGAACAATCGCTATGACATGACGTATCTGCGCAATTACGCGCTGTTGAACGTCAAGGATCGGCTCGCGCGGATTCAGGGTGTCGGCGAAGTGCAGTTGTGGGGTTCGGGCGACTACGCGATGCGTGTGTGGCTCGATCCGCAGAAAGTGGCGCAACGCGGTTTGACGGCGACCGAAGTGGTCAACGCGATCCGTGAGCAGAACATCCAGGTGGCGGCTGGTGTGATCGGCGCATCGCCTTCGGTGCCGGGCACGCAGTTGCAGTTGTCGGTGAATGCGCGCGGCCGTCTGAAGACCGAGGGTGAATTCGGCGACATTATCGTCAAGACCACGCCGGACGGCGGCGTGACCTACCTGAAAGATATCGCGCGAATCGAACTCGCGGCCTCGGAATACGGCCTGCGTTCGCTGCTCGACAACAAGCCGGCGGTGGCGCTCGCCATCAACCAGGCGCCGGGTGCGAACTCGCTGGCGATTTCCGATCAGGTGCGCTCCGCGATGAAGGAACTCGCGGAAGACATGCCGGCGGGCGTCGAATACAAGATCGTCTACGACCCGACGCAGTTCGTGCGTTCGAGTATCGAGGCGGTCGTGCATACGCTGCTCGAAGCGATTGCGTTGGTGGTGATCGTGGTGATCGTGTTCCTGCAAACGTGGCGTGCGTCGATCATTCCGTTGATCGCCGTGCCGGTGTCGATCGTGGGGACGTTCTCGCTGCTGCTCGCGTTCGGTTTCTCGATCAACGCGTTGTCATTGTTCGGCATGGTGCTCGCCATCGGGATCGTGGTGGACGATGCGATCGTGGTGGTCGAGAACGTCGAGCGGAACATCGAAAACGGGCTGAGTGCGCGCGACGCGACGTACAAGGCGATGCAGGAAGTGAGCGGGCCGATTATCGCCATTGCGCTCACGCTGGTTGCCGTGTTCGTGCCGCTCGCGTTCATGACGGGTTTGACGGGCCAGTTCTACAAGCAGTTTGCGATGACCATCGCGATCTCGACGGTGATCTCCGCGTTCAACTCGCTGACCCTGTCGCCGGCCTTGTCCGCGATGCTGTTGCGCAGCCATGGCGCGAAGGAAGACTTCCTGACGCGCGTGATGAATCGCCTGCTGGGCGGTTTCTTCAAGCGTTTCAACAAGGTCTTCCATCGCGGTTCGACCGAGTATGGCCGTGGCGTGACTGGCGTGCTGCGCCGTAAGGGTGCGATGCTCGCGGTGTACGCGATCCTGCTGGGCGCGACCGTGCTGATCTCGCGTGTGGTGCCGGGCGGCTTCGTGCCGGCGCAGGACAAGGAATATCTGATTGCCTTCGCGCAATTGCCGAACGGTGCGTCGCTCGATCGCACGGAGAAAGTGATCCGCGACATGAGCGCAATTGCGCTGAAGCAGCCGGGCGTGGAGAGCGCGGTGGCGTTCCCGGGACTCTCGGTGAACGGCTTCACGAATAGCTCCAGCGCGGGCATCGTGTTCGTCACGCTCAAGCCCTTCAAGGATCGTGGCGACAAAAAGCTCTCGGCCGGTGCGATTGCCGGCGCGCTGAACCAGCAATACGGTGCGATCAAGGATTCGTTCGTCGCGGTGTTCCCGCCGCCACCCGTGCTCGGTCTCGGCACGCTCGGCGGCTTCAAGATGCAGTTGGAGGATCACGGCGCGCTCGGTTACGCGGAGTTGAACAAGGCTGCGGAGGCGTTCGTGAAGAAGGCGGCGCAGACGCCTGAACTCGGCCCGACCTTCTCCAGTTATCAGATCAACGTGCCGCAATTGAACGTGGACCTGGATCGCGTGAAGGCCAAGCAACTCGGCGTGCCGGTCACGGACGTGTTCAACACGATGCAGATCTATCTCGGCTCGCTGTATGTGAACGACTTCAACCGTTTCGGCCGCGTGTATCAGGTGCGGGTGCAGGCAGATGCGCCGTTCCGTCAACGCGCCGACGACATCCTGCAACTGAAGACGCGCAATGCCGCGGGCGACATGGTGCCGTTGTCGTCGCTGGTTACGGTAACGCCGACGTTCGGTCCGGAAATGGTGGTCCGCTACAACGGCTACACGGCTGCCGACATCAACGGTGGACCGGCGCCCGGCTTCTCGTCGGGGCAGGCGCAAGCGGCGGCCGAACGCGTGGCGGCAGAAGTCTTGCCGCGCGGTGTGAAGCTGGAGTGGACCGACCTGACGTATCAGCAGATTCTGGCCGGCAATGCAGGCTTGTGGGTGTTCCCGATCAGCGTGCTGCTCGTGTTCCTCGTGCTCGCCGCACTGTATGAAAGCCTGACGCTGCCGCTCGCGGTGATCCTGATCGTGCCGATGAGCGTGCTGTCCGCGCTGACCGGCGTGTGGCTCACGGGAGGCGACAACAACATCTTCACGCAGATCGGGTTGATGGTGCTGGTGGGTTTGTCGGCGAAGAACGCGATTCTGATCGTCGAGTTCGCTCGTGAACTGGAGCACGACGGGCATACGCCGCTCTCCGCGGCGATCGAAGCGAGCCGCTTGCGTCTGCGGCCGATTCTGATGACGTCGATCGCTTTCATCATGGGCGTGGTGCCGCTGGTGTTGTCGAGCGGAGCGGGTTCGGAGATGCGTCACGCAATGGGTATCGCGGTGTTCTTCGGCATGCTCGGCGTCACGCTGTTCGGCTTGATGCTGACCCCTGTGTTCTATGTGGTGCTGCGTACGCTGGCGGGTGGAACGATTCACGTCGCGCAGAAGGATTCGCCGCACTACGGCGCGCCGGTGACGGACGCCTGAGGAGAAAACAATAATGAAACGCTTTGAATCTTTGAGTGGGTGGGGCCGGGCGGCTACCAGCGGTTTGCTGGTCGCGTTGCTCGCCGCCTGCTCCGTGGAACCCACGTACAAGCGGCCGGAAGTGGATACGCCGGTGGCGTTCAAGGAAGCGCCGGCTGCTTCGGCGCCGTCGGCTACGTCGGGTGCAATATCGGGTGCGGCGGCGCAGGAGAACGGCACGTGGAAGCAGGCGCAGCCCGCAGACGACGCGCATCGCGGCGAATGGTGGACGATTTTCGGCGACGCGCAACTCAATGCGCTCGAAGAGCAGGCGGCCGCCGCCAATCAGGATCTGAAGGCGGCCGCGGCGCGCGTGCAGCAGGCGCGGGCGGTGACGCAGGCGGCGAAGTCCGACTGGTTCCCGAAGCTCGACGCGGGCTTCGGCCCGACCCGCGAGCGTGCCTCCGCGGCATCGCAATTCCAGCCGGATAGCGCGGGCGGCACGAACGGTACGATCTGGCGCGCGCAAGTCGGCGCGTCGTACGAAGCGGATCTGTTCGGGCGGGTCGGCTCAAACGTGAACGCGTCGCGTGCGGACGAGCAGCAAAGCGAGGCGCTGTTCCGTTCCGTGCAACTCTCGTTGCAGGCGGACGTCGCGCAGAACTACTTCCAGTTGCGTGAGCTGGATACGGATCAGGATCTGTACCGCCGTACCGTGGCGCTGCGCGAAGATACGTTGAAACTCGTCGAGCGACGTTTCAGGGAAGGCGATATCGGCGAGCTGGATGTGTCGCGGGCTCGCAATGAACTCGCGAGTGCGCGAGCGGATGCCGTGGGCGTGGCGCGTCAGCGCGCGGCGTCGGAGCACAGCCTTGCGATTCTGCTTGGCAAGCCGCCTGCGGATTTCTCTTTCGCGGAAGCGCCGCTCGCTCCCGTGACGGTGCGTGTGCCGCCGGGTCTGCCCTCGGCATTGCTTGAACGCCGGCCGGATATTTCGGCGGCGGAGCGGGCGATGCAGGCCGCGAATGCGCGAGTCGGCCTGGCGAAATCGGCGTTCTTCCCGAAGCTCGATATCACCGGCGCGGCTGGTTTTGAATCGGCGACGCTCGGCAATCTTTTCATGTGGTCGAGCCGCGCGTTCATTCTCGGGCCGTTTGCGGGCACGGCGTTGACGCTGCCTTTGTTCGACGGCGGCCGCCGCAAGGCGAACCTCGCGCAGGCCCGTTCGAAGTATGACGAGGACGTGGCGCAGTATCGTCAGCAGGTGCTGGTGGCATTCCGTGAGGTCGAAGACAACCTGGCCGATCTGCGCCTGCTCGACGATCAGATGCGCGAGCAGAACGATGCAGTGCAGGCATCGCAACGGGCGGCGCATCTGTCGCGTACGCAGTACACGGAAGGTGCGGTCAGCTACCTGGACGTGATCGACGGCGAACGGCAGGTGCTGATTTCGCAACTGCAGGCGAGCCATTTGTCGGGCACGCAAGCGGTGGCGACGGTTAATCTGATTCGCGCGCTGGGCGGTGGTTGGAGTGGGGACGGGGCGGCCGACACGGCGGTGGGCGCCGTCGCGCCGGCTTCGGCTTCGCTGGCTGCCGCGGCTCCTGTGGCCGCTTCCGTGCAGCAGGTGGCGAAGCGGTAAGGTAGCCGAAGCAGGAGCGGGTGGTAGACGCCGGGTCGCGCGAAAGCGCGGCCCGGTTTTTTTTGCCCAAATCATTTTTCCCGCTTTCCTTTCGAAAATCCCTTCGTAGACCGCCGCATTTCCGCCCTCTATGATGAGCCGCACCTCATCTGGAGAGAGGCGATGACCTGTCCGACCTTCCGCTGTCCGCGCTGAGCGAATGCGCGTCCTGTCGCTGCCACGCGAGGGCTGAGCCGCGCGTCGCGGAATTCAGTTGCCTGATAAGTCCGGCATGCCGGTTCCTGGCCCGAAGCAAGTCCGTAACGCTTTGGCGACCCGGAGGCGTATGCCGGTGGATCGGCTCGCCACGAATCAACACCACGCCCCAATCCCAAGAGTTCACCATGCGCATTTTTCTATCCAACGTGCGGCACTTTTTCTACACGCCGGCTATCTCGCTGATCAGCGCTTTCGGTCTGACGCTCGCATTGCAAGCCGCGCCTGTTTCAGCGGCCGACACGTCCACGCTGAAAATCGGCACCGCGACCAGCCCGCAAATCGAAGCGCTCAAAATCGCCGCGCACGAAGCCAAAGAGCAGGGACTCGACGTGAAGATCATCGAGTTCACCGACTGGAACACGCCGAATGCGGCGCTCGCCAACAAGGATATCGACGTCAACTACTTCCAGCACATTCCGTTTCTGGAGAATGCGAAGAAGCGGGGCGGTTATAACTTTGTCGCCATCGCGCCCGGCACGATCATGAAAATCGGCCTGTATTCGAAGAAGATCAAACGCTTCGACGAACTGAAAGACGGCGCAACGGTTGCGATTGCCAACGATCCGGTCAACGGTGGCCGCGGTCTGTTGCTGCTGCAACGAGCCGGTCTCATCAAGCTGAAGCCGGGCATCGACTATCGCGCGACGACGCTCGACATTACCGACAACCCGAAGCATCTCAAGATAGTCCAGTTGGAAGCGTCGCAACTGGCGCGCTCGCTCGACGACGTCGATCTCGCACAGGGTTACCCGAGCTTCATCAAGCTCGCGGGCACCACCGATCCGAATAGCGCGCTGCTGTTCGACGGCCTCGAAAACAAGAACTATGCGATCCAATGGGTGGTTCGTCCGGAAAGCGTGAACGACCCGCGTATCCGCAAGTTCATCTCGATCTATCAGCATTCGCCAGCGGTGCGCGCCGCGCTCGACAAGGCCTTCGGCAATCTCTACGCCGTCGCCTGGTAACGCGCACCGTCATGCGTGGACCGTTCGAAGACGACGATCCCGCGCCGGCGCCGCGCAAGAAGCGGTTCAGGGGCGAGCTTGCCCGGCTGTGCGGCGTGCATGCCGGCGCACAGCCTCGGCGCGCGATACAAACCGCTGCGCTGGCCATTGCGAAAGCCTGAAAGGAGCTAAATCATGGGCAATCTTTTCGACGCGCCGCAGTTCATCGAAGACGCGCCGTCTCTCGCTGTGCATGCGGGTTCGCACGCAGCGGCGACGCAACCCGCCGTGATATTCGACAACGTCGGCAAGGTGTTCGCCAACACGCGCGGCGTGCCGACCGCGGCGCTCGCCAACGTCACGTTGAACGTGGCGCGGGGCGAAGTGTTCGGCATTATCGGACGCAGCGGCGCGGGCAAGTCGACGCTGCTGCGACTCGTCAACGGCCTGGAGAAGCCGAGTTCAGGCGCGGTGCGCGTGAACGGCGTCAGTGTCGGCGAACTCGACGAGCGCGGACTGGTCACGTTGCGCCGACGTATCGGCATGGTGTTCCAGCACTTCAATCTGCTTTCCGCAAAGACGGTACGCGAGAACATTGCGCTGCCGCTGAAAATCGCCGGTGTGCCGAAGGCGGTCATCGAGAAAAAGGTCGATGCATTGCTGGAACTGGTGGGCCTCTCCGCCAAGCGCGATGCTTATCCGGCGAGCCTGTCGGGTGGTCAGAAGCAGCGAGTCGGCATTGCGCGCGCGTTGGTCACCGACCCGGATATTCTGCTGTGCGATGAAGCCACCTCCGCGCTGGATCCGGAAACGACGCAAGCCATCCTCGCGTTGCTACGCGATATCAATCAGCGCCTGAACCTGACCGTCGTATTGATCACGCACGAAATGCAGGTGATTCGCGAGGTCTGCGATACGGTTGCCGTGATCGAGCGTGGCGAAGTGGTGGAGTCCGGCCCCGTGTGGCGCGTTTTCGGCGATCCGCAACATGACGCGACGCGGGCGCTGTTGCGCACCTTGGTGCACGATTTGCCGGCGGATCTCGCCGAACGTGTCAAGCCATTGCACGACATCGCGCAAGCGGATGCGCGGATTCTGCTGGACGTGCGTTTTACCGGCGTCGACGCGCGCGAGCCGGATCTCGGCGGTCTGGCGTCGGCGTTGAGTGCGGACGGCGGGTGCGTGAGTTTCGTGCATGGCGGCATCGACCGGATTCAGGGGCATGCGCAGGGGCGCCTCGTGGTGTCAGCGCAGGTGCGTGCGAATGCGGACACCACGGTGCAACAGCAGATCGCGACGTTGCTCGACCGCGCACGCCGCTATGCGAACTATGTCGAGGTATTGGGCTATGTCTGAGTTGTGGCTTTCCGAACTCGCCGACGCGATTCGCGACACCATCGTCATGGTCGGCGTGTCGGCCTTTATCGCGGCGCTGGTCGGTATTCCGCTGGCGCTGGTGCTGGTCACCACGACACGCGGCGGTATCTTCGAGAAGCGGGCGGTGAATAGCACGCTCGGCGCGCTCGTCAATGCGTTCCGCTCCACGCCGTTCATCATTTTGCTGGTCGCCTTGCTGCCGCTCACGCGTTTGCTGATCGGCACGACGATCGGCGTGTGGGCCGCAATCGTGCCGCTCAGCATCGCGGCGATTCCGTTTTTCGCGCGCGTGGCGGAGGTGAGTTTGCGCGAAGTGGATCGCGGTCTGATCGAAGCCGCGCAGGCCATGGGTGCGCAACGCCGGCACATCATCTGGCATGTGCTCCTGCCTGAGGCGCTGCCGGGCATCCTGGGCGGCTTCACCATCACCGTGGTGGCGATGATCGGTTCGTCGGCGATGGCGGGCGCGGTCGGCGCCGGCGGTCTTGGCGATCTGGCGATTCGCTATGGCTACCAGCGGTTCGATACGACCGTGATGGTGACGGTGATCGTACTGCTGATCGTGATCGTCACGGCGGTGCAGTTCGTCGGCGATCGATTCGTGCGGCGGCTCGCGCAGCGAGCTTGATCGCACATGATCGGTTGATCCGTTCTGCTCCGTTGTGCCGTCCTGCGGCTATTTGCATGAAGAATAGCCGCGCACGTTTCCGTCATCCGCATCAACAACGCCTATCATGCTAGCTAAAGCATTGAGCGCCGCGGGCGTTCTGCCTATCACCGCTCGCCGAAAAACTTTTCACGTGGAAATTGCATGAACGATCCTCGTCATGCCGACGCGTTACAAACGCCTCAGGCATCCGCTGCGCCGGTGGTGCGCGATCTCGCGAGTTTGCTCGACGCGTTGCACGCCACTGCCGCGCAACGCGATCTCGACGGCGGCCACGCCGCACAGGAAAAACAATGGATCGCCGACGCGGGGCTGCTCACGCTCGCGGTGCCGCGCGAATTCGGCGGCCTCGGCGCGCGTTGGCCCGACATCTACGAGACGGTTCGCAAGATTGCGCGGGTGGACAGCGCGCTCGCGCATCTGCTGGGCTTTACGTGCTTGCAGGTGGTCAGCGTCAATGTATGGGGCAGTCCCGAACAACGTGCCCGCTATCTGGGCGGCACCGTCGAAAACCGATGGTGGTGGGGCAATGCCGTCAATCCGCTCGATACGCGACTCGTTGCGAGCGCAACCAGCGACGGCGGCTATCTGCTCGATGGCCAGAAGGGCTTTTGCTCCGGCACGCGCGGCTCGCAGATGATGACCGTTTCCGCGCATGATCCGGTCACCGGCACCCCGGTGTTCGGCGTCGTGCCGACCACGCGGGAAGGCATCACTGTTCACGAAGACTGGAATCCGATCGGCCAGCGGCAGACCGACAGCGGCAGCGTGTCCTTCGTGCGCGTCAAGGTCGAACCGGACGAAGTGATGGTGCGGCCCGACACGCCGTACGCCAATTTGCGCACGCTGATCTCGCAGTTGGTGCTGACCAATCTGTTCGTGGGCATCGCACAGGGCGCGCTCGACGAAGCACGGGCCTACGTCACGCGACACGGCAAGGCGTGGATCTATTCGGGCGTCGACAAAGCGACCGACGATCCCTACCTGATCCAGCGTTTCGGCGAGATGCGCCTGCAAGCGGTGAGCGCCGAAGCGCTGACCACGCGCGCCGCCTGGCTGCTCGAAGACGCCTGGCAACAAGGTCCGGCGCTTTCCGCGGAGGCTCGCGCGCAGGTTGCGCTCGCCACCTCGGAGGCAAAGATCGTCGCGCATCGCGCCGCGCTCGACGTCAGCGAGCAACTCTTCGACGCCTGTGGCGCCCGCGCCACGCACGCGCCGCTCGCGCTCGACCGTTTCTGGCGCAACGCCCGCGTGCATACGCTGCATGATCCGCTCGACTATCGCGTGCGCGACGTTGGCCGCTACGCGCTCACCGGCGCGTTGCCGGAGGTTTCTTTGTACACTTGAGGCGGTTCGCGGCGGCCTGTACGATGCGCCGTGGTTTATCCCCTTCAAGAGGCTCCCGGATTGCAGTTCAAACTACCGACCACCGCAACGGCGCCGTTTTGCCCATCCGAAGTGCAAGGCTCGGTGGCCGTTTCGCAAGGCGCGCCGTTCTGGAAGAAGATTCTGCAATTCGCGGGCCCTGGCCTGCTGGTGTCGATCGGCTATATGGACCCGGGCAACTGGGCCACCGACATCGAAGCCGGATCGCGCTATGGCTACAGCCTGCTGTTCGTCGTCATGCTGTCGAGTCTCGCGGCGATGGCGCTGCAATGCCTGAGCATGCGTCTTGGCATTGCGACCGGGCGCGACCTCGCCGAGTTGTCGAGAACGCGCTATTCGCCGGCCGTCGCGCGTTTTCAGTGGCTGCTCGCTGAACTGTCGATCGTGGCCTGCGATCTGGCCGAAGTGCTTGGCGGCGCGCTCGCTTTCCATCTGCTCTTTAAATGCTCGTTGACCACCGGCGTGCTGCTGACCGCGTTCGATACGCTGATCGTGCTCGGCCTGAAGGGCAAGAATTTCCGCGATCTCGAAGCGATCATGCTCGGCCTCATCGCGACGATCGGCGTCGGCTACATCATCGAGCTCGCGCTGGTGCAGCCGCACTGGCCGTCGGTCGCGCAGGGACTGGTTCCGTCGTGGCAGGCGTTGAGTTCGCGCGAGCCTATGTATCTGGCGATCGGCATTCTCGGCGCGACGGTCATGCCGCATAACCTTTATCTGCATTCGTCGATCGTGCAGACGCGCGCGGTGAAGCGCGATCCAGCCAGCATCAGATCGGCGATCGGTATGTCGCGCATCGATACGATCGTCTCGCTGATGCTCGCGTTGCTGATCAACATGGCGATCCTGATTCTGGCCGCCGCTGCGTTCCATGCCACCGGCCACAATCAGGTCACCGAAATCGAAGATGCCTACAAGCTGCTCGCGCCTATCGTCGGCACGGGTTTCGCTGCGGTGTTGTTCGCCGTGACCTTGCTCGCCTCGGGACAAAGCTCGACCTTTACCGGCACGGTGGCGGGGCAGGTCATCATGGAAGGCTTCCTGAAGCTGAAGATTCCCTGCTGGCAACGGCGCTTCATTACACGCGCACTCGCTTTGATCCCCGCGCTGATCGGCGTGCAGATGATGGGCAACGGCGCCGTCGGCAAGCTGCTGGTCGCAAGTCAGGTCGTGCTGAGCCTGCAATTGCCGTTCGCGCTTTATCCGCTGATTCGGATGACCAACGACCGTTCGCTGATGGGCGAATTCGCCAACACGTTGCTGACCCGCTGCGTCGCGTGGATGCTGTTCGTGGTGATCAGCGCGGCGAACCTTTGGCTGGTGGTGCAGACGGTGGGCCTGGCCGGATGAGACGGCCTCGCGCCGCTTGAGCGGCGCGATTAGGACGAAAAAAAGTCCGCTCATGCGGACTTTTTCTTTCGGGCTTCGGATCGAGTCGGGCCGGACCAGCCCTCGTCGAGTCAGAGTCAATCGAGCTCAGGCAGCTTGCGCGATCTGCGCTGCATCGAGCGCTTCCTGTTCCTGACGAGCGGCGGCGGCCTTCTTCGTCTTGCCGGCACGCGACGGCGGCTGGCATGCGCCACACACCACGTTGTGCTGTAGATCGTGTTTGTGCGCCACGAACTTGCCGGTGCAACGGCAGCATTTGGTCAATTGCAGAATGTCGGCGTCGAAGAAACGCACCAGCGTCCACGCACGCGTCAAGTCCAGCACCGGTTCGGTCTCGCTGTGCTTGCAATGTTCCAGATACAGCCGATACCCCTTGGTCAGCGCATCCAGATGCGAGCAGCGGGCTTCGTTCTTCAGGAACAGGTACGTGTTGTAGAACAGCGACGCGTGAATGTTCGCCAGCCACGTCATATACCAGTCCGCCGAAAAGGGCAGCATGCCCTTGGGCGGCGATACGCCTTTGACCTCGCGGTACAGGCGGATCATGCGGTCGCGCGAGAGCGTCAATTCACTCTCGAGCACTTGCATGCGCGCGCCGAGTTCGATCAGTGCGATGGCGCGGAATACTTCTTGTGCGTCTTCCGTCAGGCTACGCTTGAGCATGGCAGTCACCCCGGTCAAGCGAACTGTTCAGCAGGCTGGCCTGCAAGCAGGATCGCCGCGTGAGTCGGTGCAACTGCGGCGTGTTTCGTCGTTTGCGTCAAAGCCGACAACATGGAGTGGTCGTTGAAGCGGAAGAAACACAAAAGCTGATCGGAAGCGGCCAGCTTGACGATCTGCGCGAGCGACAGCCCGGCAAGCAAATCAGCCAGTTCCGACGACAGTCCCAGCCGGAACATGCCGACCGGTTTGTCCTCGCGCAACATACGTTGCGCGAGCATGATGTAAGACAAGTTGATCTCGCGGATTGAATCCAGCGTCTCGCTGCTACGGTCCATTTTCTCTGTTTCCGAAGCCCCGAATTACGATGTCGGCATTTTTTGCCGTTATGTCTTTTGTGCCTCGCCGGAAACGTTGTCCTCCGGCTACTGTCACCACCTGATACAAGCGGCGACCTTTTGATACATGGCGTTACATTTCGTAACAGCTTGGGACGAATTGTATGAAGGGTAAAACAAGAAATCAATCCCTTCTCAAAAAAATGTCTCAAAAAGATACATCAATTTTCGGTAACTCTTTCACGGTGGCGTAATACACGATGCAAACCGAATTTTCCGCCACCCCGGATTTTTGTCTGATCCATGAAAACCCTTGTACTACGGGCTTTTCGCTCTTTCGTCTGAGCAAATAGGGCGGACCCATCAAGTGCCGGTAATTCCCGGTCAAGTTAGAAAGGAAATAGAAAGCGAGGTCAATATAAAGTAATAAATTCCGCTCTTTGACGGCGCTTTGGGGACAAAACAGAGGTGTAACAGGTTGGTGCGGCCCCAGTTACAAACGAGGCCGGATTTGTAACTTCTTGTGTAACTTCGCTCGGGTGGTGCGGTGGACACGCTCGACTTCGACGCGAAACGTCGGCCGCAGAGGTGCTGCTGAACGGCGGGGAAAGTGGCGCGGGTCGCCGCGCGGTCACGGCCTATTAGATAAACAGGGCCATCAGATCGGCGTCGTGGAAGACCCCGCCGACATTCAGCGCTCCGACTTCGCAGCCATATTGGCGAAAGCCGAGCGACTCGTAAAGTCTCCTCGCGGCCTCGTTGCGGCTGCCGACTAATAACTGGATTTGCCTCAGGTCGTCCATATTCGACGCCCGCCTCAGCAACTCCTTCAGCAACGCGCGCCCGACGCCACGGCCGGCAGCCTCCGGCGCGACATACATGCCGACCACGGCGGCCTTATGCCGCTGTTTGTCGCTCGGGATCCGGATCAGTCCAACCACGCCGATCAATGGTGTTCCCGCCGATGCGTAAGCGCCGAGCAAGAAGTCACCTTCGGCCGCACGCGAGCCGTCCAGCATTGCATTGTGTTGCGACGGACCTTTGGCGAATGCTTCTTCGTAACTCTGGCCGAACGAATCCGGATGCGCTTTCAGTCCACGCGGCCGCAGGTGGAAGTAGTCGTCGCGGTCTTCGGGACCGAGTTGGCGTACGAGTACAGCGTTCTCGCTCAAGTGTCTCTCCGTGTGGGGCCGGTGATTGAAAGGCTGAAAGACTCGATATCGAACTGCGACCTGTCTGTCACGGTCAGGCTATGGTTGGCGGGCCGCCTCGGCGCGCTGGCTTTCGCCGAAATCGCGCAATGCCGTAGCGGTTCGCGGGTCGGCCGGAAAGAATGCCTCGATGGCGAGTTCCGAGAGCGTCACGTCCACCGGCGTGCCGAACACGGTGGTCGTGCTGAAAAACGATAGCACGCCGATCGGCGTGCGCAGCCGCAGCGGTACTGCAATCTGGTTGACGGCGGTGTTGTCGTGCTCGGTCGCATCCGCGCCCGGCGGCGCGGGGTACGCCGCCAATTCGTCGCGCAGCGCGCTCAACGTGTCGTCCCCGCTCACGTCGATTTGCCGCTGAAGTCGCGCGAGTATGTGCTCGCGCCATGCATGCCAATTGATGATGGACGCGGCGATACCGTCCGGATGCAGGCTCAGGCGCAGTGCGTTGACCGGCGGCTTCAGCAGTTCCGGACTTGCGCCGTTCAGCAAAGGCGCAAGCGCGCCGTTCGAGGCAACGATGGTCCAGTGCCGGTCGATGGCAAGCGCCGGGTAGGGTTCGTGTCCTTTCAGCACCAACTCGACCGCCTCGCGTGCAGCGGCCAACTGCGGATCCGATAGCGGGCGTTCCCGGAACAGCGGCGCGTAGCCTGCGGCGACCAGCAGTGCATTGCGCGCGCGCAGCGGCACGTCGAGCCGTTCAGCAAGATGCATGACCATTTCCCTGCTCGGCACCGCGCGGCCTGATTCGACGAAGCTCAGATGCCGGGTCGAAATTTCGGCTTCGGCGGCGAGCAGCAACTGGCTCATTCTTCGACGCTGTCGCCATTCGCGCAGCAGGTCGCCGACCGTGCGGCTCGCCGCCGGCAAGTGCGGCGGGACGGGTTGCGCAAGAGAGAGTGTGTTCATGCCACCGATCATAGCCAAACCGCGCTAGCGATCCATTACCTCAGAGGTAATGGAATACCCCGTAACACCGCGGAATACCGTCTGCCACGCCTACGAAACTTCGGAAAGAGCCGTGACACCGTAGTAAGCCGCGGCATATCGACGAAATGGCAAAGCCGACAGAGCGGGACACCCGACTCAGACCGCCGCCACGCCTTCCGGTACCACGTTGAGTTTGACCCCGAGCGCACGCAGCAGTTTGAGCACCGTGTCCATACGCGGTTTGGAGCCGGGTGCGAGCGTTTTGTAGAGGCTTTCGCGCCCAAGTCCGGCATCTGCCGCGACCTTGGTGATGCCGCGCGCTTTGGCGATGTCGGCGATCGCGGCGAGCAGGACGTCGGCGTCGCCTTCTTCGAGTGCTGCGTTGAGATACTCGGCGATCATTTCCTCGCTATCGAGGTAATGCGACGCGTCGAACCGTGCGGTTTTGATTCTGCTCATGACAGTTCCTTTCTGATTGCTGCCCACATTGTTTTGGCATGCTTGATATCGGCCGGCTGGGTGGATTTGTCGCCACCGCATAGCAGCAGATAGATCATGCCTTTTTCACGCGCGAAGTAGACCCGATAGCCGGGGCCACAATCGATGCGCATCTCGGACACACCTTCTTCAAGCAACTTCACGTCGCCGAAATGCCCGCGTTCCGCACGCCGGATACGCACGAGTATTTTCGCCCTGGCTCTTAAATCGGAGAGCCGTGCAAGCCAGGTGTCGAACTCATCGGTGCGGTTGAGCGTGCACTCATGTGGCGAACCGATCTGCTGAGAATTGTATCCATGTAGATACGATCTTGCAAGTGTAAAAACCATATTGAAAAAGCGTCCCCGTGCCCGTGTTTGTTGAGTGCGTCACAAGCCACACGCCAGCGCCGCGCAGCCCCCATTGCCACACGAGATTAGCGGCTGCCGCCGCGGCTGACGACTCGGCCGGATGGCCAATCCGGCGCTCGACGCGATGCGCTCGCGCCGCAGCGCAAGACTGCTTACCTCTCAGGTAATCGACGCACCGCGCCCCGGCCCTCAAGCTTCAATCCGAGCCCGCCGCACACGACCGTGTCTGCCGAGCGTAGTGCTCAGTCATGCCAATGAAGGAGTCTTGAGATGAATGCGCATACCGATCTGATCAACCGTTATTTCGACGCATGGAACGAAACCGATGGCGCGCGCCGTCGCGAGTTGATCGCCGCGGCATGGAGCGCCGACGCCGATTATTGCGATCCGCTGCTGGCGGGCTCGGGCCACGAAGGCATCGACGCGATGATCCGGGCGGTGCATGAGCGCTTCCCGCATCACACGTTTCGGCGTACAGGCCAGGTTGACGGCTTCGCCAACCGGCTGCGCTTTTCCTGGGAGCTGATCACGCCCGCGGGCGAGGCGGTCGTGAAGGGGTCGGACTTCGGTGTGGTCGATCCAAACGGACGCTTGCAAACGGTCACCGGCTTCCTCGATCAGGTGCCGGACGGCGCCTGAGCATCGCTTCTTGACGGAGAAGATCATGGACGAGCCCGCCGTCGCCACGGGTCCACAAACGGCCATCGCGTTCGCGCGCCTGACGGGCGCCGTCGACTCGCTGTCCAGCGCAATCGCCGGCTTTGCGCTGCTCGGCGGAGCGCGCGCGTTCATGTTCATCGCGTTGCTGGGCTGGCGCGAGCCGGTGCTCGGCGGCGCGGGTCTCGTGCTGCTGGCGCTGGTCGGCTGGTTGCGTTGGCAATGCGGTAACGGCGCGGCCGCGTCCGCCGTGCAGAACACGCGCCGCTGCAACCACTCAGCGTGCCGTCGCCGAGCGTCGCCTTCACCGGATGCGCGCAACATTGCTTGCTACAATCGTTCGCTGGAATGCGATTCGAAGCGCTGTCCCGTCTTCGTCGAGCCGAGTGGCTGCCGCTTCGGCCCGATTCGAACACGGGCGTGACGCGGGTGCTTCGCGCATCTGCAAACCAACGTCCAGATCCTGGCGCCCAGCCGGTGATCGGACCTAACCGGACCAACCGGACCTAACCGGAACACAAGGAGACACCGTGCTGAAGAATCTGGACCCGCTGCTCAACGCCGACATACTGCATGCGCTACGCTCGATGGGCCACGGCGACGAACTCGTCATTTGCGACGCCAATTTCCCGGGCGACTCGGTTGCGCGCGAGAGCGTGCTTGGCAAGGTGCTGCGCCTCGACGGCGTGAACGCGCCGCGGGCGATTCGCGCGGTGCTTTCGGTAATGCCGCTGGACACGTTCATCGAGCACCCCGCGTCGCGCATGGAGGTGGTGGGCGAGCCGCACACGATTCCGTCGGTGCAGCGTGAAGCGCAGATCGAGGTCAATGCCGCGGAAGGGCGCGATGTGCCGTTTGCGTCGATCGAGCGGTTTGCGTTTTATGAGCGGGCGCGCAAAGCGTATTGCGTGATCGCCACCGGCGAAGCGCGCGGCTACGGTTGCTTCGTCTTCACGAAGGGCGTTCTGCTCGCCCCGGACGCGCCGCAGTCGTAACCCGGGCCTAAGTGTCGCGGCAAGCGCGGGTGTGAGGTCATGAGCGCCATCTGCCGGCAGCCGTACGCGAATGTCGCGCGCGTGCTGATTTTTCGTCTGGCCGCTGTTGGCGGATCGGCCCGATTCGTCAACAGGCATCGGCTCACATCACGGTGACTGAAGCCATGAGCTTTTCTATAGAAAGTCTCGATCATCTCGTTCTGAACGTGGCCGACGTGGAAGTCAGCGCCGCGTGGTACGCGCGCATGCTCGGCATGCGGCGCCACGAGTTCGAATCGCGCACCGGCACGCGGGTCGCGATGACCTATGGCAATCAGAAGATCAACCTACGTCCCGTGGCGGCCGACACCGTCGCGTGGTTCACCGGCCGCGAGGCGGTGCCCGGCAGCGCCGATCTGTGTTTCGTCACGACCACGAGCCCGGCCGAGGTCAAGGCGCATTGGCTTGCCCAAGGCGTCGAAATCGAGGCCGGACCCGTGGAGCGCGACGGCGCGCGCGGCAAGATGACTTCGGTGTATTGCCGCGATCCCGACGGCAATCTGATCGAAGTTGCGACCTATCCTCGAGCATAAGCGCGTCGGCGATTCCGCCCGCGGCAGGTACCGCCGAGGCGAGCCTGCGGCCCTCGCGAGCCCCTTTTTCTCGCCCCGCACGCGGCGCGCCGTGTGCCCGCGCACCTTGGCCCGAGTTTGGGAGCTTGGAAAAGGCGGGCAATGCACATATTCTCAGATGCGATACGGGGAACTGCGGCCTCCCGGCCGGGTCTGCTGCTTATTCATCTACAGGAGCCCCTCATGACGCGTCCCGTCGATTCCGGCGTAATTCTCATCGCGCGTATTGCCCTTGCCGTGCTGTTCCTGTGGGGCGGTGTGATGAAACTGCTGGGCTATGCGGGCTTTGTCGGCTACCTGCATTCGAAGGGCGTGCCGTTCGTACAGGTCGCCGCGCCGATCGCCGTCGCCGTCGAGGCGCTCGGCGGTCTGTTGCTGATCGTCGGCTTCAAGGCGCGCCCGCTCGCGCTCATCATGGCCGTGTACACGGTGGCGACGGCGGTTCTCGGCCACGATTTCTGGAATGTCACCGACGCCGCCTTGCAACGCGACATGGTGATCCATTTCTGGAAGAACATCGGTATTGCCGGTGGTTTCCTGCTGCTGTTCGTGACTGGCGCGGGCCGCATCAGCATCGACGGCGCGCGTCCCGGAGGCAATTCTCTCGGCGCTCGCTCGCCGCGCGGCGGGCTTGGTCTTTGAAGCAGCAGTAAGGTAGTCTGTGCGAGTCGCTTTCGATTCCAGCTGTAACCAAGGGAGCAAATAATGATTCAAAGTTTTGAGCAAACCATTGGCGGCAAGGCCACGCAATTGTGCGCGAGTCTCGGTGAAGGGCCCACGCCGCATCGAGTGATTATCAGTCTGGCCGATTCGGCGACAACCCTGGTGATTCTGGACGCATCCGGAATCATCAGCACGATCAAGGCCGAGATCGAGGAGCCGGAGAAACTGATCGCCGACGCCATTGCCAAAGCGCAAAACGAAGGCCTGATCGAGCGCGCAATCGACACCGGCACGATCCAGGAAGCGTCGCTTTAAGTCGGGCGGCGCGGCGTCGGCGGGCAGGGCGTCGCTGGCACTTGCCGCCGGCATCGCGCTAATCGCCAGTGTGAACCCAGACCAACCCCCGCCATGCACGCGCATGGCGGGGGTTATTTTTTGCGCGCCCAATACAGCGGGCGGAACGCTTAGTTCGATTCGCCGACCCGCTCGCGGCCGGCAACGCGAAGCGCGGAGTCCGACGACTGCGGCTGCGGACGCACGAAGCAGCTCAGCACGCCGCCGAGCACCAGCAGAGCGACTGAGACGGCGGTCGCCGCCTGCATACCCGAGACGATTTGCGTAGCAGCCGCGCCGCTCGCCAGTGCGCCGAAGGCCGCCACGCCGACCGCGCCGCCGGCTTGCCGCGCTGTGTTCAACACGGCGGAAGCCGTACCGGCGCGTTTCGCGTCGGTCGAGGCCAACACGGCGGTGGTCATTGCGGGAACCGCGAGGCCCATGCCCGACGGAATCAGCAGAAACGGCAGCAGCAAGCCAATGAGCGGCGTGCCGGCGTCGACGAAATGCAGCAGGCCGTAGCCGAGACCGGCGGTGATCGCGCCCGCGATCATCGGCGCCCGTATGCCGAAGCGGCCGACCACCCAGCCGCTTGCCACATTCGACAGCAGAAACCCGCCCGTCAATGGGAGAAAGGCCAGGCCGGCCTGCAACGGCGTATAGCCGCGCACGCGCTGCAAATACAGGCTCAGCACGAACACCATGCCGTAGTAGGTCAGGTTCACGCAGATGCCGAACAGCACCGCCACGCTGAAGGAGCGTTTGCGAAAGAGCGAGAGCGGCAGCATCGGCGCCGCGGCGCGCGACTCCACGGCGATGAAGGCGCCTGCGGCGACTAGCGCCAGCACGAAACCGCCGGCGACGAGCGGGTGACCGAGGCCGAGCGGCCGCCATTCGATCACAGCGGCGACGAAGGCGGTCAGCGCGACGACGGCCAGACACTGACCGCTCAGATCGACGCCGCGCGGCCTTGCGTGAGCCGTTGTGCCCGCCGCTAATTGCAGCCCCGGACGACGCACGGCGGTCTCGGGCCGCGGCACCCATAACAAGGTCGCGAGAAAACCGGCGGCGCAGATCGGCAGATTGACGAGAAAAATGCTGCGCCAGCCGAACGCCGCGATCAGCACGCCGCCGACCACCGGTCCCGCGGCGATCGAAATCGCCCCCGCGGCAGTCCACAGCCCGACCGCGCGAGCCCGGAGCTTGGGATCGTGTCCGTACGACTGATTGAGCAGCGCCAGCGAATTCGGCAGCATGGCGGCGGCGCCGACGCCTTGCAGCGCGCGCGCGGCGACCAGCAGGGCCGCGTCGAGCGCAAGGCCGCAGGCGAGCGACGCGAGTGCGAACAGCACGATCCCGGCGGCGTACAGGCGCCGCGCGCCGAAGCGGTCGCCGAGCGCGCCGGCGGACAGCATCAGCACGGCGAACGCGAGCGTATAGGCATCGACGACCCATTGGAGGCCTGCCACATTCGCATGCAGGTCCGCGCCGATTTTCGGCAGCGCGATGTTGACGATAGTGACGTCGAGTTGCGTGACGACGAAGCCGACGCTGACTGTCGCGAGGACACGGCCGAGGGCCGGCGAATGGGGGAGATGAGGGGAGTTCATGCGATACATCGTAGAGCCGATGCGGCGCATGATGTTTCGCGGCGGCGTGAACTGTGGATGTCGCCAGAAGCGCGTGACGCCGACCTCAATGCAAACAAAAACGGCGCGCCGTGTGGCGCGCCGTCATTGCGAAGCAGAAGCGGAGACCGGAAGCGGAAAACAGCAGCAAAAGCCGCCGATCAGCGCGTTTGCGGCGCGTCCTTGATGAACAGCGTGGTCAATGCTCCGAGAATGCAGATTGCGCCGACGTACATCGGTGCGGCCATCGGGTTCGACTTCATCATCAGCGACACGGCGATCGGCGTCAGGCCGCCGAAAATCGCGTAGGCCACGTTGTACGAGAACGAGATGCCCGAGAAGCGCACCACCGGCGGGAACGCCTTGACCATCACGAACGGGATCGCGCCGATCACGCCGACGAACAGGCCAGCCAGCGCGTACAGCGGCAGCAGCGCCGAGCTATCGAGCGCGAGCTGCTGGAACATCACGTAGTACGTCACGGCCAGCGCCAGGCCGCCGATGAAAATGGTGCGCCCCGCGCCAATGCGGCCGGCAATCGAGCCCGCCATCACGCAACCGATCGTCAGGCACAGCGTCGCCACGCAGTTCGCCAGCAACGCAGTGGCCGGCGCGATATGAAACTGCTTTTGCAGCAGCGTCGGCGTCATCAGAATCACCACGACGATCGCGGCCGACAGCATCCACGTGAGCAGCATCGAGACGATCACGGCGCGGCCGTGGTCGCGCAGCACGGCCTTGAGCGGAACTTCGGCGGCAATCGCCTTGCGTTGCTTGAGTTCGGCGAACACCGGCGTTTCATGCAGCCAGCGGCGCAGGTAGACCGAGAACATGCCGAACACGCCGCCCACCAGGAACGGAATACGCCACGCGTAAGCGGAGATTTCCGCCGGCGCGAAGTTGCGGTTCACCGCCGAGGCGATCAGCGAGCCGAGCAGAATGCCCGCCGTGAGGCCGGCCGTCAGCGTGCCGCACGCATAGCCGACGTGCCGCTGCGGCACGTGCTCCGACACGAATACCCATGCGCCCGGGACTTCGCCGCCGACCGCCGCGCCTTGCATTACGCGGAACAGAAGCAGCAGGACCGGCGCCAGCACGCCGATGCTGGTGTAAGTGGGCAGCAGACCCATCATCAGCGTCGGCACGGACATGAGCAGCACGCTCAGCGTGAACATGCGCTTGCGGCCGAACAGATCGCCGAAATGCGCCATGATGATGCCGCCGAGCGGCCGGGCCAGATAGCCCGCGGCGAAGATGCCGAAGGTTTGCACCTGGCGCAGCCAGTCCGGCATCGCCGCCGGGAAAAACAGCTGGCCGATCGCCGGCGCGAAGAATACGAAGATGATGAAGTCGTAGAACTCCAGAGCCCCGCCGAGGGCGGCGAGGCCGAGCGTCTTGTAATCGCTGCGCCCAAGAGGGCGTGGGGTGACAGCCTGCGCTCCACCCAGATTTGTCGCTTGCATTGCTTGTGTCTTTTCTTGAATTGGGAGCCACACGTAGCGCGTGGAAACACGGCGGTCGTCGGGCGAGAAGTGTGGCAGGCGCTGGGTAGAGCACGGGACACCGGCGCGCCGGCCCGGGTTGGGGCAAGCACGATGACGACTGGGGCCAGGCGGGGATTTTACAGGATGAAAGCGGATCGTTTCTGGAGGTGCTTAATTGGACTGAAAAAGTTCCGCAAAATGCGCTTTTTCGTAGCATTGACGATGGCGCCATCAGAATCGTCGCAACCGAGTATGGGAATACGCGCCAGTGGTGTCGGGGTCGGCGGATTCATATGCAAATTAGGACTGCTCCTATGGGATGGCGCGGGCGTGCCTCTGAGAATCGCGTCCGAGCTATCAGTTAAGAGTTATCCCATGCGCATTGCCATCCTTCAACGTGACCCGGTCATGCGTCAGTCGATCGAACGGGTCCTGACGTCCGCCGGTCACACCTGCACGGCTTTCGACGACGGCTTGAGCATGTCGAGAATGCTCGCGCGCTCCACCGTGGATCTGCTGGTGCTGGACTGGCAGGGACTGCGGCTCTCGGGCGGCGAGGTTCTACGGGCGGCGCGTGCGGTGGGCGGCGACCGTCTGCCGGTGATGTTCGCCTCGGCGGACATGGCGGAGGACCATGTCGTGCGCGCCTTCGTTGCCGGCGCGGACGACTATGTCGGGTTGCCGCTGCGCGCCGCCGAGTTTCGCGAGCGGGTTGCTGCGCTGCTGCGGCGAGCGTATCCGGACAGGTTCAGTGCCGCGAGTTTCGACGTGGGCCCGTACCATTTCGACACGCGCCGCCAGCTCGTCATGCTGCGCGGCCAGCCGGTCCAGCTATCCGGCACGCAGTACCGGCTGGCGTCGTTGTTCTTCTCCAATATCGGCCGCGTGCTGTCACGCGATCACATTTTCGCAATGGTATGGGGGCGCGAATTCCGCGAGTTCACCCGCACGATCGACAGTCACGTTTCGCGGCTGCGCCTGCTGCTCGAGATCGAGCCGCAAAACGAATTCCGGTTGCAACCGGTTTATAAAAGCGGCTACAGGCTGCTGCATCTGCGCCGCGGCGAATCAGTCGACGCAGACGCAGAGGCAGACGTCGACGCCGACACCGAGAAGCAGGCAGCCTGAGGCCGATCCGGTCAGATCAGATCAGATTTGCGGCAGCGTGGGCCGTGTTTCGATCGACTTGCGAATCAACGCTTCGACCGCTTTGCGTTCGTCGCCCACCAGCGGCAGGCGCGGCGGCCGCACCGGTTCGGTACCCAGTCCGACGATCGTTTCGGCGAGTTTGATGTTCTGCACCAGCTTTGCCGAGACGTCGAGTGCGAGCAGCGGTGCGAACCAGCGGTAGATCGCTCGCGCTTCCTCGAGGCGTCCCGCCTTCAACAACTTGTAGATCACCACCGTCTCACGCGGAAACGCACACACGAGACCGGCCACCCAGCCATGCGCGCCCATCAGGATGGCTTCCATGGCGAGATTGTCGACCCCGCACAGAATCGCGAAGCGGTCGCCGACCACGTTGATCAGGTCGGTCACGCGCCGCACGTCGCCGCATGACTCCTTGATCGCGACGATCTTCTTCTCGTCGGCGATTTCCGCGAACATGTCGGGCGTCATGTCGACGCCATAGGCGAGCGGATTGTTATAGATCATCAACGGCAGTTCGCTCGCGTCGGCGACGCTGCGGAAATGGTGCAGTGTCTCGCGGCGGTCCGACAGATAGCGCAGTCCCGGCAGCACCATGTAACCGGCCGCGCCATGGCGGCTGCCGGCTTCGGCCTGACGACAGGCGTCGAGCGTGCTGTTTTCGGCGATCGTCAACAGGACCGGCACACGGCCGCGCGAGGCCTCGACGGCGATGTCGAGCACTTGCAGCTTTTCATCCAGCGAGAGTGTCGACGCTTCACCCAGCGATCCGCACACAATGATGCCGTCCACTCCCGCGTCGATCTGCGCTTCGATATTCTTACCGGTCCATACGCGGTCTATGCTGAAATCCGCGTTGAATTTGGTGGTGACTGCGGGCAATACGCCTTCCCAGATATGCGCCACGACTGCTCTCCTGAGTGTGATGTGTTCCAGCGCAGTGTAAGCAGGGAAAATCCTGCCGTCTTGCGTGAATCGCGCGCGGCGAATGACGATTTCAGCATAACCGCTTTGCCTGAAGCGTCGCCGGGTCAAGGCGTATCCCTTATTTTGGGATAAGACGCGAAGTGAGTCGAAGTGCATGGCTGGCACGACGCCACCCGCGGCAGGCCGCTCTCCGTGCGCGTCCGGCAGACGCTGCCGGACCGCCATCTGTCGAGCGCGCGAGGTCGCCGCACGTTCAGTTGACTATGCCGAAATCGTCACAATCCGCGCTTAAGCACACCAAGACTCGGCTGTCCGCCGTTTCTACCATGACGATCATGAAAACCTTAAACATCATCGACTCGCACACCGGCGGTGAGCCGACCCGCCTCGTGGTGTCGGGCGGCCCGGATCTCGGCGGCGGTACGCTGGCGCAACGGCTCGAAGTATTCCGCACGCACTTCGACGACTGGCGCGCGGGCATCGTCACCGAGCCGCGCGGCTCGGATGTGGTGGTGGGCGCGCTGCTCTGCGAGCCCGACGATCCCACGTGCGCGGCCGGCGTGATCTTTTTCAACAACGTCGGCTACCTCGGCATGTGCGGGCACGGCACGATCGGGCTCGTCGTCTCGCTCGCGCACCTGGGACGGATCGGGCCGGGGCGCCATCGGATCGAGACGCCGGTCGGCGTTGTCGAAGCGACGCTCAACGAGGATGGCAGCGTCGCCGTACGCAACGTGCCGGCCTATCGCTATCGCGAGTCCGTCCAGGTGGAGGTGCCGGGCC
This sequence comes from Paraburkholderia sp. RL17-381-BIF-C, assembly GCF_046026435.1. NCBI lineage: Bacteria > Pseudomonadati > Pseudomonadota > Betaproteobacteria > Burkholderiales > Burkholderiaceae > Paraburkholderia > Paraburkholderia sp. RL17-381-BIF-C. The sequence goes on along the minus strand of NZ_JARESX010000003.1, from coordinate 224,167 downwards.
ACGGCGTGCTGACGGGCGACATCGGCTGGGGCGGCAACTGGTTCTTTCTCGTCGCCGATCATGGGCGCGCGTTGGAGGCTTCGCGTATCGGCGAATTGACGACGTTCAGCGGAGCGATTCGCGACGCGCTGATCGCACAGCGCATCTCCGGCGCGGAGGGTGCCTTGATCGACCACATCGAACTCTTTGGCCCCGGTTCGCGCGACGGTATCGACAGCCGCAGCTTCGTGCTCTGTCCCGGCAATGCATACGACCGCTCGCCATGCGGCACGGGCACCAGCGCCAAAGTGGCCTGTCTCGCCGCCGACGGCAAGCTGGCCGAAGGGGCCGTGTGGCGGCAGGAAAGCATTATCGGCAGCGTGTTCGAGGCGAGCTATCGCCATGCCGGCGACGCCGTCCACGTGATTCCCACCATTACCGGCCACGCCTACATTACGGCGGAAGCGCGCCTGTGCTTCGACGAGCGTGATCCCTTTGCGTGGGGCATCCGCACGGCATGACGGCAGACGTGTTGATCGTCGGGGCCGGCATTGTCGGCGCGGCTTGCGCGGCGGAACTGGCGGCGCTCGGCATGCGGGTCGACGTGTTCGACGCGCGGGGCATCGGCGGCGGAGCGACGGCGGCGGGCATGGGCCACATCGTCGTGATGAACGACTCGCCGGCGGAATTCGCGCTGAGTCGGTATTCACGAGACTTGTGGCTCGAACTCGCGCCGCAACTGCGCGCGCGCGACGCGTTCGCGCGCTGCGGCACGCTCTGGGTCGCAGCGGACGAAGAAGAGCAACATGCCGCCCGCGCGATGCATGCCGCGTTCGAGGCTCAAGGCATGACAGCGCAACTGCTCGACGCGGCCGCGTTGCGGGCTTGCGAGCCGGCACTGGCGGCGTCGATGGCGGGCGGTTTGCGCATTGAACACGACAGCATCGTGTATGCGCCGACCGTCGCCGAATGGCTGCTGACGCAATCGCCGGCCGCCACGAATATCCGCGTGCGCCTGGGTGCGGAGGTGACCTCGATCGGCGCGAGCGGCATCACGCTTGCCGACGGCGAACGTGTCGGCGCGGCGCACGTCGTCGTTGCCAATGGTCTGGGCGCGCAGCACCTCGTGCCGTCGCTGCCGCTGCAGCCGAAAAAGGGCCACCTGCTGATCACGGACCGTTATCCTGGCCTGATCCGGCATCAGCTGCTGGAACTCGGCTACATCAAGAGCGCGCATCACGCGGCGGGCACGTCGGTGGCGTTCAATGCGCAACCGCGGCCCACGGGGCAATTGCTGATCGGCTCGTCGCGCCAGTTCGACAGCACCGATCCCGCCGTCGACATGCCTGTGCTCGCGCAGATGCTGCAGCGCGCCGCGCACTACCTGCCGGTGCTGCCGACGCTCAACGGCATTCGCGCGTGGACCGGATTTCGCGCGGCCACGCCGGACGGCCTGCCGATGATCGGCGCGGCCGGCGATTTCGCGCCCGGCGTATGGCTTGCCGTCGGGCACGAGGGCCTCGGCGTGACGACCTCGCTCGCGAGCGCGAAGCTGCTTGCCGCGCAGATCGTGGCGAGCGTCGCGCCGATTGCGGTCGAGCCTTATCTACCTGAGCGTTTTGCCCGAAAGGTGGCCCATGACTCGTAGCAGCGACGCGGCAAGCATCCACTTGACGATCGACGGCCGGAGTATCGCTGTCGCGCCCGGCACGACCGTGGCCGCTGCGCTCGTGCTGGCGGGTATTCGCAGCACGCGGATCTCGGTGAGCGGCGAGCCTCGCGCCGCGCTGTGCGGCATGGGCGTGTGCCAGGAATGCCGTGTGACGATCGACGGGCGGGCGCATGTGCTGGCTTGCCAGGCCGTGTGCCGGCAGGACCAGGTCGTTCGTACCAACGTTGCGGTGAACATGCCTTGAAACAGCCATTCGACATCGAAGGCGGAGGGCGTTCTCTGGCGCAATCCCGTCTCGGCCGACTCGACGACGCGCCAGCCACACTATGAAACAACACTTCGAGATCGTCATTGTCGGCGCGGGTCCGGCCGGCTTGAACGCCGCGCACGCTGCCGCGCGCGCGGGAGCCACGGTCGCTCTGCTGGACGACAATCCACGCGCCGGCGGCCAGATCTGGCGGCAAGGTCCGGGCGATTCGCCGCAAGCGCCGTTGCGTCACCTCCTCGACGCGCTGAGCGGGCAAGGCAACCTCACGCATTGGCCGTCGTCTCGCGTGGTTGCGCCGCTGGATTCACGCGGGTTGTTGCTCGAATCCGCGCAACACGGCGGCGCGTGCATCACGTATGAGCGCCTGATCCTTGCGACCGGCGCGCGAGAACGGCTTTTGCCGTTCCCAGGCTGGACATTGCCGGGCGTGACCGGCGCGGGCGCGCTGCAGGCGCTCATCAAGGGCGGCATGCCGGTGCGTAGCGAGCGGATCGTGATTGCCGGCAGCGGTCCGTTGCTGATCGCCGCGCTCGCCACGGCGCGCGCGGCGGGGGCGCAGGTGGTGGCGGTGGTGGAGCAGGCGTCGGCGTTCGACGTCGCGCGTTTCGGCGTCTCCCTGCTGGCCGAGCCCGCCAAGTTGCGGCAAGCCGTCGGCATGACGCGCGGGTTCGCGGGCCTGAATTACTGGACCAGCAGTATCGTCGAAGCGGCGCATGGGGACGGCCGCGTCGAGCGTGTCACCATCGTGCGCGGGCCGGGGAGGCGGCGCGTCACCCTCGATTGCGACCGCATCGCGTGCGGCTATGGGCTCGTGCCGAACGTCACGCTGGCGCAAGCGCTCGGCTGCGCGATCGGCGAGGCGGGCGAGATTGTCGTCGACGGCGAACAGCGCACATCGGTGGAGAACGTGTTCGCGGCGGGCGAGTGTACCGGGGTCGGCGGCGCCGAGCTGGCCGGTGTGGAGGGCGAGATCGCCGGCCTCGCTGCAAGCGGCGCGGCAGCGGTCCACGCGGCGCTCGACACGCAGCGGGCGCGATGGCGCGGGTTCGGCCGACGCGTCGACGCGGCCTTCGCCCTGCGCGCCGCCGCACGCACGCCGCCCGCTGACGCCACGCTGCTGTGCCGCTGCGAGGACGTGAGCATCGGCGAAGTCCGCGAGTTTGCGAACTCGCGCGACGCCAAGCTGCATACCCGCTGCGGCATGGGCGCCTGTCAGGGAAGGATTTGCGGCGCGGCGGCGAGCCTGTATTTCGGTTGGGAGGCCGCGGCGCCGCGCCCGCCTTTCAGCCCGGCGCAAATCGGCACCTTGATGGCGGCGAATGTGGAGCCGCCGCCAACCGAATAAGCCGTTCGCCCACCGGCCGTGTGGACGCTGGCCGGCGGATATTGTTCGGCCGCGGCGCGGACCTATAATCGACCGCACGCGTCGACCGCCAGCCTGCAACGGCGGTCGTGCCCCCCAATGCCCCATCAACGCACGGACCAACGAGACCCGCATGATGAACACGCTGGCTCATCCGCTCGATACGGACGACGCAACGCTGTCCGGCATGCTGTCGCACTTCAGGCTGCTGGAGCCGGTGTTCGACGCGATGCCGGATGTCGTGTTCTTCGTCAAGGACGCCGAGGCGCGCTATGCGCTGGTGAACCGCACGCTCGCGTCCCGCTGTGGCTTCAAGGAAAAGGCGGCGCTGCTCGGCAAGACCGCCGAGGACGTGTTTCCGCGCCGCTTTGGGCGCATCTATACGGCGCAGGACAAGGCGATCATCAACGTCGGCAATCAGCTGATCGACCAACTGGAACTGCATCTGTATCCCGGCAGGCAGCCGGGCTGGTGCCTGACCTGCAAGCAGCCGCTGCGGGATGCGGCGGGCAAGGTGGTCGGCCTCGCCGGCATTTCCCGCGACCTGAAAGCGGACGAAAGCAGTCATCCGGCCTACAGCCGACTCGCCGCGGTGGTGCAGTCCATCCAGGCCAACTACGTTCAGCCTTTGAATCTGAAGCAGCTTGCGGCGATGGCCGATATGTCGGTCGCGCAACTGGAGCGCTATTTTCACAAGGTGTTTCATCTGACGCCGCGCCAGGTCTTGCTGAAGGCCCGGCTTGACGCCGCGACGGCGCTGCTGGTCTCGCACGACAAGGTCACCGACGTCGCCGCGCTGTGCGGCTACACCGACCACAGCGCGTTCACGAGACAATTCAAGGCGACCGTCGGCGTGACGCCGACCGAATACCGCATGCTGCTGCACGGCACTTCGCGGAGCTGAATCGCCGGACATGGCTCGTCGCAAGCATCACTACTATGTCTACGTCGTCGCGCTGGACGACAAGGTGTGGAACGAGGCGCGCTTTCGGCGCGCGAATCCGGACTACCGGTTCGACAAGCCTTGCGTCTATGTGGGAATGACGGGACTGGACCCGGGATCTGCGCTTTGACCGGCATAAGGCCGGCATTCAGGCCAATCGCTATGTGCGCGATTACGGGTTGCGGCTCGTGCCTGAGTTATATGAGGTGTTCAATCCCATGCCTTACCGCGGCGCACAGGATATGGAAGTGGAACTGGCGATTGGACTGCGCGAAGCGGGCTACGGGGTGTGGCAGGCGTGAGTTGCGCGATCCGGCCGTGGCGTTTGTCCGCGGGGCTCGTCACCGCTTCACCGCCTAAGGGGCTCAAGCCTGGGCGCGCGCCTTTGAATGCGGTTATCGCGGCGCGCGTTACTTCACACCGAGGCCACGCAGCACGGCGTTGCCTTCAGGCGTCAAACGGATATGCGAATTGCCGGCGTCGCTGGAAACCGTTTCAATCAGTCCGGCTTCGTGAAGCTGCGGAATCTCGGGTTTGGCGGACGCGTCGATCGGCGCGTGCAGCAACAGCAGCAACGTCGCCAGTTCGTGGTGGCTCAGCAGGCGGCGCAGGATGGTAGGCCGCTTTGCCGGCGCCGCGGCGTCGTTAGTGTTCGAATCGGGCTGGTTCATGGTGCGCACCTTGTGCGGGTTAGTGTCGACTGGATGATGCGGACGAAGTCTTAAACGATTCTTAAGACACCATTATCCTGTAACACCGTGACACGAAGATTGCACCGACCCAAGTTACCGTTTGTCACACTTACACGCGCTTTCGGCCGCAAACCCTTACGGGGCGCAGGTTTTGCCCGCTGTCTCGATCCACAGGTTGTTCACGTGGCGTTTGCCCGCGTAGAAACGGTAAGTCGTGGCGCCATTGTCGCTGCGTACCTTGACGATATTCGAATCGCCGAAGTCGAGCATCTGGCCTTGCGGAATCGCCGTGGATTTGAACGCGGCGTTGTGGCTGGAGGCCACTTGCGTCAGACACGAGACCACGTCGTTGACGGAGCGCTGCGTGGTGGTGTCCGCGACGGGCTCGCCGGCATCCGGATTCTTCTGGAAGTACGCACACGCGCTGAGAAGCAGGGGAATTGACAGGACTACGGCAAACTTCTTCATATCTCTCCTGGCGTTACATTCGGCTGACAGTACGTGCGACGCCCGCACATGGCACAGCCGCGCGGCATGGACCGCGAAATCAGGCGCCATTATATCGGTGCGGCGCGGCTCCCCAGTCGATGCCGCACGCGCCGTGCCCGGCTGGCCCCGCTGGACGGACCTTCCTGTGCCTGTCCAACCCGCCGGAAAGCCTATTTGCGGCGCTGCGCTTGCGCGGCAAGCCGCACGGCGGCATTGGCCGCGCCATAGCCGTCGTAACCGCCGCGCCGCTCGACGATTTCCATGAAGAAACGCTGGTCGAGCTGTTCCGTGTAAGCGTGGAAAAATTCGCCACCCCGCTCGTCGCGGTCGTACAGGATGTTATTGGCGCGCAGCGCCTCCAGCGTCTCGTCCGGCAAGGCGTAGCGAGCGGCGAGATCCTCGTAGTAATTGCGTGGAATGCGCAACACCGGCAAGCCGTCGGCGACGAACTCGGGCATCGCGCTGAAAATGTCGCCAGTGCTGAAAGCGACGTGGTTCAGGCCGGACCCGTGATACGTGTGCAGCGCCTCGGCTACCGCCGTGTGATGGTCCACGGAGGCATTCAGCACGATGCGCACCGAGCCGTCGCGGCTGCGCAGCGCGCGGCTGCGTACGAGACCGTAGGGATCGGGCACCAGCACGCCTGGTTCGGCGTCGAACCCCAAGGCGGTTCGCAGGAACAGCACCCACGTATCCAGCGAATTCGCCGGCACCGACAGGCAAACATGGTCGATACGGCTGAGCGGCCCGACTTCGGTCGGACCGTTGATGTCGGTGAGAACGAAATCGGCCTCGAACAGGGTGGGCTGATCCGGCGTTTCGTCGACGAAATAATTCAGGCTGCTGTCCGGCGCCTGCACGGCGGGCAGCACGCGTTCGTTCGGCCCGATCTGCCCGGAGAACGGCGCGTAGCCGAAGCCGGCGGCGCGCTCGAACGCCTGATGGGCGTCGTCCACGCGAAACGCCGACGCGCACAGCGACAAACCATGCTGCTGGAAAAACGCATTGGCGAACGAATCCGGCTCGGCGTTCAGCACGATCGAAGCCGCGCCGTGCTGGTAAAGCGTGACCTCTTTCGAACGATGCCGGCCGGCCTCGCGAAAGCGCAGTTTGCCGAGCCAGTCGACGAGTTGCGCGCGCGTGCCGTGGTCGACCGCGAATTCGAGAAACTGATAGCCGACGTGCGCGGGCGCCGCAGGCGAGCGGTACAGGTCGCCGACCGGCTGCTGCGTGGATTCGAGCAGCGCGCGGGTCTGTTCCTCGAGGAACAGCAGCGAACGATGGCCGTCCGCGGCCGTGATGGTGGTGGGCGCGGCGCGGAAGCCGTCGTTGAAGATTTCCAGTGAAAGCGGCCCGCTGTAGCCCGTTTTCACGACCTGCGCGGTGAAATTGGCGAGATCGAAATCGCCCTGGCCCGGGAAGCAGCGATAGTGGCGGCTCCATTCGAGCACGTCCATGGCGAGCTTCGGCGCGTCGGCGATCTGCACGAAGGCGATGCGTTCGCCCGGAATATCGGCGATACCGTCCACCGTGTCGTTCAACGAAAGCGTGTGAAAGCTGTCGAGCACGAGCCCGAGATTGGGATGATTGACGGCATTCACGAGTTTCCACGCGTGCCGGTACGTCTTGACGTGTTTGCCCCACGCGAGCGCTTCGTAGCCCGCGATCACACCGGCAGCCTCGGCGGCGCGGGCCAGGGCGCCGAGCTGGTCGGTCATCAGCGAATCGTCGCCGATGGTGTCGGGCGACACGTTGCTGCACACCAGAATGCGGTCCGTACCCAGTTCATGCATCACGTCGAACTTGCGCTTTGCGCGGTCGAGATTGCGCTCGAGGCGCTCCGGGCTGACACCGTCGAAATCGCGAAACGGCTGAAACAGCATGATCTTCAGCCCGAGATCTTCGGCGATGCGCCGCACGTCGGCGGGCGAACCGTCGAAATACAGCAAGTCGTTCTCGAAGATCTCGACGCCTTCGAAGCCCGCCGCCTGGATCGCGGTCAGCTTCTCGACAAGGGTTCCGCTGATCGACACGGTGGCAATCGAACGTTGCATGGACGGCTCCTGCAAAAACAATCAAACGGCTGTTGGATAAGGCGCGCAACGGCGTCTCGCGCGGCACTGGCAGGCGCCGGCGGCAGGCATGCTGCATTGCGCAAAATGGGCCAGTTCGTTACTTATGTCAGCAAGACACAGGTCACAATGGTCCACGCTAACCGAAGTTTCCGACAGTTTATACAAACTAACTAGATGGTACAAATTCGTAGAAACCCCGAATGACGACGGCGGCCAATGCGCGCACACTTCGGTCACGTTGCCAGAGCACCGCGGTCGCCGTGGTTGGCTTCAGGCCTCACTTTGCAGGAGTGGATCTCATGAGTTTTGCCTCCGTACTGGTCCTCAATGGACCGAATCTCAATCTGCTCGGCACGCGCGAGCCGACCTTCTACGGCTCGGAAACACTCGACGACGTCGCGAAACTCTGCCGCGATGCCGGCGAGCGGCTGGATCTGTCGATCGACTTCTGCCAGTCGAACGCCGAGCATCAACTGATCGACTGGCTGCACGCGTCGCGGACCAAGGTCGATGGCATCGTGATCAATCCGGCGGCTTACACGCATACCTCGGTTGCCATCGCCGACGCGCTTTCCGCGATCGAAAAGCCGGTGATCGAAGTGCATATTTCAAACGTGCATCGCCGCGAGGCGTTCCGGCACCACTCGTACGTGTCGGCGGTGGCGGAGGCGGTCATCATCGGTTGCGGCACGCAAGGCTATGTACTGGCGTTGGAGCGGATGGCCAGCATTCTTAAGCATAGGGCGGCGAAATGAACTCACAAGCGAACTCACAAGCAACACCTCATTCCTATCTGGTCGGTCTGATCGGATCGGGCATTGGCGGATCGCTGACGCCCGCGATGCACGAGGAAGAGGGCAGCAAGCTCGGCCTGCACTACGTGTACCGGCGTATCGACCTGGAAGCGTTGAAGCTCGACATCGCCGCCCTGCCTGATCTGCTCACGGCCGCCGAACGCATGGGCTTCAACGGCCTGAACATCACGTATCCGTGCAAGCAGGCCGTGATTCCCCTGCTCGACGAACTGTCCGACGACGCGCGCGCGCTCGGCGCGGTCAACACGGTCCTGTTCAAGGACGGCAAACGTATCGGTCACAACACGGACTGGTCCGGTTTCGCCCGCGCGTTCCAGCGCGGCTTGCCGGACGTGTCGCTGGAGCGCGTCGTGCAACTGGGCGCGGGCGGCGCCGGCGCGGCGGTCGCGCACGCCGCGCTGAACATGGGCGCGAAATCGCTCACGCTGTTCGATGTGGATGCTACGCGCGCCGCCTCGCTCGCTGAAGAATTGCAGACGCGTTTTCCTGCCGCCGCGGTCAGCGCCGGCAGTTCGCTCGCCGAGTCGCTCGCGGCCGCCAATGGCCTGATTCACGCCACCCCCACCGGCATGGCGAAATTGCCCGGCTTGCCGCTGCCGGTCGAATTGCTGCACCGCGATTTGTGGGTGGCGGACATCGTCTATTTTCCGATCCGCACCGCGCTGCTGGAGGCGGCCGAGGCAATCGGCTGCCGCACGCTGAGCGGTGGCGGCATGGCGGTGTATCAGGCGGTCGACGCCATGCGCATCTTCACTGGTCTCGAACCCGACGCCGAGCGGGTGTACAGCCATTTTCAATCGTTGTTGCAACGCTAAGCGGCAGCGCACCAACCGCTAACAAGCAGAGGAGACGATCACCACATGCAGCAACCCATTTCATCCACCCAGGCCGACGCCGCGACGCCGAAAGGCGCCGCGGTAAGCACCGCGCGCCGCTCGAAAGCCCGCTATCAGATTCTGGCGCTGCTCGCGGTCGGAACGATGATCAATTATCTCGACCGGACGGTGCTCGGCATCGCCGCGCCGCAGTTGACCAAAGAGCTCGGCATCAACGCCGCGCTCATGGGGCTGCTTTTCTCGGTGTTTTCGTGGAGCTATGTGGCCTCGCAGATTCCGGGCGGTCTGTTTCTCGACCGCTTCGGCAGCAAACTCACTTATTTTCTGTCGATGACCTTCTGGTCGCTGTGCACGCTCGCGCAAGGGCTGGTGCACGGCATCGGCGGGCTGTTCGCGTTCCGGCTCGGCCTCGGCGTCTCGGAAGCGCCGTGTTTCCCGACCAATAGCCGGGTGGTCGCCACGTGGTTCCCGCAGAGCGAACGCGCCATGGCGACGGGCACGTACACGGTCGGCGAATACATCGGCCTGGCTTTTTTCAGCCCGTTCCTGTTCATGCTGATGGGCGTTTTCGGCTGGCGCTCGCTGTTCTACGTGGTGGGCGGCGTCGGCCTCGTGTTCGGCGTGATCTGGTGGATGTTCTATCGTGAGCCGCGCGATCACCCGTCGGCGAATCAGGCGGAACTCGACTATATCGAAGCGGGCGGCGGTCTCACGAGCGCGAAGAAGAGCGGCGATGCATCGGACGCCACAGGTGCGGCGGCGAAGGCGAAGAGCGGCTTCGAATGGCGCACCATTGGACGGCTGCTCAAGCATCGTCAACTGGCCGGCATCTGTCTCGGCCAGTTCGCCGGTAACTCGACGCTGGTGTTCTTCCTGACCTGGTTCCCGACGTATCTCGCCACCGAACGCCACATGGCATGGCTGAAGATCGGCTTCTTCGCGATCATGCCATTCATTGCCGCTTCGATCGGTGTGATGTTCGGCGGCATTTTCTCCGACTGGCTGCTGCGCCGCGGCAAGTCGGCGAACGTGGCGCGCAAGCTGCCGATCATTGCCGGCCTGCTGCTCGCGTCGACCATCGTTCTCGCCAACTATGTCGAGAGCAACGTGGCGGTGATCGCGATTCTGTCGGTGGCGTTTTTTGCGCAGGGCATGGCGGCGCTGGGTTGGACGCTGGTGTCGGACATCGCGCCGGAAGGCCTGCTCGGCGTGACCGGCGGCATCTTCAACTTCGCCGCCAACCTGGCCGGCATCGTGACGCCGCTGGTGGTGGGTTTCATCGTCGCGGCGACGGGCTCGTTTGTCGGCGCGCTGGTGTTCATCGGCGCGATTGCGCTGGTCGGCGCGCTGTCGTATATCTTTATCGTCGGCGATATCAAGCGGATCGTGCTGGTGGATTGAGCGGTCCGGGACCCGACGAAAAAAACGGGACGTGGCGCGAGCTACGTCCCGTTTTTTACTTTGAGGCTCCCCTCAGTCGTCCTTGCGCACGAAACGCAGCACGGCGTCGACGATCATGGCGCGATGTCGCGCGCGCAAGCGCGGATGCGACGGATCGCGCCCGAACGCCGCGCCGAAGGTGTGGCGATTGCCGACGCGGTGAAAGCACAGCGAGCTGATCAGCAAATGCAGATCGATCGGATCGAGGTCGCTGCGGAATTGTCCGGTCGCGATACCGCGCTTGAGCAGATCTTCGATCGTATGAATCACGGTGACGTTGCGGCCTTTGAAGCTCTTGACCTGCTCGACGTACTTGGCGCCGTGAATATTTTCGATGGTGACGAGCCGCACGAAATCGCGCTGACGGTCGTGATAGTCGAACGTGAACTCGACTAGCGCGCGCATTCCCTCGATCGGGTCGAGTTCGCTGACGTGCAGATCCTGTTCGAGCGCGCGAATGTCTCCGTACACCTTTTCCAGCACCGCCTGGTACAACCCTTCCTTGCTGCCGAAGTAGTAGTACAGCATGCGCTTGGTGGTGTTCGTACGCTCCGCGATTGCGTCGACGCGCGCGCCCGTCAATCCCATCGCGGAGAACTCCTGGGTCGCGACCTCGAGGATGTTGCGCTTCGTCTGTTCGGGATCGTACTTGCGCCGGGTGTCGGTACGCGGACTGTCGGACGGGATGCCGTTGGTATCAGGCTCGGCAGCCTTGCTTCCCTTTTTCATTGTGTATTCGAGCGGCAGTGACGGCGCATTCTAGCATGGCCAAACTGGCGTCCGAGGCGGGTCCCGGGCATAAGCGGCCGTGTATTGGCCAACGTCAAACAGTGGGCCTGCGGCGCGCGGCGAGCGCGTCGCGCGTCTGCATCGCGGTGTAGGTGAGTTGCGCCGCCGCGAGACCCAACGCGCCATACGTCGGAGTCAAACCGAAAGACGCGAATGCCTCGGGCACCGGACGCTCGCCCGCAATGGCCGCCGCCAGCAGTTCGCCCGACACGGTGGTCGGCGCCATGCCGTGCCCGCCGAAGCCGACCGCATACCAGACGCCGTCGGTGCTGCGGCCGATTTGCGGCATCTTGTGCCGCGCATAGCTCATCAGGCCGCCCCATGCGTGTTCGATACGCACGTCGTGCAGTTGCGGATAAACCTTGAGCAGATCGCGCCGCAAGAGGCGCGCAATCACCTCGGGCGCGCGGTCACGCACCGAAATGCGGCCGCCCCACAGAATGCGCGTGTCGGGCAGCGGCCGGTAATAGTCGAAGGCGAAGCGGGTGTCGTAGACGGCGGCGCGGGTGTCGATCGCATCTTTCAGGCGTGCGCCGAGCGGCTCGGTGGCCATCACGTAGGTGGCGATCGGCAGCACCGCGCGTTCGACGCGCGGGTAGACGTGCCGCGCGTAGCCGCCGCCCGCCATCACGACGTGGCGTGCTTCCAGCGCGCCGTGCTGTGTGTGCACCACGAACCCGTCGCCATCTCGCTGCAGACGCACGACCGGCGAGTGCTCATGAATCTGTACGCCGCCATGGGCCGCGGCGCCGGCCACGCCGAGCACGTATTTGAGTGGATGAAAGTGGAACGCGTTGCGCTCGAACAGCCCGCCGTGATAACGGCGCGTCTTGAGTTGCGAAGCCAACTGTTCCGCCGTCACCGGTTCCCACTCGACGCCGAACGAATCGCGCATGAGGCGACGCTGCGACTCGAGCCGCGCCGGTTCGTCGAACCAGTTGGCGAGGATCACGCCGGCGTCGGTCGCGTCGCAGTCGATGCGATAGCGCGCGATGCGCTTTCTCATCAGATCGACGGCGTCGGTGGTCAGCGTGTACAGCTCGCGGGCGCGAGCCGCGCCAAGGGTTTTCAGCAGGTCGGCGCAATCGAGGCTGTAGCCGCCGAACACGAACCCGCCGTTGCGCCCGGAGGCGCCGAAACCGACCTGACGGGCTTCGAGCACGGTGACGTCGGCGACGCCCCGCTCGGCGAGTCCCAATGCCGTGGACAATCCCGCGAGACCGCCGCCGATGATGCAGACATGGGCGCTACGGCGCCCGGCCAGCGGCGCATAGGCGGACGAACGCGTGACAGTGGCTTCGTAAAAGCTTTGCATAGGGCTAGGGTAGCGGCAATCGCGCGCGTGCGTCCAGCCGTTGCGCGATCCGCTTGTCAAACGGTGGATACGAAAGGCCGGCACCCGCGTCGAGCGAATGCCGGCCTGGGCGGACCAGGCGTCGAGGTGAACGTGAGCGGCCTCAGGACACCGGCAGCAGCTTGCCGGTGAACACCACCGGACCGCTCGGCGCGTTGTGATCGGGCGAGCCGCCCGGCGCTTCGATCGAGACGGCCAGCGCCGCGTAACTCTCCGGCTTCTGCTGGCCGGCGGTGACCTTGCCGTTCGCGCTGTCCGGCAGCATGCCGAGCGAAACCGGATGGCCGCTCGCCGGAATGCCCCACAGTTCCATGGCCCGGCCCGCGGGCAGATCGACCTTGCCGAGCGGATGCACGGTCATGGTCGAATGCGCTTCGTCCCACGCGACCAGCATGACCGGATGCGCGTCCTTATTGTTCAGCACGGCCACATGCGACACGGCCGTTTCGGGTTGCTGAGCCACGGTCGGCGCCGTGACAGGCGCGTTGGCGGACGGCAACAGTGAGCGCACGGCGACCACCAGGGCGACGGCCGCGACACCCGTGACGCCGAGTGCCCAGCCGCGCCAGAACGCCAGGTTCTCGAACAGGCTGCGTGACGGCCGCGCCGGTATTTCCACCACGCTGCGCGGGCGTGCCGCTTCCCGCGCCGCCGTGAGGCCGAGACGCCGTTCGATGGCTTCCCACACGGCGGCCGGCGGCATGCGCGGCTCCGCGAGCTCGGCCATTGGCGAGATGCGGCGCTGCCATTCGTCGACGGCCTTGCGGATCGTCGTGTCGTGGTCCGCGTAGCGTTGAAAGCGGCGGCGCGCGCCACCACGCAGCGTGCCGAGCACATATTCGGCGGCCAGCAGATCGACTAGCTGAGGATAGCGATGGAGATTCATCACTCGCCTCCCAGGCAGGTCTTGAGCTTGGCGAGGCCGCGTCTGATCCATGACTTGATGGTGCCGAGCGGCACCGTCAGCACTTCGGCGATCTCGCTATGGCTCTGGTCGCGCAGGTAGGCGAGGGCAACTGCCTGACGCTGCGCCGGCTCCAGTTGCTGCATGCAGCCGGCCAGCAAACGTGCCTGCAGGCTGACCGCCGTCAGCGCTTCGGGATCCGGATCGCCGGTTGCCACGAGATCGTCCAACGCATCGCTCCATTCTGTTTCCTGCGAGTTGACCCGCCGCAGGTGATCGAGAGCACGATTACGGACGATTGCCGACATCCACGTCATCGGGGCGGACAGCGCGCGGCGATAGTCGCCGGCAAAGCGCCAGATATTGACGAAGCTGTCCTGCAAGACTTCTTCGGCCCACTCGTGCTTGCTCAATATACGGAGAGCAAGGCCAAACAGTTTCGGGGCGGCGAGATCATATAGCTCGCGCAATGCCGCGCCGTCCTGTTTGGCGACACGTTCGAGCAGCTCGGCGAGGGTTTCCGGCGTCAGTTCTCGAGGATTGGCGGTCATGGAGAAAGTTAGGGTGAGCTTGCGGGCCTATGTTACTCAATTTCTCCGTCGTCTTATATGCGGTTTTTTTCGTTGGGCGCGCATCCGTTGAGGCGAGGTTCGCGTATGTGGCTGCAGAGCCCGGCGTTGCGTGGGTTGCGTGCGTTCGTTCGCGCGATGACAGGATGGCGGGCGAAGAGGACACGGGGTGCGTGTGAGTGAGGGTAGGGTCGTTGCGCCAGTCGATGAACGGCGGGTAACGGAGCCACGCGATGCGGGACGGATAGCGCATGGCGGGTGGTTTGACAAAGCACGGGGGGCACGGCTCATCCCTGATGAGGTCGAGGGCGGTTGTCGATGGATTGGCAACCGCCTTCGACCGGAATGGGTTGGCCGGCTCAGGTCATGCTTGCTGGCGTCTGCATGTACTTTCGGTCGCGCTTTGACGCGCTTCTGCTTATCGGCCCCAGCGCAGCACCAGCGGATCGAGCCGTCGCGCGACCTTCAACAGTCCTTCGCGTGTGGCCGGATGCATTGGCGGTAACGGATGGCGTACCGCGTCGGAACGGATCACGCCGCCTTCCTTCATCAGCGCCTTGCACGACGCGAGGCCGCCCTGGCGGTTTTCGTAGTTGATCAGCGGCAGCCACTGCTGATAGTGGGCGGCGGCCGCCTCGGTGTCGCCGGCCGCATAGGCGTCGACGATCAGACGGATGCCGTCGGCGTAGCCGCCGCCCGTCATCGATCCGGTTGCGCCCGCATCCAGATCGGCCATCAGCGTGATCGCCTCTTCGCCGTCCCATGGACCCACGATTGCGTCGCCACCGAGCTCGATGAGTTCGCGCAGTTTGTTGGCCGCTTGCGGCACTTCGATCTTGAAGTACGACACGTGGTCGATCTCGCGCGCCATACGGGCGAGAAACGGCGCGGACAATGGCGTGCCGCTCACCGGCGCGTCCTGAATCATGATCGGAATCGAGATTGCGTCGGACACGGTCCGGTAGAACTCGTAGATGCCGCGCTCGCCGACGCGGATCGTCGCGCCGTGATACGGCGGCATGATCATGACCATCGCGGCGCCCGCGGCCTGTGCGCTGCGGCTGCGCTCGGCGCACTGGTGGGAACTGAAATGCGTGGTCGTGACGATCACCGGCACGCGGCCCGCGACGTGTTCGAGCGCCACGTGCATGAGTGTCGTGCGTTCGTCGTCGGATAGGGCGAACTGCTCGGAGAAGTTCGCCAGAATGCACAGCCCGTTCGAACCCGCGTCGATCATGAAATCGATGCAGCGTTTCTGGCCTTCGAGGTCGAGCCGGCCGGCGTCGTCGAAGATGGTCGGCACGACGGGGAACACGCCGCGCAAGGCGCTAGAAGTGGATGCCTGAGTCATGGTGATAAGCGTTGTCGCAAAGTGTGGGTCGATTCCATGCAGGATGGCTGTCGCCGACTATACGGAGCTGGACCCGGCAGGTATATTGAATTGTTTCCATCTTGTGATCGCTTTTGCGACTCACCTTCGCGACTCACCTTCGCGTTCGCTCGGTAAGCCATGAAAGACACCCTGAACCTCCTGCTCTCGAAACTGCGCATGAAGCAACTCCAATTGCTGATTGCGCTCGACGACCAGAAGTCGCTGCACAAAGCCGCCGGTGCGATGTCGCTGACGCAGTCGGCGGCCAGCAAGGCCTTGCAGGAACTGGAGTCGATGCTCGACGCGCCGCTCTTCGAGCGGTCGAAAAGCGGCATGATCCCGAACCAGCTCGGCCATTGCGTGATCCGCTACGCGCGCCTCGTGACGACGGATCTCACCGCGCTCTGCCAGGACGTCGCCGAGATACGTTCCGGGCGCGGCGGGCGTCTCGCGATCGGCGCGATCATGGGCGCGATTCCGGAGTGCGTCGTGCCGGCGCTGAATCAACTGCATGCCGGGCAGCCGAACCTTTCCGTCGAAGTGGTGGAAGACACGAGCGCGCGCATGCTGCAGCAACTCGACGACGGCCGGCTCGATCTGGTAATCGGTCGCGCGGCGGTGGCGGCCGATCCATCGAAGTATCACTATCGTCCGCTAGGCGACGAGCCGCTCTCGGTGGTGGTGGGCTACGGTCATCCGTCGTTGCCGAGGAAAGAGGTGAAACTGCGCGATCTGGCCGGCCATCGCTGGGTGATGTATCCGTCGCATATGCCGCTGCACGCGCTGCTCGAACGTGAGATGGATCTGGCCGGTCTGGACATGCCGGACAACCCGGTGTCGACGGCTTCGACTTTCGTCACGGTCGCTCTGCTGCAAAGCAGTCACGATCTGGTTTCGCTCTTGCCTACCGCGATCGCAGATATGTTCGTGCGGAAAAGGATGCTGCGCCTCGTTCCGGTGAAACTCAAATCGCCGTCGCAGACTTTTGGCGTTGTCACGCGCAAGGGTGGGGAGCTGTCGCCGCCAGCGGAACAGTTCGTCGAATTGTTGAGTGCGCAGGCGGCGAAGCCGACGCCAAAACGGTTGCCGGAGCACACGGCACGAAAGCAAAAAAGCGCCTGAAGCGGCGCTTTTTCGACACGCGAAAGACTTTCAATATCTCACGGCGATGGCCACTGCGCCATGCGTCGCAAAAGGGTGTTGTAGCCGCGACACTCTCGGGTAAATCCGTACCGATCGCGGCTTCATGTTCCGCGCTACACTCCTTCGAAGGTGCGCCAGGTCAGAAGAGCATGGCGCCCGCTCGGGGAGAGCAGCATGAATCGGCCACTGGTTCGGTTACCGTTTCGCGCAACAGGCACGGCGTCTGTGCGGAAGTGGTTCAAATGGGCGCTGGCGGCGGCGTTACTGCTCCTGCTGGCACTGGCGGCGCGCTTTTGCCAGGTCGAGATCGAAACCTCGCGATTGCAGGCGCGCTATCTCTCCGAACTGACTCGCGACGTGGGTTTCTCCGTCGCCGACGGTCCCAGTCACTCCATCCGTTTTCCTCAAGCCGACAAAGGTCCCTACGACAGCCGTCTAGGCTATGCACTGCTGCCGTCGATCCAGCAGCGCCTGCTGCAACGTGGATTCGAAGTGAGTGCTCAGGCGCGCGATTCCGAGCGGATGCTGTCGCTGGCGGATAACGGCCTCTTTCTTCCATACGAAGAAAAGGATCGGGCAGGCTTGCAACTCTTCGATGGCACGGGCGCGCCGCTCTTCTCCGCGCAGTTCCCGGGCCGCGTGTATGACAACTTCGACGCGATTCCGCCGCTCGTCGTGAATTCGCTGCTTTTTATCGAAGACCGTTATCTGCTCGATCCGGATCAGCCGAACCGCAATCCGGCAATCGACTGGGGCCGCTTCAGCCGTGCCCTGGCCGATCAGGGCGTGCGCTTGTTCAACCACCATCAGTCGCAGCCCGGCGGCAGCACGCTCGCCACGCAGATCGAAAAATTCCGCCACTCGGCAGACGGGCGCACGGCGAGCCCGCCGGAGAAATTGCGGCAGATCGCGTCGGCCTCGGTGCGCGCCTATCTGAACGGCCCGCAAACCATGCCGGCGCGCCGGCAGATCGTGGTCCACTATCTCAACTCGGTGCCGCTCGCCGCGCAACCGGGCATAGGCGAAATCAACGGCATTGGCGACGGACTCGCCGCCTGGTACGGGCGCGATTTCAACGACATCAATCGCATTCTGAAAGCGCCTTCGACTGAACAGAATCTGCCGGAGCAAGGCGTGGCGTTTCGCCAGGTGCTCTCGCTGATGATCGCGCAACGCGCGCCGTCGTATTTCCTGCATCACGGCTACAAAGAACTCGAACGGCTGACCGACAGTTATCTGCGGCTGCTCGCGAACGGCGGCATCGTGTCGATCCCGTTGCGCGATGCCGCGCTGTCCGCCGTGGTGGATTTGCACCGCATGCCCGCGAGAACGGCGAGCACGGAGTCCTTCGTGTCGCGCAAGGCGGTCACGTCCATGCGCTCGCATCTGCTAGCCGCGCTCGGCATTCCGAGTTTTTACGAACTCGACCGCCTCGATCTGCAGGCGAAAGGCACGCTCAACAACGCAGTGCAGCAAGCCGTGAGCGAACGCCTCGCCGCTGCCGCTACGCGCGACGGTGCGAAGGCCGCGGGTCTCGTCGGCTTCGAAATGCTGCGCGCGTCGGATGATCCTTCGAAGATCGCTTATAGCTTCACGCTGTTCGAGCGGCGCGACGGCGCTAACCTCGTGCGCGTGCAAACCGATAGCGTCAACCAGCCGTTCGATATCAATTCCGGCGCTCGGCTCAATCTCGGTTCGACGGCGAAACTGCGTACCGTGGTGACGTATTTGCAGATCGTCTCCGACCTGCACAAGCGTTATGCACCGCTGAGCACAGCGGAGCTGAAAGCCGTCAAGTACGATCCGAACGATCAGCTCACGCGCTGGTCGCTCGATTATCTTGCGCACACATCGGACCGCTCGCTGCAAGCCATGCTCGACGCTGCCGTGGAGCGCAAGTACTCGGCCAGTCCTGGCGAAACCTTCTATACGGGCGGCGGCGCGCAGACCTTCAACAATTTCGAATCCGACGACAACAGCCGCATCCTGACCGTGCATCGCGCATTCCAGCATTCGGTGAATCTGGTTTTCGTGCGATTGATGCGCGACATCGTTCATTACGAAATGGTGCAGACCACCGGGCCGTCGTCGCAATGGCTGGGTGATCCGCAGATCCGCAAGATGTATCTGACGCGCTTCGCCGATCAGGAAAGCCGCGTGTACATGAATCGTTTCTATACGAAGTACCACGGCAAGACGCGCGACCAGGCGTTGGCGCTGCTGCTGCTCGGCGTGCGCAAATCGCCGCCCAAAGTGGCGACGGTGTTACGCAGCGTCGCGCCCGACGAGTCGAATGCATGGTTCAACGCGCAGATGCGCGCGGCGCTGAAAAACACGCCCGCCGCCTCCGTGCTCGACGACGAGGATCTGGGGAATCTGTATGCCAAATACGCGATTGACCGCTTCAATCTGAACGACCGCGGCTACATCTCCAGCGTGCATCCGCTCGAACTGTGGGCGCTCAACTATCTGCGCGAGCATCCCGACGCCACGCTCGACCAGATTCAGAGCGCGAGCCGCGACGTGCGTCTGTCGACGTATTCATGGCTCTTCAAGACGCGCTATCACGCCACGCAAGACCGCCGCATCAAGCGGATGGTCGAACTGCGCGCGTACGATGCCATCGGCAAATCGTGGCAGGCGCTCGGTTATCCGTTCGCGACGCTCACACCTTCGTATGCGGCTGCAATCGGCGCGTCGGGCGACCGGCCCGCCGCGCTCGCGCAACTGATCGGCGTGATTGCCAACAATGGCAACAAGGTGCCGACCGAAAGCCTCACGCAACTCGACTTCGCAAAAGACACGCCGTACGAAACGCATTTCCAGCGCGCGGCGGTGGCGCCGCAACAGCAGTTGTCGCCGGAAATCGCCGGCGTGGTGAAAGTGCTGTTGCGTGATGTGGTGACGGGCGGCACCGCGAAACGTCTTGCGCAAGGCATGACATTCCCCGATGGCCAGACCCTGGAGGTGTACGGCAAGACCGGCACCGGCGATCAGCGCTTCAATGTGTTCGCCAAAGGCGCTCGTCTGATCGAGTCGCGCAAGGTGAACCGCAGCGCGACCTTCGTGTTCGCGATGGGCGACCGCTTCTACGGCACCTTGACCGCGTGGGTGCATGAACCGTATGCCGCGCATTACGAGTTCACGAGTGCGCTGTCGGTGCAGTTGCTGAAGTCGATGGCGCCGGTGTTGCAGCCGTTGCTGGACAACCCGCCGGCAAAGACGGCGTCTGTGAGGAAGGTGGCGGCGCAATGAGCACGAGTGAAAAGCGCCGGTGCTGATGAATCACGCCGGCGTCTGATAAACCGTCTCCGCTGCCGGTTTGAGGAATAACTCATGCACCGGCGCGAAATGCGCATAGAGCGGCAGAATCGCGCCGCCCATTGCGCGCGCATCGGCTCCGATTGCGCCTTCCAGCAATTGCGGCCGCACCATGCCTTCCCATTCGAAGCGGTCGAGCACGCGCTCGGTGCGTCGAATTATTTCCCGCACCAGTTGCCGGTCGAGTTCGCCATCGATCACGATCGCTTCGAGGTCGAGCAACGCGGCGGCATTGGTCAGCGCGTTGGCGATTGCCGGGCACGCGCTGTCGAGCCATTGTTCGGTGTGCCGCCACATTTCCGGCGACAACGCGCGATGATCGTGCGCGGCCGCGGCCGGTGCGCCCGCATCGTTCAAGAGCTTTTCGAGCACGAAGCCCGAGGCCGCGTGCAGCAACTGGCGCGCGGGTTTGCGCGGGCCGCCTTCGCGCAACGGAATCGAGCCGACCGCGCCCGCGTTATCGTGCGGGCCGCCGTGCAAACGGCCGTCGATCACGAGGCCTCCGCCGATAAACGTGCCGACGAACAGATACAGAAAGTTGTGGATGCCGCGGCCCTGGCCCATCACGAGTTCGGCGGCGCAGGCAGCCGTGGTGTCTTTGGCGAACTCGACGGGCAGGCCCGTCATGGTGGCGATGCGCGAGCGCAGATCGATCTCGTGCCACGCCTCCAGCGCGTCCGGCGGCGCGCCTAAAAAATCGCGCCAGCCGCCGAGCCACAAGGGCGCCGCGACGCCTACGCCGACCACCTGGCTGGCCTTCGCGCCGAGCGTCTGGTTCACGCGCGCCAGCTTGCTTTCGAGCGCGGGAAACAGCGTGCGCGGATCGGGGTACGCGTATTCGAAGACATCGCGATGCACGACATGACCGGCGAAATCCATGGCCAGCACGTCGAGACTGCGGCGTCCCACCTTGATGCCGATGGTGTACGCGCCTTGCGCACGCAACGCGATCGGCACCGACGGCTGGCCGATCCTGCCGCGCACCCGCGCCTGTTTTTCGAGCAGGCCGTCGTCGATGAGGCGCTCGACGATCATCGACACCGTCTGCATGGAAAGACGCGTGAGGCGGCTCACGTCGGCTTTCGGCAGCGGCCCATGCAAGCGGATCGCCTGCAGGACGATGCGCTCGTTGAATTGCCGCATGCCGACCTGATTCGAGCCGACCGTGCGTTTGAGAGGCGAGCGGGTGCCGGTGGTGTCCATGGTGGGAGCCCGCTCAGCAGGGTGCGTAGATCATGCAATCGCCTTGACGTCGGCTTCCTTTGCGCCCGTCATGATTGCCACAGCCTCCGACATATGAATGTCCTTGCGGTTCACGAGCGCCGCGCGCCGGCCGAGTCGCTGGATATGGATACGGTCCGCGATCTCGAACACGTGTGGCATGTTGTGGCTGATGAGGATCACGGGCAAGCCGCGATCGCGCACGCGGCGGATCAGTTCCAGCACCATGTTGCCTTCCTTCACGCCGAGGGCGGCGGTGGGTTCGTCGAGAATCACCACGTGCCGCGCGAACGCCGCGCTGCGCGCCACGGCCACGCCCTGGCGCTGTCCACCCGAGAGCGTTTCGACCGCCTGACGCATCGAGCGGATGCCGATCTGCAGGTCTTTCATATGCGCGGTCGCTTCATCCAGCATGCGGCGCTTGTCGATCATCTTGAAGATGGAGCCGCGCCAGCCGGGTTTGAGCAGTTCGCGGGCGAGAAACAGGTTTTCGGCGATGCTCATGGCCGGCGCCACCGCGAGTTCCTGATATACCGTTTCGATGCCTTGCGCGCGGGCATCTAGCGGGCTGCGGAATTTGACCGGTTTGCCGTCGAGCAGAATCTCGCCTTCGTCCGGCACGGTTGCGCCGGAAAGAGCCTTGATCAACGACGATTTGCCGGCGCCGTTATCGCCGATCACGGCCATGATCTCGCCGGGCAGCACTTCGAAATCGCAACCGTCGAGCGCGGTCACGTTGCCATAGCGTTTGATGAGGCCGCGCGCCTGCAAAACGGGCATTGCGGTTGAAGCGGAAGTGTTTGTCGACATGACGGGCTCCATGTACGTAGTGCGGTCGGCCTGACTCAGCGCTTCAGCGCTTACTTCGGCCCCATGCACGTAGTGCGATTGCGTTCAACCGCGACGATGGGAAAGTTTGTCCGCGGCTACGGCGAGAATCACCAGCATGCCGGTGATCAACACCTGGTAGACCGAAGAAACACCGATCAACGTCAAACCATTGCGGAACACGCCGACAATCAGCGCGCCGAGCAGCGTGCCGACAATCGAGCCGCGTCCGCCGAACAGACTCGTGCCCCCAAGCACGACCGCGGTAATACTGTCCAGATTCTCGGTTTGTCCCGCCTGCGGATCGCCCACGCCGGTGCGCGACACGGACAGCAATGCGGCAATGCCGTAGATCGCGCCGGCCAGCGAATACACGGTCAGCAGGATCTTCTGCGACGACAGGCCCATCAGGCGCGCGGCCTCGGGGTTGTTGCCGAGCGCATAGAGGTGCCGCCCGGGCACCGTATCGCGCAACACGAACCAGGTGGCCAGATACATCAGCAGGGTGAGCACGGTGCCGTACGTGACATCCGCGGGGCCGAGCTTGAACGTATTGCCGAAGAACATGATCGCGTCCGGCAGGTTCGACACGCTCTCGGCGTTCGAATAGATCTGCGTGAGCGCAAAAGCGATATTCAGCGTGCCCAGCGTGACGATGAAAGCGGGCAGTTTGATGCGCGTGATCAGCACGCCGTTGAGCGCGCCGAACAGCGTGCTCGCACCGATCCCGCACAGAATAGCGAGGACCGGCGGCACGCCCAGCGTGACCGCGAATTTGGTCATGATGATCGAGCCGAACGCCATCACCATGCCGCACGAAAGATCGATGCCGCCGGTCAGCACGATCAGCGTCTGGCCGATGGCGATGACCGCGACCACCATGGTTTGCTGCAGGATCAGCGAGAGGTTCTGGAACGACAGGAAGCGGCTGCTCTGCGAGATGAAGAAGCCGCAAGCCAGTACCAGTGCGATGAGTGGCCCGACCTCGGCAAGCGATGGCATGCGCTCGGCGAACGAGCGGGAATGGCCGGCGGGCGCGGATGGAGTCGACATGATGGATAACCTCGATGCATGAGCGTGGCGCGTCGGCCACGCGGCAATTCCGATGGCGGCCCGCCGAAGCGGGCCGCTCTGTTCAATGCAATGCGCGTTACTTGTTGCCCCAACAGTTGTCGAGGCCGAACCTGGTGTCCTTGCTGTCGATGCCGGACATCGGTTTGTCGGTGATCAGCGTCACGCCGGTGTCCTGATAGCCGGAGACCTTCTTGCCGGTCTTCGCGTATTCGACGCCGGCCGTCACGCCGAGCGAAGCCATCTTGAGCGGATATTGCTGCGAGGTCGCGGCGATGGCGCCCGCCTTGACGTTGCGCACGCCTTCACAGCCTCCGTCGATCGAGACGATCATCACGTCTTTATCCTTGCCCGCCGCCTTGAGCGCGCGGTAGGCGCCCGCTGCGGCCGGTTCGTTGATCGTGTAGACCACGTTGATGTCGGGCGATTTCTGCAGGCAGTTTTCCATCGCCGTCTGGCCCTTGGCCTGATCGCCGCGCGTGTCCTGGCTGCAGACCACCGACGGATCGCCCGGCTTCACGCCGAAGCCTTCCAGGAAGCCGTTATGCCGCAGCACGCCGACCGAGACGCCGGGCGCGAGATCGAGCGTGGCGATCTTCGCGGGCTTGCCGTTCAGCGCCGCTTTCGCGTATTTGCCGATCAGCACGCCGGCCTTGAAGTTGTCGGTGGCGAAGAGGGCGTCCGTGGCGTCTTGCGGATCGGTCGGCGTGTCGAGCGCGACCACCATCACGCCGGCGGCGCGCGCTTTCTTGATGCTCGGCACGATCGCCTTGGTGTCGCTCGGCGTGATCAGAATCGCTTTCGCGCCGGCCGTCATCATGTTTTCGATGGCGGTGACCTGGCTCGCGTTGTCGCCGTCGAACTTGCCCGCGGCCGTGATGAGCTTCGCACCGTCTTTCGAGGCGGCCGCTTCGGCGCCCTGTTTCATCTTCACGAAGAACGGGTTGGTGTCGGTCTTGGTGATCAGGCCGACGACAGGCTGGTCGGCCGCCTGGCTCGCGCTCGCACACCATACCGCCGATGCCGCGACGCACATCGACACGATTTTCCTGGCGACAGGAAGCCTGCGGGAATTCAGATTCATGGGACGCTCCTCCGGTTCTTGGCAACGACGTTGTGGACTGCTGGCGGCTGCCCGCGCGAACGCTGCGCGCTGACAACCTGGGTTTGCGGCTCGATGCGAGCGAGGTGGGTTGAAAAAACCTGGGCCGGCTCGATTCGGACCACCTAAATCACTTTGGTTGATTTAGTACAGCAGGCGCGCCGACTCTCGTCAAGGAAACGATCAACACGGGTGGTGACGGGGGAAAACCTGCCGGAAGGCTGCGAGCCATGCTCAGCGGGGCTTGCATCGTTTGATGCGATGCAAGATCGAGCCGCCGGGCTTGGGGAAAGTCCTGGCTCGCGTGAAAGCTAATTGAAGGCTGAATGAGATTTTAGCGATCGCAAATCACGTTGCGTCGCGAGGAAAATTCAGCGGTTTCCGAGATGCGCGGCTCGCGTGGCGGCGATTGAATGATCGCCTCCAACGCGAGGTCCGCGGCGCATGCGCTTATCGACGCGGCGCGAGCGTTTGCCGCCTGGTTTCCAGTTGCGTGACGACGCGTTGCAAGGTCCGCTCGGCCGGCCCCGGCGTCGCGACGAACTTGCAGCCGATCACAAAGCGCCGGTCGCCCTTCGCCGTGCTCACCTGGCGCGGCGCGACGATTTCCAGATCGAGTCGCAGCGTGCCGAAGCTGCCGAGTTGCAACGCGACGTCGCGCAGAACCGTGCCGCTTTCGAGCGAACCGAAGCGTTCATCAGCCGTCTTTAATGCGATGCCGCCTAGCGACAGGTCCTGCAATTCCAGCCGGAACGAATCACCGTCCGCATACCGGCCGCTTGCGATGTACGGGTCGAGCACGGGCGTTTGCACGCGGAAGAATTCGCGGCGTTGAACGTAGTAGAGCGACGACGGGAATGGCGCTTCGAACGCCGGCAGTCCGTCGAATACGACAGGCGTGGCGTCGACGGTGGTGAACTCGGTGCGAATGCCGCCGGGCAGGCTGCGGAACGTCAGTTGCCGTGCGGCGGGCAGCGCAGTGTTGTCGTCGGCCACGCTGCCGGTATCGAAAACAAAACGCGCATTGCGCGAGTCGACGTCGAGGATTTGCGTGACGATTTGCCGGCCGCCGAATTCGACCGTGACGAAGTCCTGTCCGGCCGCGAGGTTGCGCAGACAAACGGCGATTTGCAAGGGGTGGCGCTGCGCGAAATTCGAGTCGATGTCGTGGGCGTGGTCCGCGACTTCAGCGTCCTGCAAGAGATCGGCAATCATTTGGAATTTCCATGCGTGTGATGGCCTTGGCCTGGCCAGTTGGGGAGCGCGGGCGGCCTCTCGGTCGCGGCGGCGCTCGGCCTTTGCCTGCTTGTTTGCAGGGACCGTGCCAACTGCATGGAAGAGTGGGCGCAACGCGGCGCGCATGGTGTCGAAGCGCTTGCCGTGGGCGTTTGCGGACGTTCGCGGGTGCCGCGTCGGGGCGCCGGTGGTGCGCGTAGGGAGGTTTCGCTACGTAACGTCCGAGATGCTGTTACGGCCACATCACCGCGAACGCGGCACGCCGGTGGATGCGCGCACAACGAGTTCGGGCGGCGAGGAAATCCGCATCGGCACGCTGGTGGCGTCGCGTCCCGCCTGTCCATACGACGACTCGATCAGTTCGCGCAACAGCGAGACCGCAAGTTCGGCGACTTCGGCCGTCGGCACGGCAACCGTCGTCAGCGCGGGGCGCGACTCGCGCGCGAGCTGGATGTCGGTAATGCCGATCACGGAAAGGTCCGCCGGCACGTTCAGGCCGAGGTCGGCGGCGGCGTGCATCGCGCCGAGCGCGGGCAGGTCGTTGGTCACGAAGATCGCGGTGAGCTTCGGATCGCTTTCGAGCAGTGCGCGTGCTGCGGCATAGCCGCCCTGGATCGTATCGGCCGCGTGTTTCACGCGGCTTTTCGGCGCGCCACCCGCGCGCATCGCGTCGACGAAACCTTCGTAACGCGCCGCGTGAATGCCCGAGGCCTTACTGCCGACAATCGCGCCAATTCGCCGATGACCAAGCTCCAGCAAATGCGTACCGGCCAGTTCGCCCGCGCGCCGGAAATCGACCGCGACACACGGCAAACCCGGCGGCTCGTCAGGCCGCTCCCACATGCACAGAACCACGGGTGTGCCGCGTGATTCGGTCGTATGAAGATCGGCAAAGTCGAGGTTCGCATTCGTTACGAGCACGCCCTCTGAGAGCGTGCCGGCGATCTGGTCGAGATATGCGCGGCCGGTCAGCGGATCTTCGTTCGTATTGCAGATGATCACGAAGTGGCCGCTCGTGCGCGCCGCGCGTTCGACGGCGAGCGCGAACTCCGGATAGAACGGGTTGGCGATGCTCGACACCATCAGCGCGAGCGTCGGCGCGCGACCTTCGGCGAGTGCGCGCGCGGCGAGATGCGGGCGGTAGCCGAGCGCGTCGACCGCGTCGAGTACGCGTTGCCGGGTGGTCGCGCCAACCCGGCCGCGATTGCGCAGCACGTTCGATACCGTGGCAGGTGTGACGCCGGCATGGCGGGCGACTTCGCTGAGTGTGGGCATGGGGCTTTCAATATTTGGGATGGATGCCCGACATTTGCATCGCGGCCAAAGGCGCGGCACCATCTCTCGCACAGACAAAACGATATCGGAGACAGGCAAGGCCCAACGATCGCCAGCGATCGCTTTTTTTGGCCAAGCTGATTAAGCGCTTAATCTCCGACTTCGAGCCGATTAAACCACGGAGTCGATGCAATGGCGAGTATTTCGTTAAGAGGCGTGCAGAAGGCGTATGGCGACGGCGCGCCGGTAATCCGCGACGTCGATCTCGAGATTGGCGAGAACGAGTTTTGCGTGTTTCTCGGCCCTTCCGGCTGCGGCAAATCCACCTTGCTGCGCATGATCGCGGGCCTCGAGGATCTCACCGACGGCGACCTCTCGATTGGCGGCCGACTCGTGAACGACGTGCCGGCCGCGCAACGCGGCGTGGCGATGGTGTTTCAGAGTTACGCGCTGTTTCCGCACATGACCGTGTTCGAGAACATGGCGTTCGGCCTCAAGTTATCCAAAACCCCCAAGGACGAGATTGACCGCAAGGTGCGGGAAGCCGCGCGCATCCTGCAACTGGAGGCGTTGCTCGAGCGTAAGCCGAAGGCGTTGTCCGGCGGTCAGCGCCAGCGTGTGGCGATTGGCCGTGCGATCGTGCGCGAGCCAGGTGTGTTCCTGTTCGACGAACCGCTCTCCAATCTCGATGCCACGTTGCGCGGACAGACCCGCATCGAGATCGCGCGGTTGCATAAACAGTTCGCCAAGGCCAGCGTGGTCTACGTGACGCACGACCAGATCGAAGCGATGACGCTCGCCGACAAGATCGTGCTGCTGCATGCCGGCAAGGATACCGAGCGCTACGGCAGCATCGCGCAGGTCGGCGCGCCGCTGGAGTTGTATCACCGTCCGAAGAGCCGTTTCGTCGCGGGTTTCATCGGCTCGCCGCGCATGAATTTTCTGCCGGGCAAGGTGGCCGCGATCGATGCGCAAGGCGTGAGCGTCACGCTCGATCACACGGGTGAAAGCGTGCGCGTGCCGGTGAATGGCACTGGCTTGCAAGTCTCGCAAGCCGTCACGCTCGGCGTGCGTCCTGAGCACCTGGAGTTTGTCGACGCCTCGTCCGTTTCGCCGGACGACGCCGTGCTGACTCGCACGGTCTCGCTCGTCGAACAGCTCGGCGAACACAGCTATGTCCACCTCGATCAGCCCGGCGGCGCCGCGCTGATCGCCAAAGCGCCCGGCGATACGCGCCTCGCGCCCGGCGAGCGCGCCAACCTGCGCGTGCCTCGCCCCGCTTGCCATTTGTTTACCGAAGACGGCTTTGCCGCCGCTTCGCTCGAATCCGTCGAACACTACGCATAAAGGACATTCGCATGCGCCTTGGAGTCTGTTATTACCCGGAACACTGGCCGGAGTCGATGTGGGAAGACGACGCCCGCCGGATGAAAGCCCTCGGCATCGAACAGGTGCGGATCGCCGAGTTTGCCTGGAGCCGGATCGAGCCTACGCCCGGCGAATACGATTGGGGCTGGCTCGACCGTTCGATCGACGTGCTCGGCGCGGCCGGCCTGCAGGTGGTGATGTGCACGCCGACGGCGACACCGCCCAAGTGGTTGATCGACCGCCATCCCGACATTCTGCCGATCGGCGCGGACGGCCGCCCGCGTGCGTTCGGCTCGCGACGCCATTACGACTTCTCGTCGCCGTCGTATTTCGCCGCCTCGCAGCGGATTTGCACGGCAGTGGCCGAGCGCTACGGCAAGCATCCGGCTGTCGCCTACTGGCAGACCGACAATGAATTCGGCTGCCATCACACGGTGGTCAGTTATTCGCCGGCCGCCGTGGGGCGCTTTCGCGAGTGGCTCAAAGCCCGCTATCAAACTGTCGACGCATTGAACCGTGCGTGGGGCACGGTGTTCTGGAGCATGGAGTACCGCAGCTTCGACGAGATCGACGCGCCGGTGGCGACCGTGACGGAAGCGCATCCTTCGCATCGCCTCGATTACCGGCGTTTCGCCTCCGACGAGGTGGCGCGCTACAACCGCATGCAGGTCGAGATCATCCGCGCGCATTCGCCGGGGCGTCCGGTCGCGCACAACTTCATGCAGCTCTTCACCGAGTTCGATCACTATAAGGTCGCCGCGGATCTCGACATCGCGACGTGGGACAGCTATCCGCTCGGCGCGCTCGAAGAGCAATGGTTCGCGCCGGAGGTGAAGGCGCGCTGGTTGCGCAGTGGGCATCCCGACTTCGCGTCGTTCAATCACGACGTCTATCGTGGCATGTCGAAGCTGCCGTTCTGGGTGATGGAGCAGCAGCCGGGTCCGGTCAACTGGGCGCTGTGGAATCCGGCGCCGCTGCCGGGCATGGTGCGGCTCTGGAGTTGGGAGGCGTTCGCGCACGGCGCGGGCTGCGTGTCGTACTTCCGTTGGCGTCAGGCGCCGTTCGCGCAGGAGCAGATGCATGCAGGACTGAACACGCCCGATAACCGGCTCGACGTGGGCGGCAACGAGGCGGCGCAGGTCGCCGGCGAGATTCACGCGGTGCTCGGCGCGAATGCCGACGCCAACGCCGCAATCCGCTCGAAAGTCGCGCTCGTATACGACTATGAAGCGAAGTGGCTGTTCGAGATTCATCCGCAGGGTGCGGACTTTCACTATCCGCGCTTCGCCTTCGAGTATTACTCGGCGCTGCGTGCGCTCGGGCTCGACGTGGATATCGTGCCGGCCGACGCCCCGCTGGATGGCTACAGCCTGATCGTCGTGCCGCCGCTGCCGGTGGTGCCGGCCGATTTCGCGCAGCGTCTGGCAAGCTCCGGCGCTCAGGTCGTGCTCGGTCCGCGCACCGGGTCGAAGACGGGCGACCTGCAGATTCCCGCGAACCTGCCGCCCGGCGCGCTGGCTTCGGTGCTGCCGCTGCGCGTATGGCGCGTCGAATCGATGCGGCCGAACGTGACGGAAACGGTGCGACTCGCCGATAACGCGGGTACGAATGGAGACGACGGTTTCGCACGCCACTGGCGCGATTTCATCGACAGCGACGCAGCGGATTCGCTCGACGTGCGCGCGCGTTTCGCGGACGGCCACCCCGCCTATGTGCGAAGCGGCGCGTTTCACTACCTCGCGAGTCTGTTCGATGATTCGCTCACGGTGCGCCTGTTCGATAGGATCGCGCGGGAGGCGGGCCTTGCAACGACGCCGCTCGGCGACAGCGTGCGGGTGAGCCGCCGCGGCGCGCTGACTTACGTGTTCAATTACGGCGACGAACCGCATACGCTCGACGGCGTGGCCGGAGACGCGTTCGTGATCGGTTCGCACACGATCGAACCGCAGGGTGTGGCAGTCTATCGAACGCAATGACGATCCGACTGCACTGAGGCAGTGGCCTACGAAATTCCATGCAGTACCGACAACGACGCAAAATCAAGGAATAAAGGAGACAGGCAGCATGAAACTGAAACCACGCAAGATTCTGTTGGCACTCGCGCTGGCCGCTGCGGCTGCGGGGACGTCCGTCGTCACTAGCGCACAGGCGGGCACGCTCACCGCCAACATCGCGTTCAAGGGCGCGAGCCAGCGCGCGGTGTGGCAGTCGGTTATCGACGAGTTCAAGAAAGCGCATCCCGGTATCGACGTGAAGGTGTCCTTCGTCGATGAAGAGGCGTACAAGGTGCAATTGCCCGGCTGGCTCACGACCGTCGCGCCCGATATCGTCAACTGGCATGACGGCGAACGTATGGCCTATTACGCGCAGCGCGGCCTGTTCGAAGATCTGAGCGGTGACTGGGCGAAGAACGGCTGGAACGACATGTATGCGTCGACCAAGGAAGCGTCGTCGTATAAAGGCAAGCAGTACGCCGCGCCGACCGTGTACTACTCGTGGGGCATGTTCTATCGCAAGGATCTCTTTCAAAAGGCCGGTATTAGCGGCGAGCCGAAAACCTGGGATCAGTTTCTCGAAGACTGCAAGAAGCTGAAGGCCGCCGGCATCACGCCGATCGCCGTGGCGGGCCGCGACTCATGGACGCTGGCCGGCTGGTTCGACTATCTCGACCTGCGTTTGAACGGCAATGCGTTTCATCAGAAGTTGATGGCGGGCGAAATCCCCTACACCGATCCGCGCGTGAAGAAGGTCTACACGACCTGGAAGCAACTGATCGACGCGGGCTACTTCATCGACAACGCGCTCTCCTACGATCTCGATTCGGTGCAGCCGTTCCTGTTCCAGGGCAAGGCCGCGATGATGCTGATGGGCACGTTCATCACTGCGGGTTTCCCGCCTAACGTGAAACCGGAGATGGGCTACTTCCAGTTCCCGATCATCGACGCGAAGGTGCCGACCGCCGAAGACGGTCCGGTCGAGTCGCTGCATATTCCGTCGAAGGCGAAGAACAAGGCCGACGCCCACACCTTCCTTGCGTTCGTCGAGACACCGGAAATCGGCGCGAAGCTGGCAACCGGGCTCGGTTCGCTGTCGGCGAACAGCAAGTCGCCGGAGCCGGAAGATCCGATCTCGAAGATCGGCTTCCAGATTCTTGCGAACACCAAGGGCGGCATTGCGCAGTTTTATGATCGCGACATGACCAAGGAAATGGCCGACGAGGGGATGAAGGGGATGCAGCAGTTCATTTCCGATCCTGCGAAGATCGACGACGTGCTTGCGCAACTTGAGCAGACGCGCAAGCGGATCTACAAGAAGTGAGCGGTGGCGGCCGCGAGGCCGCCTTTCGTTGCATCTGGTCGACAGCTTTGCATGGGACCAGAGTAAAGCGCTAACTCTGGTCGACAAGAATGTTGGATGGAGAATGATCGTGTCGCATTCCGTTACCCGCCACACTGTCGGCGGTCCCGCTGAACCCGGCGGTCCGGGTTTGCCCACGCCGGGCGGCGCGTTGCGCGGCAAAGCCGCCACCGCGCGGCGGCGCCGTCCGTCGCCCACCGCGCGTCGGCAGCGGCGTGCCGCCTTTCTGTTCCTCGCGCCGGCTTGCGTGATGGTGGCCATCTACGTGGTGTGGCCGATCCTGTCGACCATCCGCCTGAGCTTTTTCAACTGGGATGGGATGAGCGAGCCGTCGTTCGTCGGCCTCGCGAACTACGTGGAGTTATTCCATGCGCAGACCTTTTACACGGCGCTCAAGAACAACGTCATCTGGCTGCTGCTGTTCCTGCTCGCCCCGCCGATGGGACTGGCCGTTGCGTTGTACCTGAATCAGGCGGTCGCCGGCATCCGTATCGTGAAGTCGCTTTTCTTCGCGCCGTTCGTGCTGTCGGGCGTGGTGGTCGGTTTGATCTTCTCGTGGTTTTACGATCCGACCTTCGGCCTGCTCGCGGTGATTCTCGGCCATGGCGTGCCCGTGCTCGGCGACCCGCGTTACGCGACTTTCGGGATCGTGTTCGCGGCACTGTGGCCGCAAACCGCCTATTGCATGATTCTTTATCTCACCGGCCTGACTTCGCTGAACGCCGAACAGATCGAAGCCGCGCGCATGGAAGGGGCACGCGGCTGGTCGATGCTGTGGCACGTGATCCTGCCGCAACTGCGGCCGACCACCTTCATGGCGATCGTCGTGACCATCATCGGCGCACTGCGTAGTTTCGATCTGATCTCGGTGATGACGGGCGGCGGCCCATTCGAAAGTTCGACCGTGCTGGCGTATTACATGTACGACCAGGCGATCAAGTACTACCGCATCGGCTATTCGGCGGCGGTGGCGGTCGTGCTGTTCGCCATCATGCTGGTGTACATCGTTTATCACTTGCGGCGGATGCTGCGCGCCGAGCAATAAGGAGCCGACCATGTTTCCGATTCCCATCGACAAATGGAAGCCGGCCACTCGCCGCATGTACAAACTGACGTTGCCTGTCGCTCTGCTGATCTGGCTGCTGCCGATGATCGCGGTGCTGGTCACATCGGTGCGCTCCTCGGAGGAACTGAGCGAGGGCAACTACTGGGGATGGCCGAAGCACTTCGCGATGTTCGATAACTACCGCGAGGCGCTGACCACGTCGCCGATGTTGCACTACTTCTGGAACAGTGTGCTGATTACGGTGCCCGCCGTGGTTGGGTCGATTGCACTTGCCGCGATGGCCGGATTCGCGCTGGCGATCTACCGGTTCCGCGGCAATTCGACCTTGTTCGCCACGTTCGTGGCGGGGAATTTCGTGCCGGTGCAGGTGCTGATGATTCCGGTGCGGGATTTGTCCTTGCAACTCGGCCTGTTCAATACAGTCAGCGCACTGATTCTGTTTCACGTGTCGTTTCAGACTGGATTTTGCGCGCTGTTTCTGCGCAACTTCATCAAGCAGTTGCCGTTCGAACTGGTCGAGGCGGCGCGCATCGAAGGCGCGAATGAGTGGACCGTGTTCTTCAAGATCGTGCTGCCTTTGATCCGACCGGCGCTCGCGGCACTGGCCATTCTCGTGTTCACGTTCGTCTGGAACGACTACTTCTGGGCACTGTGTCTGACGCAAGGCGACGACGCCGCGCCGATCACCGTGGGCGTGGCCGCATTGAAAGGGCAGTGGACCACGGCATGGAATCTTGTTTCGGCGGGATCGATTCTCGCGGCGTTGCCTTCTGTGGCAATGTTCTTTGCAATGCAGAAGCATTTCGTGGCCGGCTTGACGTTCGGCGCCACGAAGGGATGAAGCGGTAACAGGTGGTGCAGGAAAGGTTGCCTGCGGCGTGGGTCCGCTGTGCCAGCCTGTCCTTCACCACCGGGCAATTGCATTCGCATTGCCGTCGATGAGAAGCAGCGCATCCATGACAAGAAAAAAAGCAGGAATCCTGTATGTAGGTGAAGTTCAGCAGGATTCCCGATGCGCGTCATTCAGCTTCCGAAGAAAACATTGCAGAAACTGACCGGACCGACGCAGCTCGAATCGGTCGACATAGCTTTGCGCATGCCTGACGAAGCGGTGCCATTCTGAGCAACGCCACCGTACGACGGTTGGGTGGTCTGGGAAGCGTCTTGCGCCGCGACCTTTGCTTCGGCTGCCTGGATCGAGGCAGGATAGTCAGCGTCGTTCGCGACCGACGGGTTGTAGCCAGCCTGTTCGAGGCGCACCAGGTCGGCACGCACTTCGGCGCGCGTGACGGGCGCATTCGATTGCGCGAAGCTCAGAACGGGAGCGGTCAATGCGCCGGCGGCGAGAGCGAGACAAACAAGAGCTTTTTTCATGATAAAGATTCCTTTTTGACGGTGATGAATTGACGGCAACGATTGCCGGAAAATAGTGGGTACTTAGCTGCCGAAGTACGGGGTGCAGAAACTTGCGGGACCGACACACTGCTGCGTGCTAGTGTGAACGTGCTCTTTCGCCGAGGCCTGAGTCACGACACCTGCCGAAGCGAGGACGATCAGCGAGAGAATCATTGCGAGTTTGCCTTTCATTTTGGATGCCTAAATAGAGTGAAATTGGAAATACCTTTCGGTTCGAGTGAAGCTACGTCTTTGCCTGACTACCAACATGTCCTACTTGCAACTGGAGCACCGCTTACGTGGTTGTTTCGTGAGTCGCGTAGCAGTGTTCGTTGCTGTCTACGTAAGGGCAAACACATCGGGTTTCCTCTTATTCCAAATTTTTTTCGCGTTTATGCATCAAGTGTGATTCTTACATTTGCCTGAACGTCGACACATAGCAAGTCCAGCGCTTTTTCGCCGCCAGGCATGCCTTGGAGTGTGCGACGCGGCCATCCCCGGAAAAAAGCTTACATCGCGCAAAGCCTTGTCCAGAAAGGCTGCCAAACGTTTGCGCAATAAGGTCTGACGATTACGTTTATTAAAGCTTTGCGTTTTGCATGTCGATATCCAGTCAAATAATCTGGACCATCGGCCACGTGCACGCCCTCGGCAGGGCGCGCGCTGACCGAGGAATTAGCTCTTCGGGGGAATGAATCTTGAATCACCAACGATCGCCATGGTCGCGTACAGCGGCTCCGGGCGAAGTCATCTATTCCGAAGGCTTCGCGGGCGACGCTGTCGTCTACGTCATTGCAGATGGCAAAGTCGAAATCTCCACTCAGTGCGACGAGAAGAAAGTGATTCTCGCCACGCTGGGTAAAGGCGAGTTCTTCGGCGAGGCGGCCTTGTTGCCGCCCGAACCACGAGCGCACACCGCTAAAGCACTGAGCTTCTGTCAATTGACCGTCGTTGCGGCGGATGTGGTGGAGGAGGAACTCGCGCGCGTGTCACCGTTGCTGCGCCATATCGTCCGCACGCTGATCCGGCGGGTCAAGAAGAAGGACGATGTTCTCGCCACGAATACGCATGCCGACTTCCTGCCGGGCGTGGTCTCTTACGCGCACGTTCTCTCCCTGATGGCGGGAAGCGAAAACGCCGACCGCTTCGACGGGCGCCTGCGCCGCGCGCAAGGCGAGGAATTTTCGGTGCCGTTGCCCGAAGTGATCAAGAAGTGTCATGCGATTGCCGGCCATTCGCGTCCGCATGTCATGGCCATGCTCAAACGGATGGAGAAACTCAATCTCGTTTCGCTCGAACCCGGCCGGTCCGATCGCGTGAGCAACACGTCGGCGCGCTATTCGGCGCAGGACGGCGCGACGAGCCGACAACTGGTCACGTTCGATCCGGCGCGAATCATCGAGCGTGCGCAGCAGGTAGCGGACCACGATCTCGATCTTTCCATCAGCAGCGAGTTGGAGTTGATCGAACTGGACGACCTGGAGGCCTTGATCGGCGTCGAGAAGAAGGTGATTCTCAACAAACTGTCGAACGCGGAAATCGCCGAAGACATCTTCGCGTTTCGCAAGTCCAAGGTCTTGAACTACGTCGAGGAAAAGGGCATCAGCTATTTTTCGCGCCGCAATACGCGCGCTCTGAGCGATCTGAAGTCACTCGACGATCTGGAGTTCGTCGACCAGCGGACGTTGTTCGAGGCGGTGAGCGCGTTCGATACCTATGACCTCGCGAAACTGCTTTCCGCGTTGACGGGCCAGCCTGTCGCGGAGCGCCTGCTCTCGGTGATGACCGAAGCGAGAAAGAAAGAGGTCTCGTGGGTCATGCGTCGGGAGATCAAGATCGATCCGCTGGAAATTGCGGAAATCGAAGACCGTTTCCTCGACACCGTGCGAGCGATCAAATCGCCGGTCGCCACTGGCGCGCCGCTTTCTAATCTGGATGTCTGACGCGCGGCACACCGGCGGCGTGCATTGTTTACTGAAGGGTTTGATGGCTCGGGTGGCCATTCGAGAGGACGTATGGATCTTTTGACGCTATTTGGCGCCCTGGTCGGCGTGACGGCGATCGTCGCGGGCTTCTCGCTCGAGGGTGGCCACTTTACCTCGCTGTTCCAGTTGGAGGCGTTTGTCATCGTCCTTGGTGGCACGTTCGGCGCGGTGATGATTCAGAACACGTGGGCGCGGTTTTACGACGGCATGAAGCAACTGCGCCTTGCTTTCGTGAAGGCAAGACAGGTGGATCGCGAGAGTCTGGCCGTCCTGCTGGAGTGGGGCGATCAGGCCAAGCTCAACGGCATGCTCGTGTTCGAATCGATCGGGGCGGGCGGCATCAATCCGTTTGCGCAACGAGGCTTGGAGTTGCTGGCAAACGGCGTATCGACAGCGGTGCTCGAAGACGCCCTGCAACGGGAACTGGTTGCTTATGAACGCAATCACATGGCGGCTGCGCGGATCTGGCAACAGGCGGGCGGCTACGCGCCGACGTTCGGCATTCTGGGCGCCGTACTCGGTCTGATTCAGGTGACCGGCCATATGCTCGAACCCGCGCAACTCGGGCAAGGTATCGCGATGGCTTTCGTCGCGACGCTATACGGCCTGGCTTTGGCGAATCTGGTCTTTCTGCCGTTGTACGGGAAGATCAGGGCGCAGGTGGATAGCGAATTGCGCTTCAGGCGTTTATATCTCGACGGCTTGCTCGCGATCTCGCGCAAGGAGTCGCCTCACACAATCGAAACGCGGCTTGCGGGCGACGTGCGGGAAAGATCGGCCGAGTTGCTGGGCTAACCGGTTCGGACCGCGCCGGCTGCTGGATGCTCGCTGCCGGCGAGCGGCGCGGCGCGAATCACACGTCATTTGAAACGCAGACTTTTCGGTTATGAACATCTCCTCGGGTAACAAGCGCCTCGCTGCGGACAAAACCGGCTATGACGCCGCCGACGAAGGCGAGGAGCAGTCCGGGCGCTGGCTGATTTCCTACGCCGACCTCATCACCACCCTCATGGTGTTGTTCCTTGCGCTCTACGTGCTTCAGCTGGCAAAAACGCGGGAGCTGGAAATCAAGGCGCTGGAGCACCACGCAGTGGCAGAGGCGCCGGCCGCCGGCAACGTCCAACCGTCCCAGAACGCGGCACCTGCGCCGGATGTCTCGAAGAAGCGCTTGCTCGCTCTACTGGAGCCGCTTCAGGACAACCGTCAGATTACGATTTCAAATGCCGCTCAAGGCGTTGAGATTGCCATCAACGCAAAGATTCTGTTCAACTCGGGCGACGCGCGCCTATTGCCCGAGTCATTCGACGTGTTGAACCAGATTGCTCAGGTGTTGCGTGACCGGTCGAAGAACAACATTCTGGTGGAAGGGCACACGGATAGTGTGCCTATCTCGACGGCGAAGTACGAATCCAATTGGGAGCTGTCTTCCGCGCGGGCAGGCGCGGTGGTGCGCTTCTTCGCGGACAGAGGCATCGAAGCGCACAGAATGGCCGCTATTGGCCGCGCCGACAATTTCCCCCTGATTATCGGCGACGACGCGGCCGCACGCGCCGCGAACCGGCGCGTGACCATTCTCGTCGAGTACTGAGCGGCTTTTCCATTCGCGCTAGTCACGGCGCCTTCGCCGCCATGAACTTGAACGAAGGCGTCGGCACGAACGAACCCGATACGTCGCCCGACATCACCTGGCCGCCGTCGATGGTCAGCTTCATCACGGGCGCGCCGGGTTTCAGATTCAACTTGTTAAGCGGCACCCAGAACGTATCGGGCCGCGTCGA
Source organism: Paraburkholderia sp. RL17-381-BIF-C (assembly GCF_046026435.1). Classification (NCBI taxonomy): domain Bacteria; kingdom Pseudomonadati; phylum Pseudomonadota; class Betaproteobacteria; order Burkholderiales; family Burkholderiaceae; genus Paraburkholderia; species Paraburkholderia sp. RL17-381-BIF-C. Next base: position 186,461 of record NZ_JARESX010000003.1, on the reverse strand, counting down.
CGAATCGAAGTAATACACGAGATTCTTCTGGTCGGACACGGTGCGCCAGATCGTCGATGAAATATTCGGCTGACCCGGCGTAGTAATCCCCAGCGGCACACTCACGGCGCGCATCACGCTCATCACGCCGGCCGCGGCCTGAAACGCATACGACTGTTGAGGCACGCCGGCAATATAGTTGGGATCGAGGTGCTTCGGAATGGCATCCATCAGAAACGATGCACGCACGAAGCGATCCGCCGCGCGATTCGTGCCCGGCAAGAAGGTGAGGCCGCCAACGCCTCGCCAATAGGTGTCGAGGGCGAGCTGTTCGCTATAGATAGGCGAATTGGTCATGATCTTGAATGCCTTGCCGTGATGGATCACGAGCTTGCCGTCGAGATATTCGAGAATCGCCGAATCGCCCTGCGAATCCGAGAGCGCGAGGTGCAACGTCAACGGTTTGCCGTTGGGCAAGGGCGGTGCAATGATCTGAAACGGTTCGCGGCCGAGCGCATCGACTGCCTCGGCCACCGTGGCGAAATTATCGAGTGCATACTGCGCCCAGAGACTGATCGACATGGGCGGGCGCGACGCGTCAGGTTTGCCATAATCGGTTTCGGTCAAATAGAGCACGTTGGTCACGAGGCCGCGTTCGTTCATGCCGTCGACGCTGCCGATTTCATAGCCGGATACGACCACGCTGCCGTATTTCGACGTCCAGTGCGGCGTGCGCGGCCCCGCTGCGCCGTCGCGCTCGATCCCGGCGGGAAAAACCCAGAGGTTCGAGCGCATGTCTTCGGACCAATCCATCGAGCGCCCGGTTATCACCGTGCCGTCGTCACCCACATAGAGCGCGCGCGTGCAGCCGTTGGCGAGCGACGAGGCGAACAGGGCAAGCGCAGCGAGGACCGAACCGGCCACGGCATAACGGAGCTTGCGAAGCACACCACACATGACGATCTCCTTGAAACGGGCCCATGGGTATCCATTTCGAATCGGCGGGGCTTGCCGCCAAGGAGAGAATAACGGATTCGTCGAGCGATGCTCAACCTGCGGCCAGCACGTTTAGCGCACGGGCGGATCACACGGCACGTGCGTCACGAGGCGCGCTTTCAGAATAGCTCGTGACGTCCATTCGAGGCACCTGCTCAACCGCCCGCATAGAGTGTCCGATTCAGGTTGGCAAGCTGACCGTCGTTCTCCGCCTGCACGAGTTCCTGGCGAACCTGTGCCCGCGTTTTCTGCGCGCTGGCGGCTGCGTTTGCGGACCATTGCGGCTGCCGCGCCGACGCGGTCTGTGAAGCGTTCACATCGCCGGGAGCCGGCAGCTCCGCGGCGTGAGCAAGACTTCCGAGCACGCTGGCAGCTAAAGTTAAAGCGATCATAGAAACTTTCATATCGTTCTCCTTGAACGGTTGGATAAGAGACGCCCGCAGGTCAGAAGCAAGGGCAGAGGTCAGTACTTGCCGGATTGCGATCGCTTCTGTGAGGCGGCGTTGATGTATTTAACCGTGCGCGCGTATCTGGCATGTGTCGGAAAAACCGCGAATTGCAAGCTTGTGTATCGCCCGAATTCGCGGATACATTTCGACATGAAATCGTGGCTATTCCTTTTGCGCGAGCAATGCCTGAATCTTCGCTTCAGTCTGCGCATAGGCGCCTTCGCCGAAATGGGTGTAGACGATCTGCCCTTTTTTGTCGATCAGATAGAAGGCCGGCCAATACTGGTTCTCGTAGGCGTTCCAGGTCGCGTAACGATTGTCCTGGGCGACCGGATAAGTAATGCCGAAGCGCTTGAGCGCCGACATGACGTTGTCGGTGTCGCGCTCGAACGGATACTCGGGCGTATGCACGCCGATGACCGTCAGCCCCTGGTCTTTGTACTTCTGATGCCAGCTCTTCACATAGGGCAGCGTATTCACGCAGTTGACGCAGGTATAGGTCCAGAAATCGACCAGCACCACCTTGCCGCGCAGTTGCTGCAGCGTCAGCGGACCGCTGTTGAGCCAATTCGAAATACCGGTGAATTCGGGCGCGGGCGCATGGTTTTCGAACGGGTCCGCGGCGAGGGCAATGCTGGCCGCGGTTGCGGCGGCAATCACCGTGACGGCGGCGAGGGTTTTGATCTTGGGTCGGCAGAGCATGTCAGAGTCCTTTCAGGAAGAGGCAAGGAACGGCAATTCGCGCTTCAGCCGCGAATGACCGTATTGGAGCGTGCGCAGGTATCTGGCTTGTGTCGTCCAATCCGCGCGAGTGCAATGTTGTGTATCCGGCCGCCGTCCAGATACACTGCGACACAAATCGCCGTGCGCGCCAGGCTATAAAGCAGGCATTGCCAATCACGGAGAGCATCATGAGCGCCGACTTGCTGCATGGGTCCTGCCACTGCGGGGCCGTCAGATTCGAAGTGCGAACCCCGATCGTCCCCGCCGGGCGCTGCAACTGCAGCCTCTGCCGCCGCAAGGGCGCATTGATGACGCCGCTGTTTCCGGCGAGCCAGTTGAAGATTCTGAGCGGCGAAGACGCGCTGACGCTCTATCAATTCAACACGCGGGTGGCCCGGCATTTTTTCTGCAAGCACTGCGGTATTTATCCGTTTCATCAGACGCGCAAAGACCCGCTGCAGTGGCGCGTCAACATCGGTTGCCTGGAAGGCGTCGATCCGTATAGTCTGGAAGCAGCGGTTGCGGACGGCGCCAGCCTGTCCGTGCTGGAGGACGCATGAAACGCCTGCTCGCCATCCTCGTATTCGTATCCGGCGGTCTTGCCGCCGAACTGGCGCATCCGGTGCACTGTTCGCTGGTGGGTGCGAGCCGGACGCAGGTAAAACGCCAACGGAGATGATCCATTGATGGAAACGATCGACCACGTGCTGATCGTCGACGACGACCGCGGCATCCGCGAACTGCTCGCCGGCTACCTCGAGAAGAACGGCATGCGCGTCTCGCTCGCGGCGAACGGACGCCAGATGCGCGCGGTGCTGGAGCAAGGCGCGCCGGATCTGATCGTGCTCGATCTGATGTTGCCCGGCGAGGACGGTCTCGTGCTGTGCCGCGAGCTGCGGGCGGGCAAATTCCGTGCGGTGCCAGTGTTGATGCTGACTGCCCGAAACGAGGAAGCCGATCGCATTGTGGGTCTGGAGATGGGCGCCGACGACTATCTGCCCAAGCCGTTCGCCGTGCGTGAGCTGCTCGCCCGCATTCGCGCCGTGCTGCGCCGCGCGCGCATGCTGCCGCCCGGCATGCAGGTGACGGAGTCCGCGCCGATGCTGGCCTTCGGCGACTGGCGGCTCGACACCACCGCGCGCCATCTGCTCGACGCCGAAGGCACCATGGTGGCGTTGAGCGGCGCCGAATACCGCTTGCTGCGCGTGTTTCTCGATCATCCGCAACGCGTGCTGACGCGTGATCAACTGCTCAATCTCACGCAAGGACGCCAGGCCGATCAGTTCGACCGTTCGATCGATCTGATGGTGAGCCGTTTGCGCCAGCGCCTGCGCGACGTCGCGCGCGAGCCGCGTTACATCAAGACGCTGCGCAGCGAGGGCTATGTGTTTTCCGCGGCGGTGACGGCACTCGAGGACCCCCAATGAGCCGTTGGTCATGGTTGCGCTGGCCGCGCACGCTGTTCGCGCGGCTCGCGCTGATTCTTTTCGTCGGCCTCGCGCTCGCGCAGACGCTGTCGTTCTGGCTCACGCTGACCGAACGCGACCAGACCATGACCAACGTGATGATGGGCTACATCGAGCGCGAAGTGAGCAGTTCGGTGGCGCTGCTCGATCATTTGCCGCCCAATGAGCGCGCGCAGTGGCTGCCGCGGCTCGCGCGCCGCAGCTACGAGTTCATCCTCGGGCCGGGCGTGCCCGGCGGACCGGTCGATGCGCGTCTGTCCGCGCGGGTGGCGCAATCCATCGCGGACGGCATCGGCACCCGCTATCCGCTGACCGTGAATGCAGTGCCCGGTGACAACGAGCGCCTGCAGGTTCATCTGCGACTGAGCGACGGCTCGCCGCTAACGATCGATATGCGCCCCATGTCGGGCGCGCCGCTGTCGCGCTGGCTGCTGCTTGTGCTCGCGCTGCAGCTCGCGGTGCTGGTTGCGTGCTGCTGGCTGGCGGTGCGGCTCGCGACGCGCCCGTTGCATCAGTTGGCGGTTGCCGCGGATGCGCTCGGCCCCGACCTGAAGGCGGCGCGCCTGCCGGAGGACGGACCGTCGGAAGTGTCGCGCGCCGCGCGCGCATTCAACGCGATGCAGGACCGCATCGCTACCTACATGACCGAACGCATGCAGATTCTGGCGGCCATTTCGCACGATCTGCAAACGCCGATCACGCGGATGCGCTTGCGCGTCGATGTCATGGACGACGACGAGCAGGGCGCGAAGCTGCGCCAGGATCTGCATGAGATGGAAAGCCTGGTGAAGGAAGGCGTGACCTACGCGCGCACGCTGCACGGCGCGACTGAAGTGCCATGCCGCGTCGATCCCGACGCGCTTCTCGACAGCCTCGTTTGCGACTACGTGGACGCCGGCCAGGCGGTCAGCCTGGAGGGACGGCTCGGCGTTTCGCTAATGACGCGTCCGCAGGCATTGCGCCGCATACTCGGCAACCTGGTGGACAACGCGCTGAAATTCGGCGGCACGGCCGAGATCACCGCGAGCACCTTGCCCGGCGGGCAGACGCTGATTACCGTGCTCGACCGTGGCCCCGGCATACCGGCGGAGTCGCTGGAGGCGGTGTTCGAGCCGTTCTACCGGCTCGAAGCCTCGCGTAATCGCGACACGGGCGGCACGGGCCTGGGCCTTGCCATCGCACGGCAACTTGCCATGGCGATGGATGCGACGCTCACGCTGCACAATCGGCCCGGCGGCGGTCTGGAAGCGCGTTTGACGTTGCGGAACGTGCGTTAGACAGGTTCTCGTTCGAGCGTCGCCGCGTCGTCAGCCCGCCCTCAGCGATCGAGCGCCAGATATTGATGCAGCGACTGGATCGCCGCAGCGCCTTCCCCAACCGCGGCTGCCACACGCTTGACCGAGCCGCTGCGAACGTCACCCACCGCGAAGATGCCTGGCCGGCTCGTCTCCAGATAATGCGGAGGACGCTCGGAAGGCCACTGGTGGAGCGCATCGGGGCCCGTCAGCACGAAGCCGTGTTTGTCGAGCGCGACGCAATCGCCGAGCCAGGCGGTACTGGGTTGCGCACCGAGAAACAGGAACACGTGACGGATCGGTTTTTCCTCGAGGTATCCCTGAGTGTCCCATTTGATCGACTCGAGCTGTGCTGCGCCGTTCAGTTCGACAATCTGCGTGCGCGAATGAACGGTGATGTTGGCGGTCGCTTCGATCCGTCTGATCAGATAGTTCGACATGCTCGCCTGGAGTCCGTCGCCGCGAATCGCGATATGAACGTGCCGCGCGAATCCCGATAGAAACACGGCGGCCTGGCCGGCCGAATTGCCGCCGCCGACGATAACCAGTTCTTCGTTATTGCAGAACGCGGCTTCCATGAACGTCGCGCTGTAGTAGATTCCGCGGCCTTCGAATTGTTCGAGGCGCGGCAGCAGCGGTTTCCGATAGCGTGCGCCGGTTGCGATGACGACCGCGCTGGCATACACGTGCTCGTCGTAATTGAGGCGCAGGTGAAAGGGCGGCGCGCCTTCGCATTCAATGCCGAGCGCCTCGATCGGCACGCCAACTTCGGCGCCGAATTTCCGGCATTGAGACAGGCCGCGGCCGGCCAGGGCCTGGCCCGAAATTCCGGTCGGGAATCCGAAGTAATTTTCAATCTTCGAGCTGGTGCCGGCCTGGCCGCCCGGCGCCTTCGTGTCGAGCACCGCCACCCTCAATCCTTCGGAGGCCGCGTAGACCGCAGCCGCGAGACCGGCCGGCCCCGCGCCGACCACGACCACGTCGAACCGCTCGCCGTTCAGCCGGTCGGGACTCAGGCCGATCGCGTCGGCCACTGCGCGGTTGGTCGGCTGCTTGAGCACGGCGCCTTGCTGCGTGATGATCACCGGTATGTCGGCTTCGGTCGCGTCATAGCGTTCGAGCAGCGCGCCGGCTTCTTCGTGTTCGACGATATCGAAGTAGGCGAAAGGCTGAGCGTTGCGGCTCAAGAAATGCCGCAGAGCGAGCGTGCCCCACGACGCCGAGCTGCCGATGACCAGAAGCCCCCCATGCTGATCCTGAATGAACGCGACACGCCGCAGGATATAGGCGCGCATGATCGTTTCGCTCAGTTGCGCCTCCGCGACGACGAGCGCGCGCAGTGATTCCTCGTCGATCACGATCACCTCGCAATCGCTGGTGGCGCGTGCGGTCGAGACCGCGCCGCGGCCCGCGAGCGTGCCGACTTCGCCGGTGAAGCTGCCGGGGCCGTGCTCGCCAAGAACATGGCGCTTTTCTCCGGCGCCGCGCGTGACTTCGATCGTTCCGGAGACGATGGTGAACATGGGGATGTGCCGGTCGCCTTCCGAGAACAGCATGTCGCCCGCTTTCAGGCGGCGCCGTTCACCATAGCGCTCCAGCACCGCAAACTGACCTTCATCGAGCCGTGGAAAAATCTGATGATGACGGCTGCCGCCTGCCACCAGGTCTTCGAGTCTGCTTGACGATTTATGACCCATTGCATGTTCCGAATAGAGGACGCGTAGTGCGACCGTACGTGAGCTTGCCGCCAGATATCGCACCGGCGCAAGCATTCTGCATTACCGGAAACGAAGGCGGACCGCAATATCCGCAGAGATTGTGCGCCTGAGTCCGGTGCTCGGTAAAGTGCGGAAAAGAGGGGTATCTTGCTCGCGGCGCGCATCGGCAGAACGATCACCGTGATGATGCTGCTCACACTCTTCACGTTGTCAAGCCGTGTCGCGACGACGAAAAAAATCCTCCGCGAATTTCTTTTCTTTATTTATATCCGCGTTGCATTGATTGTCCCGTCACCTCAGGTATATATCTTCACATCAATTAGCTTCTGTCATATCTGTCGAGGTAGATTGTCCTCGAATGTTCCTCCGGAGAGCATCACCTATGGTCAAGCACCGAATCCGTGCTGCCTTCCTATGCGCGGTAATCGCGATGTTTGCGCAGACATGTCGGGCGCAGTACACCACCGACTGGTTGGCGAACACATTCGGCACGCTCGCCGCGCACGTGGGCAACACAGCGCGCTCGATGTGGGTCGCGCCTGAAGGCGTGATCTACACGGCTTCACTGTGGGACGAAAACGCGGGCGGCGTCGCGATCTACCGCAACGCTCAGAGCATCGGCTCGATCGGAACGCATGCCGACTTTCAGGGCAGCGCCATTACCGGCAATGCCACGTCGATCTTCGCAGCATTGCAGTACAACAGGTCGTTCGGCAGCGGATCGGTGGGACGCTACAACCGGGCTACGCAAACGCGCGACCTCGTCATTCCCGTCAGCGTGTGGACCGGCATACCGCATGCGGATGTCATCACCGGCCTCGCGACGGCGGGCTCGCTGCTGTATGCGAGCGACTTCTTCGGCAGTCGCGTGCGGGTCTTCACGACCGACGGCGTCTGGCAGCAGGACATCAAGATAGCGAGTCCCGGCGCACTGGCGCTGGATAGCGCCGGCAATCTCTGGGTCGCGCAGCAGAGCGCGGGCACGATCGTCCAATTCAGTCCGGCTGGCGCGTTGCTGAATACGATTCAGATGCCCGCTGCGTCGCGGCCGTCCGCGCTCTATTTCGATGCGGCGTCCGGGCAACTCATGGTCGGCGACCAGGGGCCGGACATGAACATCAAGCGCTATACGATCGCGGGCACGCCGACGCTCGCCGGCACGTTCGGCATTCAGGGCGGTTATCTCGACACCACCAGCGGTATCAAAGGCCAGGTGGGCGACAAGCGTTTCACACGCGTGGTCGGCATCGGCAGGGACGCCGCCGGCAACCTCTATGTGCTGAACAACCCGTGGGGCGGCGGCTGGGACCTCGGGCGCAACGGCGCCACCGACCTGCACGCGTACGACTCCGCCGGCAATCTCGAATGGAAGCTGCAGTCCCTCAACTTCGAGTCGATCGCGGCGCCCGATCCGTCGACGGACGGCGCCTACTTCTACAGCGGCATGCACATTTACACGGGCACGGCGGGCGGCACGTTCGTCGCGAACACGGTCGATCCGTTCACGTATCCGTCCGACCCGCGCCTGAACATGAACGACACGCAGCGCGGCCAACACTTCGGCCAACTGGTCACGGTAGGCGGCAACCGGATTCTGGTGGCGTCCGGACAGAACCCCGGCATCTTCAACTTTTTCCATTTCAACCCGGCGAGCGGCTATATCGCGATACCGGACGTGTCGATTCCGGGCACGGCGTTCAATACGGACCGTCAGGTCACGGGCGGGTTTTGCATCGACAGCAGGGGCGACGTGTGGGCCGGTCTCGACCGCACGAATCACATTTATCACTATCCGCTGAGCGGTTTCGACGGTAACGGAAAACCTTCGTGGGGTCCGGCGGTCACTATCTCGATTCCGCAGAGCATCCGGCCGCTCACGCGCATCATTTACCTCGCGGAGAGCGACACCATGATCCTTGCGCAAGGTATAGCCGGAAGCTGGGACTGGACGGCCATGCAATCGAGGATCGAGGTGTATCACGGCTGGAGCGCGGGCAACACCACGCGGCCCGATCCGGTGATCAATCTGACCAGCGCCAATCCCAAGTCGATCACGGCGGCGGGCAATTATCTGTTCGTCGGCTACGTGCATACCGTGCCCAATATCGACGCCTTCAATCTCACTACCGGCCAACTCGTCACCACGCTGGTCAATTCGAGTCCCGCAACCGTGGATGTCGGCAACGACGTCGATTCGATGTACGGCCTGCGCGCGTATCTCAGAGCCGCGGGCGAGTACGTGATCACGAAGGACAACTACAACGGTTCCAGCATCGTGGTGTATCGCTGGACGCCCTGACGGCCGTGCGCCTGTGCCCACTGTGATTGAACGACACCCTATCGGATAAGATACGGCCCGCGCCGCATTTTTCCGAATAGAAGGAGTGTTTTCAATGATCCAACCGAGCAACGTATTCAAGGACAACCTCGCGCAGATGCCCGGCATCGAGGGCATCGCGCGCATCGACCTGGTCGACGGCAAGGGTGCCGTGGTGGCCAGCATCGAGAACAAGCCCGGCAAGCAGGGCTCGCTCGCGGTGTACAACTATTTGCAGCAGACGTTCGGCACGCTCGATGCCAAGGCGGCCGAACACGGCCTCGTGGTGTTCGCCGAGCACACCGCCGACGCGCGCAATCGTCCGGGCGCGCACCCGAACGTCGACATCCTGCTCGCTATCGCGGCGGGCGGTGAAGCGCTGCGTATCGACGTCGTCGCGGCAGGCTGAAGGCTATAATTTCGCCACCTCACCCGGAAAGCCCTCTCTTCGATGTCGAGCATCGCCAAGCTTCTCTCCATACTCGAACTCTTTTCCGAAGGGCGGCCCTTTCTCTCCGCGGAAGAGGTGGCTGCCGAGCTCGACTGCTCGATTCCCACCGCCTATCGCTATGTGCGTGAACTGGTCGAGTCGGGCATGCTGGTGCGCTTCTCCGGGGGCGAATATGGACTCGGTCCGCGCATCATCAAGCTCGACTACAACCTGCGCATGTCCGATCCGTTGCTGAAGGTGGGGCAACCCATCATGCGCGAACTGAGCGAGCATTCGGGCTTCGACGTGGTGATGTCGCGCTGGTACGGCGACGAACTGGTGGATACGCACCGCGAGAGCCTCGATTCGAAGCTCGATCTGCGCTATGGGCGCGGGCGTCCCCGGCCGTTGTTTCTCGGCGCCGCGCCGAAGGCCATTCTCTCGACCTTCCCGAAGGCGAAGCTCGCGCTGCTATTCGAGCGGCACGCCGCCGACATCGCAACCAGCGGGCTGGGCCCGAGTTTCGAAGACTTTCGTTCCGCCTTGCACAAGATTCGCCGGGCAGGTTTCTATCTGTCGAAGGGCGAACTCGAAGCAGGCGTCTCGGCTATCGCCGCGCCGCTTTTCACCGACGATCAGGGCGAAGCCGTCGGCTCGCTCGCGCTGATCGTGCCCACGCCGCGGCTCGAATTCGTCAACCTGGACCGGCTTGTCGAATTGATTCGCGAAGCCGCCGCCCGCACGTCGCAGCGCACGCGCGCGGTGATTTCCGGCTGAGCGCGTTGCCGGCGATGTGTCGGTCTCTACGCCGGCAGCGCCACGCTGCCGTGCCGACTCATGCCGCGCCACGCCGGCACTCCGCCACGCACCGCCACGCCGGCTGATCCATCGCCACGTCGCTTCACGCAACGGCATCGCCACGCATCAGGCGATGCCCATTCGCTTTGCCATCTCTGCTTCCCACTCCGCGCGCGGGCGAAAGCCCGGCAACCCGCGCGCATGCCGTTCCACCGATGCCATCAGTTGCGCATCGGGCAGTGAGAAATCCACGGCCACGCGCATCGGCTGATCCACGTACCACGGCGTGTCGATAAACAACTCCAGCCGGTTTCCCTCCGGATCGCGCGCATAGAACGAGATCGCGTTGCCGTGCGTCACCGGCGTGATCTCCTTCGCGTCTTCTTCGATAAAACGCCGGTAGAAGCGCTTTAGCGACGCCAGGCTGTCCGCCTCGAATGAAATCTGGTTGATCGGATTGAACGCTAGGTGCTCGGGCCTGCCGCTCGCCAGCACGATCTGATGATGGACGGCCGGATCCCGGCTCAGGAATACCAGCCGTACGTCGCCACGCGGCGTCGACAGACTGCCGCGGTCGGTCACGGTGAACTCCAGCACGCGTGTGTAGAAGTCTTCGACCCGCGCCATGTCGCTCACGTAAAAGCCCATGTGGCTGAGCGACAGGCCGGGGCGCCTGGTCTTGGTCGAAGTCATGTCTTCCTCCTTGGTAGTGATAAACCCTGATAAAAAGTATCTTGTAGATCGCGTTTTTATCAGTGTATTCTCAAATAACGATAAAAACATCAAAACAAAAGCCAAATTTTTCGAAGCGATCGTTTCTTTTTATCCACGGAGCAACATGAAACTCGTCAGCTTTTCCACCCATGAAGGACCGTCCTTCGGCATCGTCCGGGATCAATCGGTGATCGATCTCGGCAAGCGCCTGAACGGACGCTTTGCAGATCTCAAGGCCCTGATCGCCGCCGATGCGTTCGACGAAGCCCGCCGCCTCGCGACAAGCGGCGCGAGCGACTATCCGTTGAGCGAGGTGACGCTCCTGCCGGTCATCCCGAACCCCGGGCAGATTTTCTGTGTGGGCCTCAACTATGCGGAGCACGTGAAAGAGACCAACCGTGAGACGACCGAGAACCCGGTGATCTTCATGCGCGTGCCGGCCTCGCAGGTCGGCGCCGGCCAGCCGATGCTGCGGCCGCCCGAGTCGACGCAGTTCGACTACGAAGGCGAGATTGCCGTGATCGTCGGCAAAGGCGGGCGGCGCATTGCCGAGCAGAACGCGTGGGAGCACATAGCGGGCTACGCCTGCTACAACGACGGATCGATCCGCGACTGGCAGCGCCACACCGGGCAGTGGGGGCCGGGCAAGAACTTCTACCGCACCGGCGCATTCGGTCCGTGGATGGTGACGAGCGACGAGATCGAACCCAATGCCACGATGACCCTGAGCACGCGCCTGAACGGACAGGAAGTGCAACGCGCCACGACCGACATGCTGATTCACGGCATCGCCAGACAGATCGCCTATCTGTCGACCTTCACGCCACTCGCACCCGGCGACGTGATCGTGACCGGCACGCCGGGCGGCGTGGGCGCGAAGCGCAATCCGCCGCTCTTCATGAAAGCGGGCGACGTGGTGGAGGTCGAAGTGGACCGCGTCGGCATTCTGTCCAACCCGATCGCCGACGAGGCCTGAGCGCGTTCGGCCGGCGCGCTGGCGGGTTCGCCGCGCCGGCCCATCATTGAAGGCGGAAATCCATGTCACAGCCAATCCCCAACCCCGACGCCTGCGAATACGACGTCGCCGTGATCGGCCTGGGCCCGAGCGGCGCCACGCTCGCCAACCTGCTCGCGCTCGACGGTTTGCGCGTGCTGGTGCTCGAGCGGGACCAGGACATTTTCGCGCTGCCGCGAGCCGTGCACTTCGACGCGGAATGCATGCGTGTATTCCAGACGATCGGTCTCACCGATACCTTGCTGCCGAACCTGTTCGTCGGACCCGGCATGAAGTTCGTCGACGCGGCCGGCCGCTTGCTGATCGACTGGCAGCGGCCTACCGGCGTAGGTCCGCTCGGCTGGTGCGCGAGCTACAAGTTCCATCAGCCCGATCTCGAACGCGCTCTGCGTGCGCAGCTCGCGAAACAGCCGACCATCGACGTGCGCCTGCGGCACGAAGCCTTCGCGCTTGATCAGACCGCCCACGGCGTTGCGCTTCGCTTCGAAGACACCCGCACGGGCAAGCTCGGACGAGCCACCGCGCGCTACGTGGTGGGCTGCGATGGCGCGCGCTCCATCGTCCGGCGCTTCATGGGCACCGAACTCGACGATCTCAAATCGCACGAGCGCTGGGTCGTCGTGGATGTGTTGCTCGACAAGCCGCGTCCCGACCTCGGCGACTACTCGATCCAGTATTGCGACCCCACGCGGCCGAGCACCTATACGCGCGGGCCGAACAATCGTCGCAGGTGGGAGCTGATGGTCATGCCAGGCGACGACACGTCGAAGCTTTCATCGCCCGAGTGGCTGTGGGACAAGCTCGCTCGCTGGGTGACGCCGGCCGATGCCACCCTCGAACGTTCAGCGGTGTACACGTTTCACTCGGTGGTGGCGAAGGGCTGGCGCAACCAGCGTCTGCTGCTCGCCGGCGACGCTGCGCATCAGACGCCGCCGTTCATGGGGCAGGGCATGGCGGCCGGCATCCGCGACGCGAGCAACCTTGCGTGGAAACTCGCCGCGGTGATTCATGGCGAAGCGGACGACACGCTGCTCGACACCTACGAATCGGAACGCTCGCCGCATGTGCGCGAGTTCATCGAGACCGCCGTGCAACTCGGCGCGGTAATCCAGACCACGCCTTCGCACCCTGCCGATCCCGATGCCGCTGCCGGCGAAACGAGCCGGGCGATCCGCGCTTTCGTGACTCCGCAGCCGCTGCTGGGCGAGGGCGCGCATCTCGGCCCCGCTCAGCCGCAGGCAGGCAGCATCGCCGCGCAGCCGCGACTGTCCGATGGACGCCTGCTCGATGACGCCATCGGCTACCGCTTTGCGCTCGTGGCGTTACCGAAAATCCTGCATGACCAGCCCGGCCTCGCCGAACTCGCGGCGCTCACGGACATGGCGCTTGTCGCCGATGGCTCCGCGGCGCTCGGCGCGTGGCTCGCTGAGATCGGCGCGAGCGCCGTGCTCATCCGGCCGGATCGCTACATACACGGCGTGGCCCATGACGATGCATCGTTGCAGGCATTGCTGTCGCACGCGTTCGCGGCTTTGCCGACCGAACACGCTTGAAGGTGTTGCCGGCAGTCACATACGTACTGGCCAGTAGAAGCCAGACACTCATATCGGAGGAGTCAATGGAAGCAACCCAACACGAAGTCAGGGCGGCGCAGCGCGCCGCGTCTCGCGGCATTTCCCGCGCGCAGTGGAAGATGATCCTCATCGCGAGTCTCGGCGGCTCGCTGGAGTTTTACGATTTCATCGTCTACGGATTTTTCGCGCATTACATCGCCGCACAGTTCTTTCCCAACGCGTCGTCGGTGATCAGTTTGCTGTTCTCGTTTTCCGTTCTTGCGATCGGCTATGTGATCCGTCCGCTCGGCGGTATCGTCCTGAGCAGTTGGGGCGATCGCTATGGGCGCCGGCCGGTGTTCCTCGTCTCCATCGTCGTCGTGACGGCGGCCACAATTTGCCTGGGGCTGCTGCCCAACTATCAGAGCTGGGGTGTCACGGCGTCGATCCTGCTCATCATGCTGCGCATGTTGCAAGGCTTTTGCGTGGGCGGCGAGATGCCCGGCGCCATCACGTATGCCGTGGAGGCCGCGCCCGAGCGCGCCGGTCTGGCCGCGGGGATCATCATCTGCGCGGTCAACGTGGGTGTGTTGCTGGCGACGCTGGTGAACCTCGCCGTGCAGACGTTTCTCTCCAGCGCCGACGCCGCCGCATACGGCTGGCGCATCGCGTTTCTGTTCGGCGGTGTGTGCGGGATCGTGTCGTACTGGATGCGGCGCAATCTCGACGAGTCGCCCGAATTCGAGCAGATGCAAGGCGCCGTCGCGAAGCAGCCGTTTCGTGAGACGCTGCGCAATCACAGCAGAGCCGTGCTCGCCGGCGTCATGTCGATTGCGGTGATGGCTGGCGTCAATGGCATTCTGTATGGGCACATGCCGGCGTTTCTGGTTCAGCAGCTGCACTATGCGCCGCGCACGGCGGCCATCGCGCAGAACGCGTACCTCGTGGTCAGTTCGTTTGGGCTGCTGTTCGCGGGCTGGCTGGGCGACAGAGTTCCGCGCCGGCATCTGCTGCGCCTGTCCGCGCTGTTGCTGATCGTGCTGAGCTATCCGTTCTATGTCGCGCTCAGCACTCATACGGTCGACCCCGTCGTGCTTTTCGTGCTGGCAGCGCTGGTGTTTTCGCTGGCAAGCGGTACGTGGGCGTCGGTCCTCGCCGATCACTTTCCGGTGCAGATCCGTTTCAGCGGCATTGCGCTGTCGTATAACGTTGCGGTAGTGGCGTTCAGCGGATTTGCGCCGTTGCTCGCGACAGTTCTGATCCGCGAGACCGGGTCGCTTGCGGCGCCCGCGTATTACGTGATCGGCGCCTCGGTGGTCACGTTGCTGGCGTCAGAGCGGCTGCAACAACACCGCCGGCACGATTGCGACCCCGCACAGCGCGGGCACGATGTCGGGACTGTGCAACGGTAATGCCCTCAACCGGAAGCTCGGCTCGCTGTGCCGTCGGTGTTCGGCGCGGACTCGCCAGTGATGTATCACGGGCGCTGGCTCATTGTCCCGCCCGCCCTGTCTGGCCGGCGGGGACGTGTCGCGCAGCACGGCCGAATATTGTGCGATCCGCGAGCCATACGGCGAGCAGCGTGGCGCCCATCAACGGGAAGACGACGCCGAGCAGAACGAGCCCGGTTTTCCAGCCGCGCATGGGCGGTGCGGCCCGTTCGCGCGAGGGCGCGCCGAGCGAGCGTTGCGGCCGGCGCTTCCACCACATCACGCACCCGGTAACGGCCATCGCCGCGAGTCCGAGAGAAATGACGGCGCACAGCAGTTGATTGGCGAGACCGAAATAACGGCCCATATGCAGCGACGTGCCGTACGAGACCGCCTTCGACACCGCGCCGTAATCGCTATAGCGAATGTCCTTCAGGATCGCACCGCTGTATTGGTCGATGTACAGCGTGCGCTCGGCTTTCGGGTCGCCCGGAAAGTACGAGATGGTGTAGACGCCGGTCGCGGCGGGCGGCAGCACGATGTTGTAGCCCTCCGTCAAACCGAGCGATGCGGCGAGCGCGATCACGCGTCCAAGCGGCAGCGGATGCGCCGGGCGAGCATCGGCGGAGACGGAATTGGGCACCGGCGTGTTGCCGACGGCCCAGGGCGTGAGCGGCAGAGGCAGGTCGTCCATTACCATGCCGGGCATCGAGTCCATGTCGGCTGCGGCTCCGTGGTGGCCCGTGTGGCCGGTATGTTCGGCATGTTCGTCATGTGTCGCGTTCTGCGTACGCGTATCCGCTTTGGCGGCTTGCAGGCCGACCGCGCCGGGCAGTGTCGAATGCAACGCGAGGCCACCCCAGGAGCCCGGCGGCGCGCCGAGATTCGCCGCGCTCGCGAGCGCCTTGAACTGCTTGCCCCAAGAACCCGTCCAGGGCAGCCCCGTCAATACGAACGCCAGTGCGCCGAGCGCGAGCCAGATGCCCATCACGGCGTGAACGTTCTTCCACAGCGCGCGACCTTTCAAAGCGAAACGCGGCAACAGCGCTTGGCGAGCCGTGGTTTTCTCACGCGGCCACCACAGTGCGATGCCGGTGCCGATCATCACGAGCGTCCAGCATGCGGCGAGTTCCATGAGCAGTTCGCCGGGTTTGCCGAGCAGCAGCTTGCGGTGAAGCATGCGGTCCACTTGCATGAAGCGCTGTTCGACGCTCAACGTGCCCAGCACCACGCCGGTGTAGGGGTTCACATAGACGCTCTGTTTATCGCCGTCCGCGAGACGGAAGACGAATTCCGCGCTGCGCCGCGGGTCGCTCGCGACGACGGCGCTCACCGCGGCCGCGCTCGGCGGCATGGCCGAACGCGCGTGGGCAAGCAGCGCTTCCGCGGGCAGCCTGGGCACGGCCTGCGGTGCGACGACCAGACGCTCCGGATAAAGCAACGGTTCGATTTGTGGCTTGAAGCAATACAGCGTGCCGGTGATCGCGAGCACGACCAGAAACGGCATCACGAAGAGGCCTGCATAAAAGTGCCAGCGCCAGAGCGTGCGGTAGCCCGGGTTGGCCGCGCCGGCCGCCGGCGTGACACGTGGCCGCTCTGTGGTGATGGTGGTGGACATGAAATCCTCCTGGAGCAAAAAATGAATCGATCGGTTCGAACCGCACACCTTGGCGTGCGGCGGGTCCAGCGCGCTCACATGCGCAACTTCGCTTCCACGTAGAAGGTGCGGCCGGGATACGGGTGATAGACGAAGTAGCGGGCGTCGAACAGGTTGTCGACGCCGATGCCGACTTCACTCAGCTTCGTCGGCTTGTAGGTGAATTTCGCATCGGCCACCGTGTACGAACTGGTGCCGCCGAACACGTCCGGATTCGTGTCGGTATTGGTGAGCGTGTTGTACTGACGCCCCGAATAGCGCGCGGCAAGTGTGAATGCCGCACGTTCGTCGAAGTGATACGTCGCGGCGAGATCCACGCGCCATAGCGGAATCCGGTAGAAATACTTGCCGACCGTGGCGGGGTTCTGCGCGTTGGCGAGAATCTTCGACTGCGTGTACGCCACGCTCGCCAGCAGGTCGAGGCCGCGCATCAGCACGTCCTCACCCGAATAGCTCGTTTCCACGCCACGTGAACGGACCTTGCCGATGTTCTGGAAGTTGGTGACGTTGGGAATCACGGTCGTATCGGTCTGGCTGAAGATCGTGTTCTTCACGTCGTCCTGAAACAGCGAGAGGCGGAACACGCCGTTCCAGTGCGCCCATTCGGCGGTCAGTTCTTTGGAGAGATCGTCTTCGGGCTGCAGATTCGGATTGTTATTGACGATCGTGGAGCCGTTGATTTTTCCCTGGAACAGTTCGCTCACTGTCGGAAAGCGGTACGCGCGGCCAATGGACGCACGCAAGGTCAGGTCGTCGGTGACGTCGAACGACAAGGAGGCTTTCGGCGAGAAGTGATGCTGGCTCACGTCGCTGTAGGCGAGCGTAGTGCCGGCCAGCGACTGCGACCCGCCATAGGCCTGCCAGTCTTCGTGACGCACGCCGTAGACGAGCTTCCAGCGCGGCAGAAAGCGCCATGCGTCCTGCACGTAGAGCGCCTGGGTTTGGGTCTTGCCGGCGAACGCATTGGCGAACGACGTAGCCGCGCCGTCGCGCCAGTTCAACGTGTTGTAGCTCTCGTTGTCGAGAAAGTAGTTGTCGTAGTGGTAGCCGAAGCTCAGCGCGTGATTCGCGAGCCCCGCCTGATTCGTCGCGGGCGTATAGGTGCTGCGCAGATCGAGCGTTTTCCAGCCGGTGCCGTCGCCGAAGATCACGGTGCCGGGACCGTTGCCCGGCGCGCCGGAATTCGCGGTGCGCGCCACGCTGTTGCCGATGTCGTAGTACGAAGCGATTGCCTCGCCATTCCAGCCCGTGGCATTGCGCGTTTTCAGCGACACGCCGTACAGCCAGTTCTCGCTATGACCAAGACTCGGAGCCAGTGCGGACGCGGGAATCGTGTATTCATAGCCGTCGATCGCGACTTTGCCGCTGTAGACCGGATTGCCGTTCGCATCGCGCAGAAAGGTCGATGTCTGGCTGTTATAGGTCTGATGCCAGTAGCCGAGCGTGAAGCCGCCTTGCAGCGTCGGCGTGAAGTCGTACTGCATCTTCAGCTTGAACTGGTCCTGCACCGTGTGTTCGATGCCTTCGCCGTTCACGCCGAGCACCGCTGTCGGCGTATTGGTCTGGTTGTTGTAGAAGTACGCGCCGGTGACGGGCGTGTCGCCGGCTTTGGCGGGCGTGCTGGATTTCGCCAGCGTGGCGAATTGCAGCGGCTGGCTGGTGTTTTCCAGGTGATTCACACCCAGCAGATACGAGAACTTGCCGACGCGGTCGCCGATCGTCGCGCTTGCTTCGCTGCCGTTGAAATTCTGATTCACGCCGAACAGGCTGAAGTGCTGGGTGAAGCCTTTGACGTCGGCGGTCGCTTCGAACTGTTTCGGCATGCGTGTGCTGATCAGCACGGTCGCGCCGAGTGAATTGCCCGGATAGAGCGCGGAAAATGGCCCGTAGATCACGTCGACCTGCTGGATCTCGTCGGGAAACACCATCGACCAGCGCGGTGGGAACGAATAACTGCTGCCGAGCAGATTGCTGAGCAGCAGACCGTCCGCGTAGACGAGACCACGCGCGCTTTGCGTGTTGCTGGTGCCGCGCACGGCGATGATCGAATTCAGATCGCCGATAAAACGCTTGCGCACGGCGAGGTTCGGCATGTACTTCAGCACGTCTTCCGTATTGACGACGTTCCAGTTGCCGAACTGCTCGGGGGTGACCGTTTCGACCGAGGCCGGCAGGTTGGGATCGACGGCGCGCGGCGAGGCGAGCGCATTCGCACTGACGCTGACCGCGGGCAGCGTGGTTTCGGCGCTCGCGCTTTGCGCATGAGCAGACGAGGCGAGCAGAGCCGGCACGACCGCTGGAACGATAGCGGGCAAACAGGCTGGGAACAGCGACTGGGGCAGCAATTGAAGCGAGAAGCCAGGCAAAAAGCCACGCGAAAAGCGCGGTGGAATGCCGCGCGCGCCGCGGCGGGCGCAAGAGGGCAGCCTTCGCAGGACGAAGTTGAACATGAACGTTTCCTTGATGCATGGAACAGGCGATCGCGCGCCCCCTCGACGGGTGCGGCGAATGCGCGATCAGGACTGGCAGCGATCAGGAAACGGCGGGCGGAGCTCTGGGACGGCCGGACGGAAATGCGCCGAGCGGCGTGAAGCGGGTGGAGAGGCTCGGCGGCGCGGTGCCGGCAAGCGCGAGCGCGGGCGGCGGCGCGACGACGGCGACCGCCGGCATGGCGACATGGTGTTGGAGCAGATGACAGTAGCCGCACGCGCCGAACGCGTCGTCATGGCTCAAATGGACCGGCGCCGGAGCGGCCTGGGTCGCCGCGCTCGCCATGCTGAAATCGCGTGGCTGGAGCGTTGAACAGAGCGCGGCGATGGGTTCGTGCGCGCGGCTGGACACCAGCATCTGACTCACGAGCGGCGCGAACACGACGAGGCACATGGCGAACAGGCCAAGCCAGGCAGTCATGCGGTTGCGGGAGCGTAGAGTCATGGTGATGGGCGTAAAGACGCGGGCGATTCTAACATCGCCGCGCCCGCTTTTATCGCGTGATCCAGGTGTGATCCTGGATATAGCGAGGGATTAAAAGCCCGAAAGCCGTTCATTTCGCCGCGTTACAGGTGTGCCGATTCCCTTAAGCTGCGTGGTACATCTCCCGCTTTTCCGGCCGGATCGCCGCCGATCCCGGTGACACGACTCATGACCGACACGCAGTTCGCTTCCCCGCTCGACGACCTCAACCGGCAGGCCGTCGCGCTGTTCTCGGCCGCACGATTCGCCGAGGCTTTGTCGATGGTGACGCCGCTGCTCGAAGCGGATGCCGTGCCGGACGACGCGCGGGCCGACGCATGGAACATTGCCGGCGCGTGTTCGTTTGCCTTGCAGCGCCCCGCGGATGCGGAAAACCAGTGGCGCCGCTGTCTGCGCATCAAACCCGGTTATGCCGAGGTGTACGGCACACTCGGCATGCTGCTCAAGTCGCAAGGCCGTTTGTCCGCGGCCAAGGCGATGTACCGCAGACTGGTCGCGTTGCGGCCAGGCCACGCCGACGCCCACAATCATCTCGGCGCGGTGCTCCATGGCCTCGGCTACAGGGATGAGGCGGAGGCATCCTATCGCGAGGCGCTGGCGCTTCGTCCCGACTACGCCGAAGCGCACTATAACCGCGGCATTGTGTTGCACGAACTGGGCCGCCTTCGCGAAGCGGAAGCGGCGTTTCGCCACGCGCTGTCGGGACTGCCGGATCACGCCGAACTCCACAACAACCTCGGCAGCGTGCTGATGGAACTGGGCCGTCTCGCCGAAGCGGACGATGCCTACCGCGAAGCGCTGAGAATCCGGCCGCACTATCCGGAAGCGCTCAACAACCTCGGCGGCGTGCTGAAGGCCACGTTCCGTCTCGCCGAAGCCGAACTGGCTTTTCGCCTTGCACTTGCCATTCGTGCGGATTATGCGCAAGCCCACCTGAATCTCGGCACGGTGTTCGCTGATCTCGAACGCTTGCCCGAAGCCTCGGCCGCTTACCGCGAAGCCATCGCTCAACGCCCCGACTACGCCGAAGCGCACTACAACCTCGGCGCGGCGTTGGCGAGGCAGGAGCAGCTGTTCGAGGCCGAAACGGCTTATCGCGAGGCGATTCGCCTGCGGCCCGATCTCGCTCATGCGCACAACAACCTGGGTTGCGTGCTTCGCCGGCTCGATCGTCTGCCGGCGGCTGTCGAGGCATTCGAGCGAGCGCTCAGCGTGGGTCCGCAGCTGGCGGAGGCGCACTACAACCTCGGCGCGGCGTTGGCCCAGCTCACGCGACTGCCCGAGGCCGAAAACGCGTATCGCCGCGCGCTCGCTATACGTGCCGATTACGGCGATGCGCGGTTCGGCCTGGCTGTCCTGCTGCTCGGCATGGGCCGCTTCGAAGAGGGATGGCGTCTGTACGAGAGCCGCTACGCGCAGCCGGCCTTCGTTCATCACGCGAGCGCGTCGATGCTGGGCTGCCCGCAGTGGCAAGGCGGCCCGCTCGCGGGCAAGTCCTTGCTGGTGTGGCAGGAAGACGGCCTCGGCGACATGATCCAGTTCAGCCGCTATTTCGCTTTGCTGAAAGCACAGGGCGCCTCGCATATCGCCTTTGCCTGCGCGCCGGCGCTGCACCGGCTGATGGCCTGCGTCGATGGTGTGGATGCGGTGTTCGATCACGACACCGCACACGCGCGCGCGAACGCTTACGATTGCTGGACCAGTCTGCTGAGCGCGCCGCTGCATCTGCGCACGAGCGTGGCTACCATTCCGCGCGCCGTGCGTCTCACGGTCGAGCCGTCGCTGGTCGAACGGTGGCGGCCGATGCTGGATGCGCTGCCGCCCGGCCGCAGGATCGGCCTGGTGTGGAAGGGCAATCCGAACCATCATAACGACACGAATCGGTCGATCCCGTCGCTCGCCATGCTGGCGCCGCTCTGGAGCGTGCCGGGCGTGAGCTTCGTGAGTCTGCAAAAAGGCCGGGGCGAAGACGAGGCGAAGAATCCTCCCGCCGGTCAGCCGCTCGTCGACCTCGGATCGCTAGTGACCGATTTCGCCGACAGCGCCGCGATCATCGCGCAACTCGATCTGTTGATCGGCGTGGACACCTCCACCGTGCATCTGGCCGCGTCGCTCGGTAAACCGTGCTGGGTGATGTTGCCGGAAAAGGATATCGACTGGCGCTGGATGCACGAGCGCAGCGATTCCCCGTGGTATCCGCACACGCTGCGCCTGTTCCGGCGCGCGCCGGGCGAGGACTGGTCGATGCCGGTCGAGCGCGTGCGTCAAGCGTGCGCGGAACGATTCGCTACCGTGGGCCGCGCGCTCACGTGACGCGCGCACCACGCTTGCGAGCCGGTTGCGTTGCCGTGTGAAAGCGGTCCTCGATCGTCTCGATGGCCTGGCCGAGAAACTGCAGGAACATGCTCATCGCGACCGTGGTGGTCAGATCCGAGCGCTGATACAGGCAGCTGGACGATTGTGCGCCCGCATCGGCAAGAGGTGTCCACGCCAGCTTACGCTGCGCGACATCTTCGGCGACGTTCTCCGCGATCAGAAAACCGATGCCGACGCCGTCCGCCACGAGCCGGCGCACCATGGATACCGAGCTGGTTTCCACCAGCGGACGCGCCTTGCGCCGTTCGCGGTGATCGATCTGATCCACCATGGCGCGCAACTCGGTGTCCGGCGTCATCAGGATGAGCGGGTAGTCGAGGCACTCGCGCAGGCGTGGGCGTTTCTGCAGTTTCGTGAGCGGATGCCCCGGTGGCGTGACGAGACCAAGATGTTGCGTGAACGCGCGCACTTCCACCACACCGGGCGGCGGTTTGCGGCGCAGGCCGTAGCCGATGTCCGCTTCGCCGGTTTCCACCCACTTCAGGATGCTTTCGCCGTTGCCCGAGCGCACGCTATAGGTCACGCCCGGATAGCGCTTCATCGCCGCCTGGATCGCATCGGGCACCAGTTGTTCGGCCGACGAGGGCGACACCGCGAGATTCACATGCCCGCGACGCAGCGAGCGCAGATCTTCGACTTGCGTCATGGCGTTGTCGAAATCGCGCTGGCCGCGCCGCACTGCGGCAATGATGATCTCCCCCGCCGTGGTGAGCTGCATGCCGCGCGGCAAGCGGTCGAAGAGCGGTGAGCCGACCTGTTCCTCCAGATTCAGAGTCTGCTGGTGCACTGCGGCAGCCGTCAGGTGCAGCGCTTCGGCCGCCTTGCGAATCGAACCTCGCCTGACCACCTCGTCGAAACAGCGGAATGTCTGTGATATTGGACGCATGCATGTACCGTATAGTTTTTTCGTACGGCCTGTAAAGAACAATCAGATTTTCCTGACGGCTCGAATAGCCTAGATTTTGCTCCATCATCTTAACGGAGCGAAACGTGACTACCACAGTCGATCAAATCACCCAGCGACGCCGCGGCGTCGGTCTCATCGCTCACGACCCGAAACTGTCTGCCGGCGGCTATACGCTGATCGCGCCGCAGACGGCGGGCGGGCGCGTGTATCTCATCGATATCGGCGGCGAGGTCGTGCATGAGTGGCGAATGCCGGTGCGCCCCGGCCGTCATGCGGTGATTCTCCCGAACGGCAATCTCGGCTACAACGGCAGCCATGCGGATTCGGAAGACCGCTACGCACCGTGGTCGATGTGGCATGGGGGCGATTTCTATGAAGTCACGCCACAAGGCGAAGTGGTCTGGCGCTACCAGGACCCCGCACATCACCACGACGCGCAGTGGCTGCCGAACGGCAATCTGCTGTATGCCGCGTGCGCGCCGGTGCCGGCAGCTTTTGCGGAGCGCGTGCCTGGCGGCACGGCGCATGGACCCGAAGAGGTGATGTACGGCGACGTGATCCGCGAAGTGAATCGCGCCGGTGAACTGGTGTGGGAGTGGAAGGCCTGGGAGCATCTGAATCCCAAGGACTTCCCGATTGCGCCGGGCTTCGGCCGCTATCACTGGCCGCTCGTGAACGGGCTCGGCGTGAACGCCAGGGGCGAAGTGCTGATGAGTTTGCGTACCACGTCAGGCATTATCGCCGTGGATCGCGAGGCTGGCGGCGTAACGACGCATATCCCGCCGAGCGTGGTCTCGCATCAGCACGCTCCGGTGGCGCTCGCCAACGGCAACGTTCTCACCTTCGACAATGGTAACTTCCGCACCGGCGCGCACGTGGCGTTCTCACGCGTGCTGGAGATCGATCCGTCGAGCCGCGAAGTGGTGTGGTCGTATGCCGACGACATGGTGAACATGTTCTACAGCGCGTTCATGGGCAACGCTCAACGCCTCGCGAACGGCAACACGCATATCACCGAGTCGGCCACCGGGCGTCTGTTCGAAGTGACGCCGGCAGGCGAAGTGGTGTGGGAATACGTGATTCCGTGGTTCGGCGAGTATCCGGACGAAGCGGCGCGTAAAACCGGTCCGGGCCAGTTGAACAGCGTGTTCCAGACTTTCCGCTACAGCCGCGAGCAATTGCCGTGGCTGCGCGCATGACTGCCGCGCTTCATTGCGCTTCGAACTCCGAGGGTAACGTGAATCCAGAACCCGCCATTCATAGCGTCGACGCGCGCTTGCCCGCGTGGCAACTCGTGCTGTTCGGCCTGCAGCATGTGCTGTCCATGGCCGCCTCGCCGGTCACCGCGGTTTTTCTCGTGTCGCGCATGGTGTCGCTGCCATTGGACATGACGGTGCATCTTATCGGCGCGACCTTTTTCGTATGCGGCGTGGGCACGCTGCTGCAGTCGCTCGGCGCCGGGCCGATCGGTGCGCGGCTGCCCTTCGTGATGGTGCCAGGCGGCGCGCCCGCCATGCTGTTCGCCGTTATCGCGACGCAAACGGATTTGCGTACGGCGGCAGGCGCCGCGATTCTCACCAGTCTGTTCTACTGGATCGTGCTGCCGGTATTCGCGCGCTGCCTGCGGTTTTTTCCACGCGTGGTGGTGGGCACGATGCTATTGCTCGTGTCGGTGAGCCTCATCAAGATCTACGCCGGCATCATTGTCGGACAGCCGGGTACGCCGGCTTTCGCGCGGCCTCAGTCGCTCGGCCTTGCGCTGGTCACGATCGTGGCCACGCTCGCGGTGGCGCGTCTGTTCAAGGGCACCGTGGGCAGGCTCGCGGTGCTGCTGGGCCTCGCCGTCGGCACATTCGCAGGCTGGGCGACGGGGCAGATGGCCGCGGGCGGACTCTGGAGCGGCCCGCTCGTCACGCTGCCGACGCTGCTGCCATTTGGCATGCCGCGTTTCGACGTGCTGGCCGCGCTGCCCATGCTGATCTTCAGCGTGATCTCGATGGCCGAGGCGACGGGGCAGACGGTAGCCGTCGGCGAAATCACGGGCAGGAAGATCGACATGCGGCGCGACGTGCCGCGCACGATTCGCGGCGATGCGCTCGCGTCATTGATCGGCTCGCTGCTGGGCACGTCGCTCATCATCACCAGCGCGGAGAATATCGGCGTCGTGCAGACCACGGGCGTGCGCTCGCGCTTCGTCACCGCAACGGCGGGCGGCATGCTGATGCTGATCGCCCTGTTCGCGCCGCTCGGGCGTTTCGCCTACGCGATTCCGGCGCCGGTGGTCGGCGGCACCGCGCTGATCGTCTTCGCGATGATCGGTGTGATGGGCATCAATCTGCTCGGCAAGGTCGACCTGCATGAGCGAGGCAATCAGTACACGCTGGCGGCGGCGCTCGTCGTGGGGCTGATACCGGTGCTGGTGCCGAACGTCTACGCGTCGTTCCCCGGACCGTTGCAGATCGTGCTGGGCAACGGCATGGCGGCGGGCACGCTCACGGCCATCGTTGTCAATCTGGTGTTCGGCGCGTGGCGCCTCGCACCGGCGGAGAACATCCAGACCACCTGATGTCGGGCTTCCGGGCCCTCGCAGTTTTCCTTCCAACGCTTCACCCACACGCCATGAAAAACAAAATCGCTTTCCACGCGACGCTCGTCGCGGGCTCGGTCGCGCTCGTCGTTTCCTCGACGGCCTACGCGCAGAGCAGTGTCACGCTGTACGGCAGTCTCGATGCAGGCCTGGGTTACGTGAGCAATCTGCACGGCTCGCCGGCTTATATCGCGGAGCAGGGCACCTTGCAGGCCGACCGCTTCGGCTTTCAGGGCGTCGAGGATATCGGCGCGGGCCGCTCGGTGGTGTTCAGGCTCGAAAGTGGTTTCGTCACGACGACGGGCGCGTCCGCGAGCAGCAGCACGTTCTTCAACCGCCAGGCGTACGTGGGCCTGGCCGATCCGATGTTCGGCACAGTGACCCTCGGCCGCCAGACAGACTGGAATTTCGACTGGCTCGGGTCGGTCTCGACAGCGCAGGTGCTCGGCGACTTCTCCGCGTTTCACCCCGGCAATCTGGATGGACTCGGCAGCACCTTGCCCGTGCAGTTGTCGAGCACGGTGAAATGGAAGAGCGCGAGCTATCGCGGCCTGACGCTCGGCGCGCTGTATGGATTTCCGGGCGCGACGGCCAGCAATACCAACGGACGGACTATCAGCTTCGGCGCTAACTATAGCAATGGTCCGCTCAAGCTGGTGGCCGTGTATTCCGAGTATCGCGACCGCTTGCTGCCGCTCTCGAACGGACTCGGCCTGACCTCGTTCGAAGGGCAGACGCTTACGCCCGGCGCAACCTTCAACGCGAAACAGGTGGGTGACATGGGCATTGGCGGGTCGTACCGTTTCGAGCGGGTGACGCTGCACGCGCTCGCCACCGATGTGCGGATCGCCTCGAACGGCGGCAGTGAACACTTTCGCAGCATCGACGGCGGCGCCAATCTGCGTTTGACGCCCGCTGAGGAAGTCGCGGCCGGCGCATGGACCGCTACGCTCGACGGGCGTCGCTGGACGCAGTTCACGGTGGCCAACGTGTATTCGCTGTCGAAAACCACGCAGCTCTACGCGGATCTGATGTTCGAGACCGCGAGCGGCGGCGCGGTGGCCAATACGCTCGGCATTGGCGCCGCGTCAGGCGGACGGCAGACGGTGTTCCTCAGTGGAATCCATCACCTGTTCTGAGCCAGCCCGTATCAACCAAGGTCGCCGCCGCCAACTGGCAACACGGTGCCGGTGATATACGACGCCTCGTCCGAGGCGAGAAACAGAATCGCGCCGACCTGTTCGTCGATCGTGCCGTAACGGTGCATCAAACTCGACGCGATGGTCTGATCGACAATGCCCTGATACCAGCGCGCCTCCTGCTCGCTCTGCGGCGCCGTATTGCGCGGCACCTGGCGTGGCGGCGCCTCGGTGCCGCCGGTGGCGACGGCGTTCACGCGGATGCCGTCGTCCGCATGTTCAAACGCGAGACTGGCGGTTAACGCGTTCACGCCACCCTTTGATGCCGCATACGGCACGCGGTAGATACTGCGCGTCGCGATCGACGACACGTTCACGATCGCCCCCCGCCGCTGCGCGATCATGGCGGGCAGCACCGCGCGGCAACTCCATAAAGTGGGGAAGAGCGAGCGGCGCACTTCGGCTTCGATCTGCGCTTCGTCATACTCTTCGTATGGTTTGGCCCAGATCGTGCCGCCCACGTTGTTGACCAGCACGTCGATCTTGCCGAAGGCGTCGAGCGCCGCTTGCATCAGCTTGCACGCACCGGCGTAAGTCTCCAGATCCGCGATCACGGCGAGCGTGGGACTGCCGAGGGCGGCGATCTCTGCCTCCACCTCGTGCACGAGTTCCGCGCGGTCGGCGAGCACGACGATAGCGCCTTCGGCGGCGGCGCGCAGAGCCACGCCCCGGCCGATGCCTTGCGCCGCGCCGGTGACGATCACGACTTTTTCATTGAAGCGTTGGTTGGACGAAGTCATGGTCATCACGCGAGATTGCTTGCCGAGAATTTCTCGTAGAAGAAATGCGCCGGCGTGATGCCGCTGGCGCGTAGCCACGTCTGCACGGCCTCGACCATTGCGACCGGGCCGCACAGATAGACGTCGACATCGCCGTCGTTCAGCCACGCGGGGTCCACATGCTCCGTCACATAACCTTTGCGAGCGTGATCGCTGGCGGCGTCGGCCACACACGTGCGGTATTCGAATTGCCCGATCGCGCGTTGTGCTGCATCGAGCTGCTCGGTGCCTACCAGGTCCCTGTCATGCGTGACGCCATAGACCATGCGAACCGGTTGCGTACTGCCGCGTGCGCCAAGCACATGCAGCATCGAGAGAAACGGCGCAATGCCGGTGCCGCCGGCGAGAAACAGCACGGGACGCACCGGCTCGCGCAGATAGAAGCTGCCATAGGGACCGGAAAAGGTAATGCGCTGTCCCGCTTGTGCTTCCTCGCACAGATAGCGGCTCATGCGGCCATCCGGTACGTTGCGCACCACGAAAGCGGCCTGCGTAGCGCCGGGAGCGGAACTGAACGAGTACGAGCGGAAGGTGTCGCTGCCCGGAATGTCGACGTTCACATATTGACCGGGCAGAAAGCCCAATTGCTCCGGCTGGTCTACGTCGATTGAAAAATGGATGGTCGAGTCGGTGAGTTTGTCGATCGCCGCCAGTTTGCCCGCATGCTTCGACACGCCGGTCTTGCACGCGGCCGACGAAGCCGGCACCCGAATCACGCAGTCCGAGCGCGGCCGCGTCTGACAGGCGAGCACGTAGCCTTGAGCGGCTTCGTCCGCGGTGAGCGCATCTTCGATATAGCTCGACGCGGGCAGATCGTACTGGCCGGATTCGCAGAAGCCTCGGCACGTGCCGCATGCGCCGTCGCGGCAGTCCAGCGGAATGTTGACCTTCTGGCGATACGCCGCGTCCGACAACGTTTCGTTGTCGCGGCAGGTGATGAAGCGGGTCACGCCGTCTTCGAATTGAAGTGCAATGCTGTGTTCCATGTGCTGCTCCCGAACCACCTGTTCAGATGTGGTAAATGTCGATAACCTGATTGATGTAGTCGTTCTTCAGTACGACATACTTGTTCAGGATCCGCGGCTCATCGCCCGAAAAGTCGATCACGTAGCGCGACATGCCGAAGTAGCTGTAATTCGTCTTGTAGCGGTGGCTCAGCGTGTGCCAGTTGAAGCGCACGGTGCACACGCCGTCCTGCTCGCTCTCCAGTTCCACGTTGCTGAGGTTGTGGCTGGTGCGCGTGTCCGGCATCGTCGCGCTCGATCGCTCGGTCTTGATGCGGAACACACGGTCTTCGAGTCCCTGGCGATTGGGGTAATAGATCAGCGAGATTTCGGTTTGCGGATCGGTGACGAGTTTGTCCTCGTCGTCCCATGAAGGCATCCAGAACACCGCATCGGGGTGGTAGCACTGGAGCCAGTCGTCCCATTGCTCGTCGTCGAGCAGGCGCGCTTCGCGGTAGAGAAACGCTTCGAGGTCGGTGATGACGATCGGCTTCATGCGTCGACTCCTTCGGCGGACCGGGCTGGCGCCGTTGCCGGCTTCAACGCCTGTTTCATCGTCTCGACCCAATAGCGATGCTGCACGGTGTAGAGTCCCTCGTCCTCGGTTTTAACGCCGCTCATCAACGGCTTGAGGCCGATGCGGCTCGCCGCTTCGTCCGGACCTTCGATCCAGTGTTGCGCGCCACGGCACATGTCGTTCCATTCGAGCGCGCTGCCGGCATAGCCTTGCTGACAGGCGCGAAATTCTTCGAGATCGTCGGGCGTGGCCATGCCGCTCACATTGAAGAAGTCTTCGTATTGCCGGATGCGGCGGGCACGCGCTTCGGCCGATTCGCCTTTGGGCGCGATGCAGTAGATCGTCACTTCGGTCTTGTCGACGGAGAGGGGGCGCAGCAGGCGGATCTGCGAACCGAACTGGTCCATCAGATACACGTTCGGATAGAGGCACAGGTTGCGTGAATTCTGGATCATCCAGTCGGCGGTCTCGCTGCCGCAGCGCGCGGCAAAAGCGTCACGCTGGCTGAAATTCGGACGGTCTTCCGGATTGGCCCAACGCGACCACAGCAACATGTGCCCGTGTTCGAACGCATAGAAGCCGCCGCCTTGCCGGCCCCAGTTGCCCGCGTCCATCGCGCGGACCTGATCGACCCGTGCGTTTTCTTCCTTACGGTGGTTGGTCGTCGCCGCATAGTTCCAGTGAACCGCCGAGACGTGATAGCCGTCGGCGCCGTTTTCGGTTTGCAGTTTCCAGTTACCTTCATACGTATAGGTCGATGCGCCGCGCAGCACTTCGAGCCCGTCTTCCGACTGATCGACGATCATGTCGATGATGCGCGCCGCCTCGCCGAGAAACGCTTCCAGCGGCAGCACGTCGGCATTCAGGCTGCCGAACAGAAAGCCACGATAGCTCTGGAAGCGCGCGATCTTCTTCAGGTCGTGCGAGCCTTCCTTGTTGAAGCAGTCGGGATAACCGGCATCTTCCGGATCTTTGACCTTCAGAAGCTTGCCGCTATTGTTGAAAGTCCAGCCATGGAACGGGCAGGTGTAGGTGGCTTTGTTACCGCGCTTGTGGCGGCACAGCATCGCGCCGCGATGCGTGCACGCATTGATGAAGGCATTCAACTCACCTTGCCGGTTGCGCGCGATCACGACCGGCTGGCGTCCCATGTGGGTCGTGTAGTAGTCGTTGTTGTTCGGGATCTGGCTTTCGTGCGCCAGATAGATCCAGTTGCCCTCGAAGATGTGCCGCATTTCGAGTTCGAACAGGGCCGGGTCCGTGAAGGCGCTGCGATGCAGGCGATAGTCGCCGCGCTCCGCGTCTTCGACCAGAAAGTCGTCGATGCCGGTAAGGCGCGGCGCGCGATCGGGGTAAATCGGAATCATGGTTGTCTCCTGACAGAAGTCCGCTTGTCGAACGGCGCCGCGAAACGCTGTCGCTGCCGTCATGCAATGCAATGCCTGAAAGGTATAATCTGCGTGGGATTCAGGGGTAAGTGCAGGATAGTTGGCGTGCGTTTAATGCGTCCAACACCGTTTTAGTATCGGGTTCATATCTAAAAGGTATGGTCATGGAATTGCGCCATTTACGCTATTTCGTTGCGGTTGCCGAGGAGCGCAATTTCACCCGCGCTGCCGAACGTCTGCACATTGCGCAGCCACCGCTCAGCCGGCAGATCCAGCAACTGGAGGAGTCGCTTGGCGTGCTGCTGTTCGAGCGCGGCTCACGTCCGCTCAATCTCAGCGACACCGGGCGCTTCTTTTATTCGCATGCGGTGCAGTTGCTCGCGCAAACCGCCGAACTGGAATCGATGACAAAGCGTGTGGGCAAGATCGAGCGCAGCCTGTCGGTGGGTTTCGTCGGTTCGACGTTGTACGGCATGCTGCCGAAAATCATCCGCCGCTTTCGTGACGAAAACAGCGCGGTGGAGTTGAGCCTCCACGAACTGTCCACCATGGACCAGATCAAGGCGCTCAAAGAAGGGCGTATCGATGTCGGCTTCGGCCGTATTCGTCACGAGGATCCGAGCGTGCGCCGGGTCGTGCTGCGCGAGGAGCGCATGATCGTGGCGCTGCCGGTGGGTCATCCGCTCACGGCGTCGAAGCCCGAGTTGTCGCTGCACGACCTGCTCGGCGAGACGCTGATCATTTTCCCGAAGGCGCCGCGCCCGAGCTTTGCGGATCAGGTGCTCGCGGCGTTCCATGACCGCTCGCTCAAACCGCATCGGCTGTACGAAACGCGTGAATTGCAGATTGCGCTCGGCCTCGTGGCCGCCGGGGAAGGCGTCGCGATCGTGCCGAGCAGCGTGTACGGCCTGAAGCGCGATGACGTGAGCTACATGAATCTGGACGACCCGAACCTCGTTTCGCCCATCATCATGAGTACGCGCATGCTCGACGAATCGGAAGACATCAGCGCGATGCTGAAGCTGATCTACGCGCTGTATGTCGAAGAGCAGATGGAGTTTTTGCCGCCGGGCAAGCGCTGAGTCGCGGACAGCGGCGTGCCGTTACGCCGCTGCGACCTGCAGGTGATAGAGCCCCCAGGGTGACAGCTCGAAGCGGTCCTTGAGCGGTTTGTTCGAGAACTCGGGAATGTTGTCCGCGTCATAGGTTGCCCAGAGCGGGCCGACGCCGCCAAGCGGCAGCGGCTTGCCATCCATTTGGGTCGCCACGATGAATTGGTAGGCGCGCACCTTGTCGAGTGTCGTCGCCACTGCGTAGCCATCTACCGCGTGCATGACGATTTGCGTGTTGCCAGCGCTCGGGGCGCCGACATGCTCCAGCACGTGCGTGAGCAATGGGCCGCTCAAGGTGTGCTGGCGGGAATCGTATTCCGTGGTGGGCTTGATCGCCACGGCCGGCATGCTGGCGATCAATGCTGAATCGACGCCATAGGCTTCGGAAAACTTCACCTGATGCTTGGCGAGCAACTGGTCGAACGCGGGATCGAGCGCGCCGCGATTGTGACGCCTGATCGCGCCGCTGATCGTGAGAATGACGGGCGATGCCGCGCAGGCTTGCTTGCGGGCAGGCTGGCCGCCGAATGCGGGCGCGGCAGCCGCGCTCAGTAGAGCCGCGCTGCTTAGAAACTGGCGCTTGTTCATTTGCGTGGTCTCCGGACAATGAGTGGGGCGACGTGAGGGCGCAGATCGTCGCGGTCTCTATTGTCAGGCAGATTGCGGCGTAGGGTGTTACGAATACAAACACCTTCCCCACGCGCGGGCGTTGTCGCACCAGGGACCCGTCAGCATCGAGTCGGCTCGATACCTCAAACCGGGAACCTAGCGGACGTACCATAGGCCGTGGTCGTAAAAGACAGACAGGATCTTGTGATCGGCGGTGGCGTCTCGCGCCAGACTGCTCGCTACGGTCAGGCATGCGGCAGCCGTGTTGCCCGCAAGAAAGCCGGACGTGCGTGCAAAGGATTTGCGTGTGTTCAAGACCTCGTCGTGCGAGACGGTCCTGATCTCACTGATCAGATCCCAATCGAGAAAGGGCGGCACGACGCCTACCGACATTCCCTCGAGTTTGTGATCCGAAAATATGCCGTTCCGCGAGTCGCATCCTTTCGGCTCCACCAGGACGACAGTGACGGAATACCCCGCCAGTGTCAGTGCTTTGGCAATTCCGATGAGGCTGGCACCCGTGCCGGCGCACGACACAAAGGTCAGTCTTTCTACCAGAGGCCACGCTTTAAGTTGCGCTGCGATCTCGGGCCCGGTCTCGAATTCGTGGGCGGCGACACTGGCAGGGTTGCGAAATTGGTCGGTATAGAAGTAGCTGCGCTCATTTTCTGCCTCG
This sequence comes from Paraburkholderia sp. RL17-381-BIF-C, assembly GCF_046026435.1. Classification (NCBI taxonomy): domain Bacteria; kingdom Pseudomonadati; phylum Pseudomonadota; class Betaproteobacteria; order Burkholderiales; family Burkholderiaceae; genus Paraburkholderia; species Paraburkholderia sp. RL17-381-BIF-C. The sequence continues at coordinate 153,794 of NZ_JARESX010000003.1, read as the reverse complement.
TGCTCTAAATGCCATTGCACTACCTCACGCGGTGTCGCACCACGTTCGAGCATGTCGAGTCCGATAAGCCGGGCGCCGTACAGTTCGAGACAGCGGCGTTTGACAGCACTGAAGCCCAGCCCAACTGCAAGTTCGACAGGCACGCCATACGCCTGACATGCGAGCGTGAGTCCGAAGCCAAAGTTGCCACCGGTTTTTTCAATCACGGTGGTTTGTCCCGGAACAATGTCGCCGGTTTCGACTGCGCTGCGAACAATATAGCGAGCCGCACGCACTTTGTGGCTGCCGCCGGGATTGTCGCATTCGAACTTGAGAAGAAGTCCGGGTTGAATCTCGCGAAGCGGTGTGACCCGAACGTCGTTGCTGATGGCAATGTCGGCGGTAGCGCGCGTATGAACCAGGTTGACCGTCATGACGGAAGCGCCTCCACATTCCGCGCCGGGGCTTCTCGCATGCACACCCACGTAAAGGCGCCGGCAATCGCGCAAAGAGCGAGGCAGAGCAGGTTTGTGTTTCGCCAGCCGATCAATGTTTGCAGTACGGCTGGGAGAAAAGCGCCAGCGGTTGCGCAGATTGCGATGATGGAATCGTTGATGCCCTGCATCCGGTGTCGGTTGCGGTCAGTCACAGTGCAGGCCAACAGTGCGCCGCCGCCGACGTAGCCGAAATTCCATCCCACGCCGAGTAAGATCAGCCCCGCGACCATCGCCCAAAGACTTACGGCCCAGATACCCAGCGCCGCCGCACATGCCAACAATAGGTAGCCGGCGAGAAGACAGTTACGGTGGCCGACCCGGACCAGGATCGCACCGGTCACGAAAGATGGTGCGAACATTGCGATAACGTGACCCTGAATGGCAAGCGAACTGGCATCGAACGAGACGCACATCGATTCCATGAGAAGCGACGCCTGAACCATCAGCAGATTCATAATCAGGTAGCTCGACGCAGAGGCGACTATCGCGGGTGCAATGCGGGATGTGGCGACATTGGGTGAGTCAACCGATTGAATAGCGGTTGGGGGAGAGTCAATTGGACGCCAGAACACGACTAACGCAATGGTGATGAGCCCCAGCAGAACAAAAGACGCATAGCAGAGAGAGAACGTTGCAAAACCTCCGACATCCTTCAGTCCGATCGACAGAAGAGGGCCACTAATCGCGGCAACGAGGCCACCGGCTACCACTAGCGATACGGCCTTCGGGCGCATGGGTTGTGCAAGCCCGTCAACGGCGGCAAAGCGATAGAAGTTCGCGAAAGCGACATAGATGCCGAGCATTCCGTGCGCGGCGATCAGTTGCAAAAAGCCGTGCCGCGTGGTCGCGTCATAGCCGATAACGCCTGCTGCAATCAGAAACATTGCGCCGAGCAGAAACGCTTTTTTTCGACCATGGCGACGCATGAAACTTGCGGCCGGATAAGTAAAGACAGCGACCGCCGCGAACTGGACGCCATATGGGACCGTAGCCCAAGCGTGATTGGGCGCGAGCATGTCGCCTGCCAGCGCGGCTATGGTGACGGACACCACTGCCGCCGTGAGGTTAATGGCCTGGCACAGCGCGAGAAGATAAGTCATGCCGGGCAGCTTGCCTTGGTTGGCTTGGCTCAACCGCGACGTGGCGTCAATGTCCTTCATGACAGAATTCCCGCCAGAGTGTTGTGACACCTTCCGTCATGGAACGAAGCGGTGTCGAAGCGCGCATTGTCGAATTGGCATGAAAGGCGTTCCTTCCCGGATCCCATGCTCTTGCGACGAACACGGATACGCCCTATGGGCGCTGTGCTGCCGATGTGCGTGCCGCCGCAGGGCATGACATTGTCTTCACATTGCCAATAACGCGCGTCGACATGGTTCGGATGCGCATAGGTGTGAACTGCGCTGCCGCGAGCGACAAAGTCGTTGGCGATGTGTTCGATAGCAAGCACTTCCTCCGGCGTAAAACGGTTGTTGACGGCGAAATCGAAGCGCGCTCCGTCAGGCCGGATATGGCATCCCAGCGTCCATGCAACGGCATCGGGTCTAATCCTGCCGACGCCCAGATACACCAGATGCGACGCCGTGTGGCTCAAGGATAGTCGAGCCCTGCGCAGCGTATCGATGCTGACCTGTATTTCGTCGCCCTTCGTCAGCGTCGCGAGATGGTGGACGTCCTCGGCATGAATCACATGCTCGACGACACCTCCTGTCTGGATGTCCGGAAAGTCGGGAATGTTGGCGCGTTGTCCGTACATCTTGCGCGCGTGAATGAACCGGATTGCATTGCCATCCAGCAGCGTTAGCGTACCGATATCCGACTCCTGACCGCCTCCTTCGGGATAGGCGACCGTGGCGTCCAATTCGACATAGTCATTGCCGATCTTTGAAACGATTGCTTTAACTCGAAATAAAGAGTTATCCGAATAGTAGAGCTTGTTGGTGCACCTTGCGATTGAAATCATGAGTGGATTGACCTCGATTCTTGCGATCCGGTGACGCGAGCCGTGGCAGTGCCACCCCGAACGATTTGCGTCTCGGACCGAAGCGTAACAATGGAATTCGATTCGATGTCTTGTGTGACACAGCAATGCGTGCCGATGAATACGTCGTTGCCGATCTGAATGTTGCCGAAGACGCGCGCGAATGCTCCGATCTGCACGCGATCGCCGAGCGTTGGGTGACGCCTGGACGACGGATTGTTTGCGATACCCGCGGCGCCTAACGTGACGCCGCCTAGCAAATAGCAATCGTCTCCGATAACGCAGGTCTCGCCGATGACCGAACCCCAGCCATGATCGAGAACGAAACGCCGGCCGATTTGACATCCCGGATGTATTTCTGCGCCGGACAGGAGCTTGCCGCGAGCCGAGACGAGTGATGCATAGGCTTCCAGTTCATGGCGCGGGAATGCGCTGACATCGGCCATAGTCATCAGCGCATGCGCGAGACGGTAATGCAGAATCGCTTTGTATGACGTAGACCCCATGAGAGCGGTCGTTGCCGACCCGCGCTGGGCCGGATCTTTCGAGAGAAGGGCGTTGAGGTCTTCATCTGCGGACACGCATGCCTGCGCAAAACAGTGGTGGGAGAAGACTGCTGCGGTCAGTGCCGGCGGAGCGCACTCCATCAGGGCGGCTCGCAGGAGATCTGCAACCGGGAGATAAAAGCAAGGAGTCTGGTTGACGGGCAGTACTACACCGTCGCCGCTCGAATTTAGAAGAAAGGCTGGCGGTGACTCATATGCCGTGGAGTTATTTGAAATGTCTCTCATGATTTTATAATCTGTATAGGAATACATATGGATTAGTGTGCCGCAAAATCTACCTGTCATGGTGAGCGAAATTTCCCAAATTCCAGAGATCCACTAACTATGACCGCATAGGCTCACCAAACCACCCCACCATTTCTATTACATACGAGGTAATTGGCGAGTCTCGACCACACGCCTAATCTTCGGTTGTCGCGCGGTTCATCCCGAGCCGCTTGCTCCAATCGAGGACATATCATGTCGACGTTTCAGATTCACACCATCGACTCCGCGCCGGAACACTCCAGGCCCGTATTGCGGCAACTTCAGGAGACTTTCGGCTTCATTCCCAACATCGCGGGGGCGATGGCGGAATCGCCCGTGCTGATCGGCGCCTTCATCAACCTGTTCCAGAGAGTCCACGCAGGCACTTTCACGGAAGCGCAGATCCAGACGCTGCTGTTGACCAACGCCGTGACCAACGCATGTGCGTGGGCGGTGGCGTTTCACACCGCATTGGCGCTGCAGGAGGGGCTCGCCGCCGCCGACGTCGATGCGATTCGCAAAGGCTGCGCGCCCGCGGACGGTCAGCATGCCGCGCTTTCAGCACTGACGAAAACCGCGATCGAGAAGCGCGGACATCTCGACGGGCACGACATCAGCGCTTTCTTCGAAGCCGGCTTCCGTCGCGATCAGGTGTTCGAAGTGCTCGCGGTCGCGGCGGCGTCGACGATCACGAACTACGTGGGCAGCATCACGCAGCCACCGCTGGAAGCGCAATTCCAGATTCACGCCTGGCAGGCTTGAGCGCGCGAGCGACGTAATGTGCCGCGCCAGCGAGTATGCTGACCGGCGAGCCACGCTCGAGTGGCGGGGGCGGCGCGTCATGAAGCGGGACGCTCCCCGCTCGCTCAAGTGTCTGAATCGACTTGCGAGCGAGAGAATGACGAATCCTGCGAATCCATTGAAGAAAGCGGCGCCGAACGATCTCGGCGTGCTGTTGCGTCACTGGCGAGACGTGCGCGGCATCAGCCAGCTCGACCTGTCGTTCAGGGCCGGCGTCTCGCAACGTCATATCAGCTTTATTGAAAGCGGACGCAGTGTGCCGAGCCGTCAGATGCTGATGGATATCGCGCAAACCCTCGACATACCGCTTCGCGACCGCAATACGCTGCTGTTGGCGGCGGGCTATGCGCCGATGTATGCGGACAGCGCGTGGAACGCCCAGGAAATGCAGAGCGTCACGAAGGCGCTCGGCCGCATGTTGCATCAGCATGAGCCGTTTCCGGCGATGGTCATGGACCGCTATTGGAACGTGCTGATGACCAACGACGCGGCGCCGCGCTTTTTCAATTGCTTCATCGATATGGCGGCGCGCAAAGGGCCGCGCAATATGCTGCATCTGATTTTCGATCCGCACGGCATGCGCCCGTTCGTGGCGGACTGGCAAATCGTGGCGGACAGCCTGATCCAACGGGTCTACCGGGAGTCGGTGGGGCGTGTGATCGACGAACGGACGCGGGAGTTGCTGGACGAACTGCGTGCCTATCCGGCCGTGCAAACCAGCTTCGGGCGAGGCCATCCGCCGGCGGCGGATGCTTCGACGGCGGCCATGCCTGTCATACCGATCGGCTTCGTCAGGGACGGCCACGTCCTGAAGTACTTCTCGATCGTCGCGAGCGTGGGCACGCCACAGACAATCGCGGCGCAGGAACTACGCCTCGAATGCATGTTCCCCGCCGATGAAGAAACGGAAGCGCGTCATCTGGAGATGTTCGACGCGGCGCCACAGGCGCCGCGCTAACCCCGTCCGCAAGGGGTTGGCGCAACCGCTGCTGAAAGCTGGCGGCGCTTCCCAGCGCCGCACCCGAGCATCAGAACCTGTGCCGCAAGCCGATACTGACAATCGCCTGGGATTGCGCTGACGACGAGTGGCCGTTGCCCTTGTCGCTGACCGACGCGGTGGCCGCGACCGGATTGCCGAGCGCATCCAGCGTGCCGCCCGACGCGTGCTGATAGCCGCCCATCAGATAGGCCGTCGAACGCTTTGAGAGCGCGTATTGCGCACCGAGCGTCACGTTGTGATATTGCGCACGCTCATCCACGCCGTCCACTTCACCACCGCGCGTGTAGCTGTAGCCCGCGAACAGTTGCACGGCCGGACGGATCGTACATTGTCCGAATACGCCCGCGACATTGAACGTGGCATGTCCCTTGAATAGCGAGTCGGCGCCGGAGCGGTATTGCACGTTGCTGTAATTCACACCAACAATCGCCGGGCCGAAGTCGTAGGTTGCGCCCGTCGCGATGATCTGCTGCGATTGCGCGCTGGCGTAGCCCTCATTGATCGATGAATTGAACAGGCCGTCGTCCGTGCCGCTCCACTTGCCGTGGGTCGTGTCCAGCGGACCGCTCTTGCTGTTGTCGGAGCGCTCGTAGCCGACGCCCACATGCAGCGGTCCGTTGCCGTAAGCCGCGCCCACGCTCCAGGTGTTCTGCTGCTTAAGACTGCCGGGCTGGCCGCCGAAACCGTACAGCGCGCCGAATGTGAAGCCCGAATAGTTCGCGCTCGTGTACTTGATTGAGTTGTTCACGCGTGCGGTCTGATCGAGATCGTCGATGTCGCCCGGATGCGCGCCGTAGCCGCCGACCATCGCCACCGGTGCGACAGGCGCGACGAAATCGTTCAGCGAAGTGTACTGACGGCCCAGCGTGATCGTGCCGTATTGCCGGCTGCCGATGCCCACATAGGCCTGACGGCCGAACAAACCACCGTTCTGCCCGGTCTTGCCGTTCGTGATGTCGAAGCCGTCCTCGAGCTGAAATAGCGCGTTCCAACCGCCGCCGAGGTCCTCCTGCCCCTTGATGCCCCAGCGGCTGCCGGACAGGTTGCCGCTCGTCAGGGCGACGTTCGAGTGGCCGCTATAGTTGCCGGTGGTGCCGGTGCGCTCGTTACTGCGGTACGAGATGCCCGCATCGACGATGCCGTACAGCACGACAGAACTCTGCGCGCACGCAATGCCGGCAAAAGACATCAAGAGGGGTGCGGCAATCCATTGCTTTTTCATCGTTGTTTTCAGTCCTGGTTGGAACGTCTATCTCAAGTCGCCTGAATGGCGATCTCTCTTTTTTCCGCGCACGGCAGAACCCGCTCCTGACCAACGGAGCGGACTGCGTGAAGCGGGGGAAGGGGTAGCAGGAGCGGATACTCACCACCGCGCGCCCCAGGTGGTGCGTCCCGATGCGGGACGCGCCACGCGAGGCAGCCTGTGGTCAGTGGCTCAACGCAGCGCCGGGCGGCAACTCGGGGGCGTGCACAGTCACTGTCTTGCGGACTTTGGCGACGTCCGTCGCGCTGACCGTCTGGCCGGTGTTGCCCCAACTGTTGCGCACGAAGTTGGTCACGTCGGCGACTTCCTGATCGTTCAAGCGCCAGCCGAACGCGGGCATGGTGAACGAGGAGGGCGCAGTCTTCGTGCCTTCGAGCGTACTGCCGGTGAGCAGCACATGAATCAGCGACGTCGCGTCCTTGCCCTGCACGACCGGATTGCCGCTCAGCGCCGGAAACACGCGGTTGTAGCCGCGACCATCGCTGCGATGGCAAGCGGTGCAGTTGTCGCGATAGACGGCAGCGCCCGGCGCGGTGGCGTCGCCCGAGCGCAGCGCGCGCGCGGCCTTGTCGTCGTACACGTACGGCGTTTCCTTCGGATCGCTCGACGGCAGCGTCTTCAGATAACGCGCCATTGCCGTGAGATCGGCGTCGTTCATGTGCTGCATGCTGTGCTGCACGACATCCGTCATGCCGCCGAAAGCCGCGCTGTGCTGCGTGCGTCCGGTCTTCAGGAATTGCACGAGATCGGCTTCGCTCCACGCGCCGATGCCGGTGCGCGGATTGCCGCGCAGACTCGACGGAATCCAGCCGTCGATCATCGCGCCGCCCGCGAGGAACGCCGGACCGTCGAGGTCGCTCAACGCGCGTTCCTGCATCGTCGCCGCGCGCGGTGTATGACAGGCGCCGCAATGGCCGAGACCTTGCACGAGATAGGCGCCGCGTGCGATGACCGGATCGGCGTAGTGCGTCGCGTCGAATGAAACCGGCTCGGGCGCGAACAGATGGCGCCAGATGCCGAGCGGCCAGCGCATCGACAGCGGCCAGACGATATCGACCGGACGGTTCTTCTGGTTGACCGGCGCGACGCCTTGGGTGAAGTACGCGTACAGCGCGTGCATGTCGTCTTCGCTCAGGCGCGCATACGAAGGGTACGGCATGGCCGGATACAACGTATCGCCGTTCGGTTTCACGCCGGCGCGCACCGCGCGGTCGAACTGCGCGAACGTCCACGCACCGATGCCGCTGTTGCGGTCCGGTGTGATATTGGTCGAGTAGATCGCGCCGATCGGCGTGTCGAACTTCAGGCCGCCGGCAAATGGCTTGCCCGCGCTCGCCGAGTGACACGCAATGCAATCGCCGGCACGCGCGAGGTACTCGCCATGGACAATCAACGTCGCGTCGCTCGGGTTCTGAGGCGCTGCCGCGTGCGCGGCGAACGTCGTCGCGCTCAACGCGGCGGCTGCGAACCAGGACGCCGCGCTCACGCGCCGGATTGCCTGCGTGAGGCGTTTGAAATTGTTTTTCTTCGTCATACGCTCACCAGCGGCCCGGGGTTCTTCAGATACTGCGTGCGGATGGCGCGCGCCGACCAGTAAGCGAGCGCCGCGGCAAGACCGGTCGGGTTATAGCCGATACCTTGCGGGAAAGCAGACGCGCCCATCACGAACACGTTATGCACGTCCCAGCTTTGCAGATAGCGGTTCAGTACGCTCGTCTTCGGATCGGTGCCCATCACCGCGCCGCCCACCAGGTGAGTGGTCTGATAGCGGCGCGAGTCGAAGTGCGCGCCGAATTCGCGCGTGTAGACGTTGATCGATTTCGGACCCATTTGCTGCGCGATCTTCTGCATCTGGCCGGTCACGTAGCGGGCCATTTTGATGTCGTTGTCCTTCCAGTCGAAGGTCATGCGCAACAGCGGCTGGCCGTACGAATCGCGGTAGGTCGGATCGAGATCGAGGAACACGTCGCGGTACGACATGTTGGTGCCGTGCGCGTCCATTGAAATGGTGTGCGCGTAGTGGTCCTTCACCGACTTCTTCCAGTCGACGCCCCAGTTGGGCGTGCCCGCTGGCGTCGCGATGCCGCTGATCGGCTTGGTGCCCGCCTGGTTCACCCACAGCGGCGAACCGCCGACAAAACCGAGCGGGCCGTGATCGAAATTGTCGGCGTTGAAGTCGTCGACCGCAATGCCGTTGCCACCCGCGCCGATGAACGGATTGGTGAAGGTGTCCTTGTCGAAGAACGCGGTGATGGTCGAGAGGTTCTGATAGGCGAAGTTGCGGCCGACCACGCCTTCGCCCGAGATCGGGTCATACGGCTTGCCGATGCCGGACAGCAGAAGCAGATGCACGTTGTGATACTGGAACGCCGCGACGATCACCAGATCGGCCGGCTGAAACACTTCGTTGCCCGCCGGATCGACATACGTCACGCCTTTGGCGCGCTTTTTCGTGTCGTCGAGGTCGACCCGCAGCACGTGGCAGCGCGAGCGCAACTCGAAGTTCGGCGACTGCTTCAGCGCGGGCAGGATATTCAGGTTCGGCGACGCCTTCGAATACATGTAGCAGGCGTAGCCGCTGCAGAATCCGCAGAAATTGCACGGACCCATCTGCACGCCGTACGGGTTCGTGTAGGGCCCCGACGTATTCGCCGAAGGCAAACGATACGGATTCAACCCGAGTTCGCGCGCGGCCTTGCCGAAGCGTTCGGCGGAATAGGTGTTCAGTTGCGCGGCGAGCGGAAAGTTGTCGCTGCGTGGTGCTTCGTAAATGTTGCCGTCGCCGACCACTTTGCCGTTGACCTTGTACGCCTGGCCTGAGGTGCCGAACACTTTTTCGGCGAAGTCGAAATGCGGTTCGAGTTCTTCATAGCTGACGCCGTAATCCTGAATCGTCATGCCTTCGGGAATGAAGCGCTTGCCATAGCGTTCTTCGTAGTGACTCTTCAGACGCAGTTCTTCCGGCGTGATGCGGAAATGCACGCCCGACCAGTGCAGCCCCGCGCCGCCCACGCCTTCTCCCGGCAGAAACGCCGCGAGTTGCCGGTACGGCAGCGCCGTATCGCCGACGTTATGACGGATCGACACGGTGGTCTTCGAGAGGTCGAGGAACAGCTTTTTGCGGACGTTGTAGGTCAGTTCGTCGATCGTGTTCGGATACGCGCCGTCCGGGTAGGTGTCGCGATACTCGCCGCGTTCGAGCGCGAGCACGTTCAGTCCCGCTTCGGTGAGTTCCTTCGCGAGAATCGCGCCGGTCCAGCCGAAGCCGACGATCACCGCGTCGACATGAGGTTTGGTTTGAGTAGACATCAGCTGCGCTTTCCTTCGATCGACACCGGGCCATACGGATAGGCCGCGCCGTTCTGATTGACGAAGTCCATGAAATCGGCGCGCGCGCCGGGGAAGCCGATCATCTTCCAGCCGGCCATGTCGCGATTGCCGCCGTGGATCGGATCGCAGAAGTAGCCTTCGCGCGTGTTCTGCAGGAGTTGGCCGAAGAAAGTGGCGGCCGGCACGTCGGCGAGATCGATCTTGCCTTTCTCGAGCGCGGCGAGCACGGTGTCGCGCGTGGCGGCGTCGAGGGCGTCAAAGGGATGCGCGTAGGTCTTCGCGCAATACGCATTGACCGCCGCAATACCGAGCCGGTAGAGATCGCGCGGCACGAGCTTCAACTGGTAGCCGAGTTCCGGCACGCCTTGCGCGAACGGACCCTGCATGTACCAGAGCGCGCCATGCGCGTACGGCGTATCCATCTGCCGGTCGATGAATTCGGGCACGCCGGCTTCGACGGCGCCGGGGCCTTCGCTATCCGCCGGAATCAGACGGTCGACCGCAGCGTGAATGAACGCCCATTCCTTCGCATCGAAGAAATGCGGCTTGTAGTCGGGGCCGGATGTGGGGTTTGCGGACGCGTTGGCGCTCGAACCGGTCGCGGCGTTGGTCGCGGACGGCTTGACGTCGCAGCCGGCGAGCGTGCCGGCCGGAACGAGGGCAATAGCCGTGCGCAAAAAGCCGCGGCGCGAGCTGAGAGGGGATGAAGGCATGTTGTTGTAGTCACCAGATCGGAGCGCGCCATTGCGCCCCCGGGCAGTCATCGGAATGCCGGCGGTATCTTAAATGGAACCGGTTCCAAAGTCTTTTAACTTTTTTACAATAAGTTGTTTCATGAAGTGATGAAATGCGTGGTTCTTATAAAAATTCCTTTTGAATCAAAGGTATTTTTTGGCGTAAGCCACGGCGGTGGCGAGTGCGGAGCGTGGGTTTCGCGACTCGGTTGCGGCGCGTGCGCAACAGGCGGCGAATGGACGACCGGGAGCGTCTGCTTCGAGGAAGAAGCCGCAGGCGCGGCTCGTGGACGCTGCCGGTGCGCGCATTCGTCTGCGTTACACTTGCCCATCTTGTTTGCCGCGTCCCTTCATCCTGATGCCGGGTTCGCTATTGCGTTCTTCGACCGCGCGGGACATGAAGGAACAACAATGGAAAACCTTCTCAAGAAGCTCGATCTGACTTCGTTGCGCCTGTTCGTCGCTGTCTGCCAGGAGCGTAATATCGCGCGCGCGGCGGAGCGGGAGTTCATTGCGTCGTCGGCCGTGAGCCGGCGCATCGCCGAGATCGAAGCGGTGATCGGCTTGCCCGTGATCCAGCGTCAGTCGCGCGGCATTGCCGTGACGCCGGTCGGCGAGACCGTGTTGCGTTACGCGCTGGCGATCATCGGCAATATCGAACAGATGAGCGCGGAACTGTCGCGCTTTTCGTCGGGCGCAAAGGGGCGCGTGAGGTTGGTGGCGAATCTGTCCTCGATCGTGCAGTTCCTGCCGGAAGACGTGGCCGCGTTCGAACGCGCGTTTCCCGAAGTGTCGATCGAACTGGAAGAGGAGAACAGCACCGACGTGCTGCGCATAGTCGGTGAGCATGGAGCGGACTTCGGAATCTGCAATCCGGTGGCCGGCAGCGAAGCGTTCGAGCAGGTGCCGTACCGGCAAGACCGGCTGGCGGTGCTGGTGCCGGGCGGCCATCGGCTTGCCGGCGCGCTGCGCGTGAGGTTCGACGAACTGCTCGACGACAGTTTCGTCGGCCTGCGCAGCGAGAGCGCGCTGACGCAACTGCTCACGCAGCAGGCGGCCGGTGCGGGGCGGCAACTCGACGTGAAGATCCGCGTGAGCAGCCTCGACGCGCTGTGCCGGATGGTGCACGCCGGGCTCGGCATCGCGATCGTGCCCGAGCAGGTTGGGCTGCTCTATGTGAATGCGCTCGACGTGCGCCTGCTCTCGCTGAGCGATGAGTGGGCAGTGCGGCGCCTCATCATGATCTTCAAGGCGCGCGACCAGTTGAGCGCGAGCGCGGCGGCGCTGGTCGGGTTCCTCGGCAAGGGCGTTTGATCGCTGCGGCGGCCGCGAATCGGCGGAGGCATGTCTTTGCCGATATGTCCTCTACGAACGATGCGTCGAAGCCTGGCTCATGCCGGGAATGATCGCGCCAGCCAACGCCGATCATCACCAAACGAGAGGTCTGCGTTGCCGCACCGGCACTTCGGCATTGCCCGCGCGCGCCGTATAGTGAGCGCAAGGAGAATGCTCATGCGCGATACGATTCGTCTGGACGGCCGCGTGCTGTACCTGTCTCAAGACCCCGCGGTGATCGATGCCCAACTCGCCGGCGAAAATTTCACGCGCGCCACGGCGGGCCCGTTGCGCGACAACGTTTCCACCGACGAGATCACGCCAGTCACCGTCATGCTCACGTATGACGAACGCCTCGGCCAATATCCGTACGTCGGTTTCAAAGCCGGCGAGCGCATGCCGATCGGCCGCAATGCGGTAAAGAACGGTGGCTTTCAGGTGACGGTGGCGGGCAAGCGCTACGGCAAGGGTTCGTCGCGCGAATCGAGTCCGTTGGCTGAACTCTCGGCCGGTATCCGGCTGATTGTCGCGGAGAGTTTCGAGCGCATCTATCAGCAGAATTGCGACAACATCGGCATTCTCACCACGACCGATTTCTCCGTGCTCGATCGCTTGAGCGCGGGAGAAGCGGTGCCCATCGACGAGTTTCTCAAAGGCCGCGACGCGCTCACGCAGCAGATCATTCGCAGCGGCGGCCTGCTCGCGTACAGCAAGTTCGCCGAGTGGCCCGCGCCGCGCGCAGCCGATGACGCGGAGATTGCGCAGCCAACGGAGCCGAAGACGCTGGTCGAGAAGATCATCGAACGGCATCTGCATCCGGGCAGCTTAGGGGCGCAGCGCGGTGACGGCGTCTTCATTGCGGCGGACTGGCGCTTCAGTCACGATTACTTCACCGGCATGTGCGCGCACCTCATGCACCGCGCGTTCGGCAAGCCGGCGCCGCTGCATGCGCCGGATCACATCATCGCGTTCCAGGATCATCTGGTGCTCGCTTCGCAGAGCATTCCGCACGTGCGTGACGGTTTGCTGCCGGGCGTCGCCAATCTGATGGAAGGCCATACGTCGTTCTCGCGTGATTATCCGGTTCGCTCGCACGGCGCGCTCGATGGCATGCCGGGCTCCGAAGGTATCTGTCATGCGCTGATGGCCGAGCAATACGCATTGCCGGGGCAAGTGGCGTGCGGCACCGATTCGCATACGCCGCATTCGGGCGCGCTCGGCTGCCTCGCATTCGGTGCGGGCGCAACGGAAATCGCCAATAGCTGGGTGACGGGTTACGTGCGCTGCAAAGTGCCGGAGACGTTGCGCATCGAAATCAGCGGGCAATTGCGCGACGGCGTGACCGCGAAAGACGTGGTGCTGCATCTTTTGCAAATGGACGCGATCCGCTCGGGTGGCGCGATCGGTCTGGTGTTCGAATACGGCGGCGCGGCCGTGCGCGCCATGTCGATCGACGAGCGCGCGACCTTGACCAACATGGTCGCGGAACTGGGCGGCTTCACCGGTATCGTCGAGCCGGACGAACGCACGGTGGCGTTTCTGAAAGAGCGGCGCGGCGTGAATTTCAGCCTTGAAAGCTGGATGAAAAGCGATGCGGGCGCGATCTATCGCGACACGATTCAGATCGATGCAAGCGCGATCGAGCCCATGCTCGCGCGTCCGGGCGATCCCGGCAACGGGGTGCCGGCGCCGCAACTGGAACAGGACGTCGCTATCGATATCGCTTACGGTGGCTCATGCACCGCAGGCAAGCGCGAGGATTTCGACTTCTATCACGAGGTGTTGCGCTGGGGCGTCGAGCAGGGCCTCCGTGTACCTGAGGGCACGCGTCTATTTCTGCAGTTCGGCACCATGGCGGTGCGCGCGTATTGCGAGGAACAGGGCTATTTGCCGGTCTTCGAGCGCGCGGGTGTGACGCTCGTCATGCCGGGCTGCGGGTCGTGCGCGAATTGCGGGCCGGGCCAATCGGCCGAGGCGAACGAGGTGACGATCAGCGCGATCAACCGCAATTTCCCGGGCCGTTCGGGGCCGGGCAATGTGTGGCTCGCGAGTCCGTATACGGTGGCGGCGAGCGCGTTGGCCGGAAAAATCACCACCTTCGAGCAATTGAAGCGCGTGCACGGCTAGAATGCTGGCCGGACCTCGGGTCCGGCATCTTCATCGCGCGTATGACGCACGAAAGTACGAGAGGCCGGCAAGAGACCGACCCGGTGAGCTATAGACTTTTGCGGTCGACAGAGGAGACAAACAACATGGCATCCCCAGATCATGCCGGTTCCGTCGCGAAGAGCGGCGGCGCGGCGTATTCCGATATCGCGGCGACCCGTGCGGCTGCAGCCGCGGCGACGCCGCTCGACGCCGGCAGCATTTCCGCGCGCCTCGACCGGCTGCCCGCCACACGTTCCGTCTGGAAGCTCGTGGTGCTGCTAAGCCTCGGCTTCTTCTTCGAACTCTACGATCTGTTGTACTCGGGTTATGTCGCGCCGGGTCTCGTCAAAAGCGGCCTGCTGAGCGCGACCACGCATGGCCTGTTCGGCACGACCGGCGTTGCGAGTTTCATTGCCGCGCTGTTCAGCGGCCTCTTTATCGGCACGATCGCCTGTGGCTTTCTGGCGGATCGCTTCGGACGCCGCGCGGTGTTCACCTATTCGCTGCTCTGGTACACGGCGGCCAATGTCGTGATGGCGTTTCAGGAAACGGCTACCGGGCTGAACTTCTGGCGCTTCGTGGCGGGCGTCGGCATCGGCGTCGAACTGGTGACGATCGGCACGTACATTTCCGAACTGGTGCCCAAGCAGATTCGCGGCCGCGCATTCGCGTGCGAGCAGGCAGTCGGTTTTACGGCGGTGCCGGTGGTGGCGTTTCTCTCGTATCTGCTGGTGCCGCGCACGCTGCTCGGCCTCGACGGCTGGCGCTGGGTCGTGCTGATTGGCGCACATGGCGCACTGTTCGTGTGGTGGATTCGCCGCGCGTTGCCGGAAAGCCCGCGTTGGCTCGCACAACAAGGACGTCTTGCCGAAGCCGATCGCGTGATGAGCGAGCTCGAAGCGAAAGTGCGCCGCGAATACGGTCGTGAGTTGCCGCCGCCCGCAGCGTCGGTGCCGGTGGCGCCGCGCGGCAGCTTCCGCGATATGTGGGTGCCGCCGTATCGCAGCCGCACGCTGATGATGACGATCTTCAATATCTTTCAGACGGTGGGCTTTTACGGCTTTGCGAATTGGGTGCCGACGTTGCTGATCAAGCAGGGCATTACGATTACCACGAGCCTGATGTATTCGAGTGTGATCGCGCTGGCTGCGCCGCTTGGGCCGGTCATTGGGCTCTTCATTGGCGACCGCTTCGAGCGCAAGACAGTGATCGTGGTGATGGCGGGTGTGAATATCGTCTGCGGGCTGTGGTTCAGTCAGGCCTCCGGCGCGGTGCTGCTGGTGACGTTAGGAGTTTGTCTGACGCTCGCGGGCAACATCATTTCGTATAGCTATCACGCGTATCAGACCGAGCTTTTTCCGACCAGCATTCGGGCAAGGGCGGTGGGCTTCGTTTATTCGTGGAGCCGGTTTTCGGCTATTTTCACGGCGTTTCTGATCGCGGCGGTGTTGAAGGAGTTTGGCACCACGGGCGTGTTTGTGTTCATCGCCGGGGCGATGCTGATCGTAATGCTGGCGATTGGATTGATCGGGCCGCGCACGAAGGGGCTCGAGCTGGAGAAGATCTCGAAGTAGCGAGCCGCCCGTCTGATGCGGGCGTTTCGTTTTTTTGGTGAATTGAACGCTAACGCCGCTCCAATTCGCCATCGCGCACGCGCCATAGAGACAACGGATTGCTGTCCTGTAGCGCAGGCGGTAGCAATTCCGGCGGTAGATTTTCGTAGCAGATCGGCCGCAAGAAGCGATCGATCGCGGTTGCTCCGACGGACGTAAACCGACTGTCGGAGGTCGCCGGATACGGTCCGCCGTGTACCGTCGCATAACCAATCTCGACCGTATTCGAGAATTTGTTCACGAGGATACGGTTTGTCTTGCTTTCGAGCACTGGGATCAGGTGTCGGGCTAAGTCGAGATCGGTTGATTCCATATGCAAGGCCATGGTCAGTTGGCCGCGCAGACTGGTTGTAAGTTCGATCAACTCGTTCTCGCTCTCGCAGCGGATGAGGACGGCCGCTGGGCCGAACATCTCGCCGGCAAGCTGGGGCGCGGCGAGTACTTCAGCGGCGTCAACCTCGAAAATTTCGGACTGCCCTTCTAAACGGCCTTTGGGCGCAGTTCCTTTCGCGATGCTGAGACTCGACCTACCTTCTCGACTACGTTTCGCTTCACGGTTGAAATTGTCGTAGATTCCGGGGCTGAGCATCGGTTCCGCTCGTACCGCCGACAATGCTTCCGCCAGTGCCACACGCAAGTCCTCGAAGCCCTCGCCATCAATCGCGACGATCATGCCTGGCTTCAGACACATCTGGCCAACACCGGCTGTCATGCGTTCTACGAAGTGCGCAGCAATGTCTGGCGCGCGGGTCCGCAATGCCGCTGGCAGAACGAAGTTGGGATTCACACTTGTCATTTCAGCGAAGACGGGAATCGGCACCGCACGCGCCGCACCTCGGCGAACGAGTGCCATGCCGCCGCCTTCCGAGCCGGTGAAGCCAACGGCGCGAATGGCCGGATGATCCACAAGTGCTTCGCCTACCGCATTGCCGTGTCCGATCAGCAGTGAGAACACGCCTTCGTGCAGCTTGCATTCCTCGACGGCAGCCTGTATCGCCTTGCCGACCAGTTCCGATGTGCCGAGGTGCGAGCCGTGTGCTTTCACAACGACGGTGCAGCCCGCCGCGAGCGCAGAGGCCGTGTCGCCTCCCGCCACCGAATAGAGGATCGGAAAATTGCTCGCACCGAATACGGCGACGGGGCCGATTGGTATTTTCTGCATGCGTAAATCGGCTTTAGGCACCGGTCGACGCGCGGGATCGGCGGAATCGATCGTCGCGTGACGCCAGCGTCCGTGGCTTACCACGTCGGCGAACATTTTCATCTGCGCAGCCGTGCGCGCCGTCTCGCCCTTGATACGCTCAACGGTTAAACCCGTTTCACTTGCTGCACGTTCGTACAGTACATCGCCGAGTGCAAGCAGATTGTCGGCCGCGCGTATCAGGAACGCGCCGCGAGTTTCGGGTGAAGTGTGCCGATATGACTCGAAGGCCTGCAACGCGAGCGTGCAGGCGTCATCTACATCCTTCAGTGTCGCGACGCCGAAGGAGGGTTCAATCTCGGTGCCGAGGCGTGGGTCGAAAGCCTTGATAGTGTCCGCCGTTCCAAAGCGCGATGCGCGGCCGATCGACATTTCACCTGCAACTTTCATCATGAGGTTCTCCAGGTTCTTCAAGCAAACGTGTTATCCGGATATGGCGAATGCATGCGTAGACTGCGATCTGTCGCCTGTGGCAGACGCGCTGTCCGAGAATGGCCAGATCGATGCCCCCGCTGCAATGGCTGCCGGTTCAAAGCGTGTCTTCAAAGGGCCGCAAAAGGAAAAATGCGGCCGTTCCCGGAGGATAGTTAATCGAAGCTCTCCCTCGGCGCATGTCGGTATCGTCACCATGCTAGGTCCGCGTGTTTGGCTCGTCCTTAAGCCTGATTAAAACGTCCTTAATTCGAGTTATGGGTATCAGTGTCGCAAGCGGCCAGCGATACTTGTAGATATGTTTTCGTGGCGATTCGCGATGAAACATCACAGGTTCCATTCATACGGATTCGATAGTTGTCTTGAACTTCAGAATGCGTGACCCCTATCAGGTCGAAACTCATGTGCCGCTTACCCAACCAGTTCGGTTAACGAGTTTTAACAACGTTTCACTGACCCGCTGGAAGCGGAGCTGATTAAGATGAAATCGTTGCATGGGGAGCGAACTCGCCCACGCTGACATGGCCTTTTCGGCCGATCTCAATTCACTCCAATCAACAGGAAAACATCATGCGAATTTCCGCACTCGTCGTGGCTTGCGCTGCCGTCGTCGCGCTCGTCTCAACCGCTGCCATTGCCCAATCGAATGATGACGCCGTGGCATCCCACGCCGGTGCAGGAATGACAAAGGCGTCGATCCGTTTGCAGAACCGACAATTGTCGAAGGCTGTTCGTCACGCGCTGTATTCGACCAAAGGGTTGAACGCCAGCAACATTGCGGTGCTCGTCAAAAACGGAACCGTTTCTCTGGTGGGTACGGTGCCCGATGCAGCACAGATTCAGGTGGCGGGCAATGTTGCCAAACGTGTTCCGCATGTGGCGGCCGTCGACAACCGTGTGATCGTTGAGGAAGAAGGCGGTGGCCAGTAAATGGTGGGCCGCGGGAAACCAGAAGAAAATCGAACCCGTCCTGCATTGGGAAGCAGGATCGCGCGTTTGCGGGCCCCGGCTGCGCTAAACAGCCAGGGCCCGCGCATCGACAAGGAGCGCTGCGTTTAACGATGCAAGCGCAACACTCGAATGCGCGTTAGCTCTGCAGGAACTCCAGCAGATCGGCGTTCACTTTATCCGCCTCGGTTGTGCACATGCCATGGGGCGCACCTGGATAGACCTTCAGTGTGGCATTTTTCACGATCTTCGCTGACAGGCGACCCGCCTGGTCGATCGGGACGATCTGATCGTCGTCGCCGTGAAGGACCAGCGTCGGCACGTCGATCTTCTTCAGATCTGCCGTGTAGTCGACCTCCGAGAACTGCTTGATACATTCGTACTGGCCTTGGACCGAGCCGAGCATACCTTCGCGCCAGAACTCGTCGATCGTGCCCTGCGAGATTTTCGCGTTGGGCCGATTGAAACCGAAGAACGGCACAGCGAGATCTTTGTAGAACTGCGAGCGGTTGCTCGCGACACTCGCACGAATGCCGTCGAATACCGACATTGGCAGGCCGTTCGGATTGCTTTCGGTCTTGACCATGATCGGCGGCACTGCGCCGATCAGCACGACCTTGGCCACACGCGAGGTGCCATGGCGGCCGATGTAATGTGCAATCTCGCCGCCGCCAGTCGAATGGCCAACGAGCATGGCGCCCTTCAGGTCGAGCGCGTTGATCACCGCAGCCAGATCGTCTGCGTAGGTGTCCATGTCGTTGCCGTGGGACGGCTGATCGGAGCGGCCATGGCCGCGGCGGTCGTGGGCGATGACCCGGTAGCCTTTCTGCACCAGGAACAGCATTTGTGGATCCCACGCGTCGGCATCGAGCGGCCAGCCGTGCGAGAAGACGACCGGCTTGCCGCTGCCCCAATCCTTGAAGAAGATGCGTGTACCATCTTTAGTCGTTACCGTATTCATCGTATGGCGCTCTCCATGTTGTGGGTGGGATGAATTGCCCGCATGTGCATTTCCGCTGGCGGATGCAGCGGCCATCGCGACGGTCGGTGCGGCCATGGCGGCGATCGCCGCGCCGGCTGCGCCCGCGCTCGCTACAAGCACCTGCCTTCGATTCGCCGATGCAATTCCCGATTGATTAGCCATTTTTCTCCAGTCTTGTGTTGTTGGTGGATGTGTCGTAGTGGTAACGCATGACGAGACATCTCAGGCTCCGATAGTACGGATTCGGTAGTTTGTTTGAACTTCATAATCCTTAATTCTTATTAACTCGAAATGCATGTGGCGGTCACGCGGCCACTTCGGCTAACGAGTTTCAATGACGTTCTGCTGATCGCGATCAGGTTGACGGATAGCCAAGTCCGAACGACTGCGCCAACCGTGGGCCCTTCAGAAGCAACGGGGCGACGGCACCGCGCCGCATGGCGGCCCAACGGTCGAGTACCTGCACGACGTCCTTGCCAGATATGGTTGCCAGCGCTTCGGCGAGGCTCACGGCGTCGTCGGCGGACTTGGAGGTGCCCGAGCCAGTGTGAGGTCGTAGCGTGCAGGCTGCGTCGCCCACTAGAGCGATACGCCCTTTGGCGAACGAGGGGCTCAGGGCGTCGGAGATGGCTTGCAGGAATGGCGCGTGCGTCGCGGCCACCAGTTGCGATAACGCGCGAGGCAGCCCATCGAGCGCCGCCCGATGCAGATAGGCAAGCGACTGTTCCGACAGCTCGCCAGGCGGGACTGATGCGTGGTGCCGATGACCGTCGCGTCCGGTCAGGAACGCGCCGATTGATGACTCGTCGGGTTCGTTTCTGTACCAGAGCCAATTGAACCGGCGCATGCCTGTGTCGAGCGAGCCATTCAGCGCGGGAATGAGGAATGTCATGAATAGTTCGGCATCTGAACGGTAGAGCGTCATGTTCTCGATCAGATCGGCCACCTCCACGCGGTTGAAAGCGTTTTCACTCACCACCCCGCGCCACGCGATGTAACCTGCGTACGACGAGGCGTTACCGGGAAACAGCGCGGAACGAAGCCGCGAGCCGGTGCCGTCCGCGGCGATCAAAATGTCTGCGCGAACCGGCGCCGCGCCGTCGTCGAAACGGATTTCGACGCCGTCCGCGTCTTCGGCAACACTCGCTACACTGCGCCCGTGGTGAAGCGAAGCGGGGGGCAACATGCTGCACAGCGACCGGTAGACGGCGTCCCACGATGAAAATGGGAGCAGCTCGGGATCGTCGCGCGTCACATTGCCGTCGATATCGATCCAGCGCCGTCGGTGCGTCGGCACCGCAAGCATCGCGCGGGTTCGATGGCCGTGCTGTTCGAGAAACCGCAGCATCTGCCGCAGCACCACGACTCCACCACCACGACCCCGCAGCGGTCCTGCAGAGCGCTCGTAGACGTGCACGTCGTGGCCCGTGCATGTCAGCGTCAATGCGCATGCGAGCCCTGCGATTGAACCACCCGCGATTGCAATTTTCATGCTGTTGGCGATGCCATGTCGATCCTCCATACGTCTATTTGCCGGCGCAGACTGTCGCCGCCCAAAGGCATGTCACGCAGATCGGCCAGCGTGACTACGCTTCCCGCTATCAACTGTTCAGGCGTTCGAGTGATTCACCCACCTGTCACAGGCAGCATGCACCTGGTGGCGGGAAGAGTTGACATGGTCGTTCCTTTTGCGAGCGATTGAACATGGTGCGAATGGGTGACAGTACCGAGCAGCGTATCGCCGACGGCAAAGAAAATCCTGATGCCGCGCTGAATTTTTGTGAAACCGGAGAGATTCTGTCCGGTTTCCTGACTGAACTCATTGCACCAGGCCTCAACCGCGGACGCAGAACAGGCATGGTGCGGACCGGATGTTCTGGCGATCGGATCAACTGCAAGCGGGTGCGCGGCGCCTTGACGGTCGAGCAGAAGCTTGTCGAATTCGTGGCGACTGTATTCTGTGTCCCGATCGGTCGCTGATATCTTCCCGTGCGTTCTATTAAGAACTATTAAGGGCTCTGCCAAGGACTGGGTGAAAAGCTCTGGATAGACTGGGCTTCAGTCTTCCTCGCACTTCTCGCGAGTGCGGCCTGTCTTCTCATGTTCACTCAACTTCTAGGACGTACAACGCCATGGCAAATCCGAAACTGGAAGTCCTCACGCCTGCAAACTCGCAGATCATCTTCATCGACCAACAGCCGCAAATGGCTTTTGGGGTCCAGTCTATCGACCGTCAGGTACTTAAGAACAACGTAGTAGGACTTGCGAAGGCAGCGCGGGTGTTTAACATTCCCACCACTATTACGACGGTGGAATCCGAAAGTTTTTCTGGCTATACGTACCCGGAATTGCTGGACGTATTTCCGGAGCACAAAGTGCTCGAACGCTCGTCCATGAATTCGTGGGACGACCAGAAGGTTCGTGACTCGCTTGCTGCGAATGGCCGAAAAAAGGTAGTGGTGGCAGGTTTGTGGACCGAGGTTTGCAACAACACGTTTGCGCTGTGCGCCATGGCCGAAGGTGACTACGAAATCTATATGGTCGCCGACGCGTCGGGCGGCACCTCGAAGGACGCGCATGACTATGCAATGCAGCGAATGATCCAGGCCGGCGTGGTTCCGATGACCTGGCAACAGGTACTGCTCGAGTGGCAGCGCGACTGGGCGCACAAAGAGACTTACAACGAAGTCATGGCGATTGCCAAAGAGCATTCGGGCGCGTACGGGATGGGCGTGGACTATGCCTACACCATGGTGCACAAGGCTGCCCAGCGCGCGGCGGGGACGCACGAGGTTCTGGCGCCGGTGCCGGCAAGGAAATAATAAGTCGCGGCGAGCGCCCGCTTTACACGAATAGCCCCGTGCGTGAAAAGCGGCGCGCCCCCTATCAGGATCGCCATGACTTTCAATACGTCCGCGCCGGAGCCGGCCTTCCGCTTTCCGGGGAATCGTTCATGAATAAACACGAAGACACGATTCTTGCGCTGATAGCGGGCTACGTTGACACCGTCGGGTTCGTTGCGTTGTTCGGACTCTTCACCGCGCATGTCACGGGCAACTTCGTACTGATCGGCGCGGAGTTCGCAGGCGGGGGGCAAGGTGTGCTGCTGAAGCTGCTGGCGTTTCCGTCTTTTATAGTCGGCATTGCGCTGAGCAGCGTTATTTTCAAGTTTCTGGAGCGCAATCATCCGGCGGATGCTGCGAGCGCTTTGTACCTGTTTCAGGCAATGCTGCTCGTTTCATTCCTTGTGACAGGCTTGATCGCGACGCCAATCAAGGCATCGAATGCATCAATGGTGCTGGTGTGCGGCGTACTGGGAACCATGGCGATGGGCGTGCAGAACGCGCGTGGCAGGTTGCTGATGGTCACGGGGCTGCCGAACACGGTGATGACCGGAAACGTGACGCAGATCGTGCTCGACGTGATCGAGCTGATACACCGGCGGGCGCCGCGGGCGGGCATGGGCAGCAGGTTCGAGGGTGCCTCCAATCGACGTTGGCGGCGATGTGCGGCTTTGCTGTCGGCGCGGTTGGCGGCGCATTGACCTACGTCGAATTTTCCTTTCTCGCGATTACATTCCCAGTGGCCATTTTGTTATTTCTTGCCTGGAAGAGAAGGGCGATGCCGAAGGCAAGCGGTTAGCTTGTCGCGAACCGGCCATCTGGTCACCGATATCGATCAGGCGGTGAAGGGCGGCATGAGCCGCGCGATCTTCAATAAAAATTCGCAACTGCGTCGAACGCGTGGACGCGATGCTTTTTTTGCGTATATGACTGGCTGCCGGTCAATTACGAAGCCGCGCCCGGTCGATGACCCGGGCGCCTACCTTGTCTTTCATCACTTTCGGGAAACGAAAAATGGCAACTGAAGCGACGGCAGTCACTCACCACACGCTGCGTGCGAACGGCATCCGGCAGCATTTCCTCGATGCCGGTAGCGGCCCGGTTGTCGTGCTCCTGCACGGTTTCCCCGAGACGAGCTTTGCGTGGCGTCATCAGATTCCCGTGCTGGCCCAGCACTATCGGGTCATCGCGCCGGACCTGCGGGGCTATGGCGAAACCGACAAACCCGGTTCCGGCTACGACAAGCGGAACATGGCGATGGACATCATTAGTCTGCTCGACGAACTGGGGATCGGCAAGGTCGCGCTCGTCGGGCACGATCGCGGCGCGCGCGTGGCCACTCGGCTGACGAAGGATCATCCTGAACGGGTCGATCGGCTCGTCGTGATGGATAACGTGCCGACGCGGGTGGTCGCACAAAACATGAATCCACAAACAGCGCGTGCGTACTGGTTTTTTCTGTTCCATCTGGTCGCGGACCTTCCGGAAACGCTGATCGCGGGGAAGGAAGACGCGTGGCTGCATCACTTTTTCGCCGACTGGTGCTACAACCCGCACACGATCGAAGGCGCGGACTTCGATACGTACGTGAAAGCGTACAAGCGGCCGGGCGCGGTGCGAGGCGCAATGTCGGACTATCGCGCGAATTCCGAGGACGTCGCTCAGGATCTGGTCGACGCGGACGTGAAAATTGCGTGCCCGACTATGGCGCTGTGGGGTGAAGACTTCTATGCGGTGGGCGGCATGTTCGACATGAAGGCTGTCTGGGAAGGCATGGCAAACAACCTCCGTGCCGAACCGATCTCGCATTGCGGGCATTTGCCCCAGGAGGAACAGCCGGAACGGGTCAACGAATTGCTGGTGGATTTCCTGCGGGGCTGGAATGGGAATTGATTGGCCGTCGGACGCTCCGCGGCTACGAGCCGCACGATAGCTGAAGTGCCCGGCCGCGGGGCGTAATCCGCGGCCGGTTGACCGGCAGAAGCATGATGCATGGCCAAACCCGACCGCATGCGCAAAACACTCGCGGCACGAGTCAAAGATAGCCGAGCAGGAAGATTGTTGCGGTCAGGGTGAAAATCGACAAGACGCTCGAGGCGACCAGCGTCGTGCCCGATGGCGTGTCCTGTACGCCGTACGACAAGCCGAACAGAATGCCGAACGAACCACATGGAATCGCCGAGAGCAAAATGGCTTGACCGGCAATCGGCTTCGGCAGCGCGAACACCACGACCAGCAAATAGGCGATCAGCGGTTGGATCACGTTGCTGAGCGCCACGCCGACCCATACTTCCTTATCCAGCCGGAAAGGTTGTGACGCCAGTATCAACCCGGTCGAAAACAACGCCAGGCCCGCTGTCGTGCTGCCGATGATATTGAGTGACTGCACCATGAGCCCCGGCAACTGCCAACCCGCAAGCGAAACCAGCACACCGAGAAGCGGTGCGATCACGATCGGCTTGACGAATGTCGTGATCAACGCCTTTGCCAGCAGATTCGAGTGCGCGCCGTCGTTCTCGCGAGTCTTTGCACGTTCGAGCAGGATCAACCCGGCTGGCGACATCACAACCGAGGCGGTCGTGATCGCAAGCGCGACGGTCAAGTCGCTTGCTTCACCGTAGACGCTATGCAAAAGCGGAAGGCCGACCGCGGCAAAGTTCGGCATACCAATAGTGACCGCGCGGACGGCCGCATTCGCCGGCGCCACCTTGAAAAGAAAACGCGACAACGCAAGCGACGCGACGTACGGCACCAGCATTACCGCTATCAGCAGGAGGATCAGCACGAGGTGGCTGTCGAGGCTGGTGCGCTGCATCTTGGCTGTGTACAGGAACAGCGCGAACGGCAGCGCGTAGTCGACCAGCATGGTATTGATCGAAGATAACGGCATGCTGCCCCGAGCGAGCTTGCCCGCCAGATAGCCTGTCGCCATAGAAAAGAAGAACGGCACTAGCGCGTAAGCTATCTCGTGAATCATCTGTCGTTGCCCGTGTGATGGCGTCCACGTCGGGCGCCGTTGAATGTCGTAATCGACGGAGGCCACCTCTATTGCGGC
Source organism: Paraburkholderia sp. RL17-381-BIF-C (assembly GCF_046026435.1). Lineage (NCBI taxonomy): Bacteria > Pseudomonadati > Pseudomonadota > Betaproteobacteria > Burkholderiales > Burkholderiaceae > Paraburkholderia > Paraburkholderia sp. RL17-381-BIF-C. The sequence goes on along the minus strand of NZ_JARESX010000003.1, from coordinate 128,839 downwards.
AACGAAGTCTATTGATCGGCGCGCATTAAGTCTTTAGGAAAACATGAAGCGTTATTAACGGTGCCGGATGTACGAGATCGATTCAAGCGAACGCGTGATACAGATTTTTTTTAGCTGTACGTTAAGTTTCTTTCACGCACGCCATTTGCCGGCTTTTTGGGGCTCTGTCCTTCCTCGGCGACCACACGCCCCCAGATGTATGACGGTCGCGCGACAGCCGGTTCGATCGATTGCATCGAAAACCTGCAGGACTTCGAAGGATAGGTTTGTGGCGGACAGACGAATCTATCGAGGTTCCAAGCCCAAGAGTTGGCCGGGGAAGATCAGCGTTGACCTTCGGCGTCACGTGGCGCTTCAGACGAGGTGGCGTAATTTTTAATAACTATTCAGTCCGGCCTAATTTCATTAGCAGAATCGCTGGGTAGGATGACTTGCAACTAGCGTCCAGCGCAATATGTTCGCGCCGATTGGATAGAGGACGTGGCTTGCTCGGCCGTATGATCACAATACTGGATTTCAGAATGTCCGCTATGGCCATCCCGCAATCCATATCGGAGCGTTTGTATGAAACGGGTTGGAATTTCTCCAGGGCGCCGCGCGTTTCTGCGTAGTGTCGCGAGCGCGGGACCGGCCGCCGTGGCGATCGGCGCCGGCGTGGCCGGCGTTGCGGCGAGTTCGACAGCAGGCAACACACCGAACTGGACGCCCAGCTACTTTACGCCCGACGAATGGAGCGTGCTTGTCGCGCTGGTCGATCGCCTGATCCCTGCGGACAGCGAAGGGCCAGGTGCGATTGAGGCGGGCGTGCCGGAATTCATCGACAGCCAGATGAACACGCCCTACGGCTATGGCGCCCTTTGGTACATGCACGGGCCCTTCGTTGCAGGGCCCGCGACGCTTGGCTATCAGCTTGAATTCAGCCCCCGGGCGCTGTACCGAAGTGCGTTGGCCGGACTGGACGAACAGGTGCGCAAGCGGTTTTCGAAACGCTTCGATGAGATCGACGCCAGTACGCGCGACAGCGTGATTGGCGAACTGGAATCGGGCAAGCTGGGTATCGGCGACGTGCCCGCAGTGGACTTCTTTGCGCAACTGTTGCAGAACACGCGCGAAGGCTATTTCTGCGATCCGAAGCACGGAGGCAATCGCGATATGGCGGCGTGGAAGATGATCAATTTCCCTGGGGCAAGGGCCGACTATATCGACTGGGTCGAACAGTATGGGAAGCGCTACCCGCTTGCGCCGGTATCCAGCGCCTGAGCGCCTCATCTTCCATGTCGATCAGTACCATTGCAGGCGCTAGGTGCGCGGGAATCAACGCGTTCCCACCAGGATAATTCAATGACAGACCAAACGATGAAAGGCGTCGACGTGGTGATCGTCGGCTTTGGCTGGGCCGGCGCCATCATGGCGAAGGAGTTGACCGAAGCCGGCTTGCAGGTGCTCGCGCTGGAACGTGGGCAATACCGCGATACGTATCCGGACGGTGCGTATCCGACCACGCTGGACGAACTGACCTATCTGCAGCGTTTCAAGCTGTTTCAGAATATGGCGCGAAGTACGTTCACCTTCCGTCACAACATGAACGACACGGCGTTGCCGTATCGGCAGATAGGCGCATTCAAACCGGGTGAAGGGGTTGGCGGCGCGGGTCTCCATTGGGCAGGCCAGCACTGGCGGATTTATCCGGAGGAGCTCAGGCTGCGCTCGCACTACGTTGAGCGTTACGGTGCAAAGTTCATTCCGAAGAACATGACGCTGCAGGATTTTGGTGTGTCTTATGAAGAGCTGGAACCGCATTTCGACTTCGCCGAAAAAGTATTCGGCACGTCGGGGCAGGCGTACCGAGTGAACGGCCAGGTTGTGGGAGATGGCAATCCGTTCGAAGCAGACCGCTCGGGTGCTTTTCCGCTGCCCGCGCAGAAAGTACCCTATGGTCCCCATATTTTCATGAAAGCGGCGCGCGAATTGGGTTTCCATCCATTTCGCGCGCCGTCGGCCACGGTGTCGGCAGCCTACACGAATCCGTATGGTTGCCAGATGGGACCGTGCAACTTCTGCGGGTATTGTTCGGGCTACGCGTGCTACAACTATTCGAAAGCGTCGCCCAATGTGAATATCCTACCAGCATTGCGCGGTTTGCCGAACTTCGAACTCCGGCCCAATTGCACGGTGTTGCGAATTACGCTCGACAGGACGCGCAAGGTCGCCACCGGTGTCGAGTATGTCGATGCCGCAGGTAAAGTTGTCGCACAACCCGCCAGGATTGTCATAGCGAGCACCTTCGCCTATAACAACGCACATCTTTTCATGCTGTCGGGAATCGGCCAGCAATACGACCCGGTGAGCGGTGAGGGTACTGTCGGCAAGAACGTGTCGTATCAGATGCTTTCGAATATCCAGGTTTTTTTCGAACCGGGGACGAATAGCAATCCATTTATCGGCGCCGGCGGCAACAGCGTCGCGTTCGACGATTTCAACGCAGATAACTTCGACCATGGCCCCCACGGCTTTGTCGGCGGTGCGGCGCTGTGGTGCAACCCGGCGGGAGCCAAGCCGATTTCGGGCATAGCGGTGCCGGCGGGAACCCCTAAATGGGGGAGCACGTGGAAGAAAGCAGTCAAAGATAACTACGTGAACACGGTGTCGATCGACTCGAACGGCACCAACATGGTCTATCGCGATTGTTATCTCGATCTCGATCCGACATATCAGAACAAATACGGGCAACCGCTGTTGCGTTTTACGTTCGACTGGAAAGACAACGACATTCGCATGACCCGTTTCGTGACCGACAAGCTGGTCCAGGTCGCAAAGGCAATGGGGCCGAAGGACTATACGGTCACGCAAAAGAACTTCGGCGATCACTTCGACGTGCGGCCGTATCAGACCACGCATTGGGCCGGCGGCCTGATCATGGGCGAGCATCCGAAGACGAGTGCGTTGAACCGCTATCTGCAAAGCTGGGACGTGCATAACGTCTTTGCGATCGGCTCCAACGTGTTTCCGGTGGGCCTCGGCTATAACCCCACGGGCGCGGTCGCCGCGCTGGCCTACTGGTCGGCGAAAGCGATCAGGACGCAGTACCTGAAAGACCCGCGGCCACTGGTGGATGCGTGATGAAATATATCGATAGCCTGCGCTGCGGCGCGATGGTGGCCATCTGCATGCTGGTGCTTCCCTGGGGCGCAGACGCCGCGCCGGCTGCGGACGCGGCGCAGGTCGAGCGCGGCGCATACCTCGCGCGTGCAGGCGACTGCATTGCCTGTCACACGGCGAAGAACGGCAAGCCATTCGCAGGTGGCTATCCGCTCGGCACACCGCTCGGCAAGGTGTACTCGACGAATATCACTCCGGACAAGACAAGCGGCATCGGCGCCTGGACCTACGACGACTTCGCGACGTTGATGCGCCGCGGAAGAACGAAGAGCGGGTATGCGGTTTATCCGGCCATGCCGTATCCATCGTATGCGCATATCGACGATGCGGACATGCATGCGCTCTATGCCTACTTCATGTACGGCGTAGCGCCCGTCAGGCAGGCAAACCGCGATAACGACATTCCATGGCCATTGTCGATGCGCTGGCCGCTGACGGTTTGGGGCTGGGTCTTCGGACCCGGACCGAAACCGTACGTTGCACCGGCGGGCACACCGGTGGAAGTCGCGCGTGGCGCCTATCTGGTGCAGGGCCTCGGACATTGTGGAAGCTGTCATACACCGCGAGGCGTCGGGCTTCAGGAGTTGTCGCTAGGCGACGATACCGATCCGGTCTACCTCGCGGGCGGGGCATCGATAGACGGCTGGATTGCACCGTCGCTGCGCAACGAACATGGAGACGGTCTTGCGGCCATGTCGACTGAGGACATCGTGGCGTTTCTGAAAAGCGGGCGCAACGCACATATCGCCTCATTCGGCGCGATGAACGACGTGGTCGTGAATTCGATGCAGCATCTGAACGAAGCCGACCTGAAGGGCATTGCGGCTTATCTGAAGTCGCTGTCGCCGCACAAGGACGCGGCGCAGCCGTATCGCTACGACGCAACGGTTGCGACCGCGCTTTATCACGGACAGGTGCCCAGTGCCGGCGCGCAGATCTATCTCGACCGTTGCGCCGGTTGTCATCGCTCTGACGGCACGGGGAACGGCAAGGCATTCCCGGCGCTGGCGGGCAATCCGATATTGCAGACCGACGATCCGACGTCGGCGATTCACATCGTTCTGTCGGGCGGCTCGATGCCGGCGACACGCACTGCGCCCTCGGCCATCACGATGGGTCCGTATGCAGCCATTCTGAGCGATCGACAGATAGCGGACGTAGTGACTTTCGTGCAAACCAGTTGGGGCAACCGGGGCGGCACAGCGACCGAGCGCCAGGTGGGCAAAGTGCGCAAGTCGTTGGTGAAGGTGGCTCCGACGGTGTCGGTGGCTGACACGCCGTAAGTCTCATGGCGCCTTCAGCGCAGATTCGATCAGTAGTTTTCAGCCGTAATTCAGGACGTTTTTCTGATCTTTCCGGTAGGCCGGCTGCGAATGGACGAGGGCAAAGCGTCGATGATCGTGACGAGTCCGCCTGGCCACGCTGCTTCGAAGGTGGCGAGCGCTTCGTCGTCGGCAATCGCGCGCGGCGCGGACGCCTGCACGAATCTGGGTGTGCTGCCGTCGTCGCCGGCAATGAACACGTTCACGCCCTCGGCCTGGATCGGCGACGACGACACGGGCTGCCGGCCGCCGAGCAGGCTCGTGTGGCTCAGCCGTCCAACGTGCCAGAGCTGCGGGAAGATGCGGCTGCACGGCGGCGTGCACGGCGTGGGTCACCTTGCGCCATCCGGCGACCTGCGCGGGCGTGTGAATGCCGGGCGTCCATGCGTAGCCCTTGCCGAGTGGCGAAATATAGGTGCCTTCGCTGACGATGAGGCCCGCGCCCGCGCGTTGCGCATAATAGGCGGCCATCAGGTCGTTGGCTTCGTCGCCGGGTTGGCTGGCGCGCGAGCGCGTCATGGGCGGCATCACGATGCGGTTCGGCAGCGTCATGCTGCGCAGGTATTCGACCAGCTTGCGGCTCTGCAAATACGGGCTCAACTCGATCTGATTGGTCGCGATCGCGTCCTTGCCGACCGCGGCGATCGCCTGCTTCGTCAGTTCGATATTGAAGTTCGAGATACCGATCTGCCGCGTCAGGCCTTTTGCTTGCACGTCGGCAAGCGCTGTCATGAACGTCTCGAGCGGCACCTCGTTATCCGGGGCACATCGAGCCCACGGTGAGTTCGTCGAGCGGCGAGACGCTGAGACAACTCGCGCTCGAAGGCAACGGGATCGTCTGCCTGTCGGATTTCATGACCACGCAGGACCGTGAAGCCGGGCGGCTCATGCAAGTCCTTACGCGCCACACGCAAGACGTGCGGCAGCCGATTCAAGCCGTCTATTACCGGAATACGGCGATTTCATCACGGATCGCGTCGTTCGTCGATTATCTGGTCGAGGCGCTCGGCAGTGGAACGCGGGCGCGCAGGCCGGCTGCGTGGGCGGGTCAGTAATGAGCGCCTGAGACGCAATCATCGCCGATTCGCCCGATGCTGGCACTGCCTTAAAACAACGCCCTTTGCCCTGACATCAAGGTGGTGAAATCATCACGCAGCAGCGGCAGGATCGCGTCGGCTACAGGCTGCAATTGCCGCGTCAGATAGTGTTCGTAATCGATGGCCGAGCGCAGCGTTTCCAACGGCTCGGGGCCGGCCACCGTCATCACATAGCTGATCCAGCCGCCGTTCTGGTATTGCAGCGGACGCCCTTGCCGCTGATTGAACTCGTCCGCCACCCGCGCCGCCCGCACATGCGGCGGCACATTGCGCTCATATTCGCCGAGCGGCCGGCGCACGCGCTTGCGATACACGAGCTGATCGTCGAGCTTGCCTTCGAGCGTGTCGCGCACATAGTCGCGCACGTAATCCTGATACGGCTGCTGTGTGAAGATGCGGCGGTAGAGTTCCTGCTGAAACTGTTGCGCGAGCGGCGTCCAGTCCGTGCGGACCGTTTCGAGCCCTTTATAGACGATGTCCTCGCTGCCGTCCGGCAACACCGTGAGGCCTGCGTAGCGCTTCTTGCTGCCTTCCTCGGCACCGCGAATGGTCGGCATGAAGAAGCGCCGGTAATGCCGCTCGAATTGCAATTCGAGCGCACTGTCGAGTCCGAAGCGCTGCTGCAGATTCTGCCGCCACCATGCATTGATATGCTCGACTAGCGCGCGGCCGATGCGGCTTGCGTCTTCCTCGCTGTGTGCGTGCTTGAGCCAGACGAAGGTCGAATCCGTGTCGCCGTAAATGACCTCGTAGCCTTCGCCTTGAATCAGTTCGCGCGTGGCATGCATGATTTCGTGGCCGCGCATGGTGATCGACGAGGCGAGACGCGGATCGAAGAAGCGGCAGCCGGTCGATCCCAGTACGCCGTAAAAGGCGTTCATGATGATCTTCAATGCCTGCGAAAGCGGCTTGTTGTTCTCGCGTTTGGCGGTTTCCCGGCCTTGCCAGACCTGCCCAACGATCGACGGCAAGCAATGGCGCGTGCGTGAGAAGCGCGCGCCGAGAAAGCCGGGCACGGATTGATCGTCGGCGGGATTCAGCATGCCTTCCACCAGACCGACCGGGTCGATCAGAAACGTGCGGATAATCGACGGATACAGGCTCTTATAGTCCAGCACCAGCACGGAGTCGTAAAGGCCGGGGCGCGAATCCATCACGAAGCCACCGGGGCTCGCGGCTCCGGCCACGTCGCCGAGATTGGGCGCGACATAGCCTTGCCGATGCATGCGCGGCATGTACAGATGCGTGAACGCCGCCACCGATCCGCCGCTGCGATCCGCCGGCAGACCGGTGACGCTCGCGCGCTCCAGCAGGAACGGCAGCAAGTCCGTCTTCGCGAAGATGCGTGTGACGAGCTCGCAGTCCTTGAGGTTGTACTGAGCGAGCGCGGGTTTGTCCTCGTCGAAGCGGCGCTGGATTTCATCCATGCGCTGATACGGATTGTCGATCGACTTGCCTTCGCCGAGCACGGAACGCGCGACATGTTCGAGACTGAACGAAGGGAAACTCCACGTCGCGGAGCGCAGCGCCTCGATGCCGTCGATAATCAGCCGCCCCGCGGCGCCGGCGAAGAAGTGGTTCTGTTTGAGTCCGTGCTCGCGCCATTCCATGACTGCACCACCGCGGCCGAGCCGCAGCGGTATGCGATATTGTTCGGCGTGCTGCTGCAGCACACGCAGGTCGAACTGCACCAGATTCCATCCGATGATCGCATCGGGATCATGCCGTTCCAGCCATGCATTCAGTTTTTCCAGCAACTGTGCGCGGGTTTCGCAGTATTCGAGGTCGAAGTCGAGCGTGCTCGCGTCGCCATTGGACGGCCCCAGCATATACACCTGGCGCTGTCCGCAACCTTCCAGCGCGATCGAATACAACTCGGCGTGGGCGCTGGTTTCGATGTCGAGCGAAACCAGTTTCAGGGGCGGGCGATAACCGGTGGCCGGCTTGAGTTCGCTGTTCAGAAGCGGGCCGTGATGGTCGCTGCTCCGCGCCTCGCCGCCAAACCACACCGGCGCGGTGATGAAGCGCTCCATCATGTAGCGCTCCGGCGGGAATATGTCGGCTTCGTAGACGTCGACGCCGCCTTGCTTCAGGCGTTTCTCGAACCCCGTCAGTTGCCGATACTGCGGACAGTAAAGTCCCATGACCGGCCGATGCTGAAAGTCGCGGAGATCGAGCGGACGCAGATCGAGTGGCGCCTCGCGGCGCAGGATCGTTTCTGCTCGCTCGCGGTGCTCAACGGGAATGAACGCAACCGAAGGTTGAGGACGCAAACGGATGTGACGGGGCCCGCTGTCCGTTGCCAGCCAGAATTCGACTTCCGTGCCGGCGGGCGTATCCCGCCAATGTCGGGTCAAAATGAAACCCTGTTCAAGCTCAGTCAAACTTCCACCTCTAAAGCAGGCGTGATCGCCTTGCACGATTTTACCGCCATGCGCTTCGAGCCGTTGCGTCATTCCCGAGCGTTGCCGAATAGGCTCGACCTGCCGCCTGATGTTGGCCGTGTGTGGCCTTCCGCCACGCTGGATGCAGCCGCGCGGCGCAATCTGTATGATCGTGCTGCAGCGATTCCTTCTGGCACAGCGCATGTGCCAGTCAAGTCTTTAAATACGGAGTGAACGATATGACTTTGGGTAAACTTGTTGTTGTGGTCGCAGTAGCTGCAACCAGTCTGAGTGCGCACGCGCAAGTCGCCGGCACGCAGCCGCTGAGCATCACCGTCGAGCAGTCGAATGCGCTGCTGAGCGGCTGGAGTGTGAAGAAGAGCATTCTCGGAAAAACGGTGTACAACGACCAGAACGAGAAGATCGGTACGGTTCGTGATCTGGTGGTGGCGCCAGATGGCTCGCTGTCCGCTGCGATCGTCTCCGCCGGCGGGTTCCTCGGCGTGGCGTCGCACGACGTTGCGGTGCCCATCGCGGCGCTCGATATCCGTCAGGGCAATTTCTATCTGGCCGGTGCCACCAAAGACGCGTTGAAGGCAACTCCCGCGTTCCAGTACAACAAGGTTCAAGCGCCGCCGAAGCCGAAAAAGCTGACGGGCCAGTAATGCAGAAAGCCGGCGTGTTCGCCGGCTGAGCCGCAAGAAGCGGCTCGCGTGTACTCGATCATGAAAAAGCGGCGCTCGCAGCGCGAAACGGTTGATGAGAGAAACCGTTTCGCGCATGCAGCGCCGCTTTCGTTTTTTCAGCGGACGAGGCCGCTAGTGGCAATTGGATTCGAGGCCTTGAATCAGGCCTTAATTCAAGCCCCCAACGCGAGCGTCGCGAACGTGCCGAGCCAATGCTCGCCCATATAGTCGCCGGCCACGTGCGGTAATGCGCTTTGCAGGTGGCGCTCGGCGGCATCGAACAGGACCGTACGGCGAATATCGCCTGTGGGCAGTGCGCGCGCCAGCGAGCGTTGGCACCATGCGCGGCTCAGATTCAGTCCGTCGAGGTGAGCGATCTTGCCGTCGCTGCGATCCGTCACGGTGACGGGCTCGAACAGTGTGGCGGGCTTTTTCACGCCGAGGTTCGGCAGAAAGCGGCCGAACCAGTCGACGAATTGCGCGGGCGGCAACACGCGGCGCATGAGCTCCGCTTCCATGAGCGAAGGCGAGAGGAATTCGTCGCCAGCGGGCTCCCATGCCTGACATGCTACGTCGTCGACAAACCAGCGTTCCGCGGTATTCACGACCAGTGCTTCCAGCGATTCACGCGACGTTTGCCGCGCGAAATCCAGCGTCAACGCCAATGCGAAGGCCATGTTGAAGTGCGTGCCCACGCGCAGCGGATAGGTCGCTTTCGGCAAAAACTCCTCGAAGCGTTCGACAAACACCCTGGTAAGCGGCGCAAAAGTTTTCGACCAGCGCGCGGCCTCCGAGAGCTTTAGCGATTCGAGTTGCCCGCTGAGCGCGAGCAACCATGCCCAACCATAAGGCCGCTCGAAACCACGGTTGTGCGGCAGATCGAGATAGGCAATTTCACCGGCCACGTTCTCCGCGGTGAAATGCTTGTCGACCACCGCGACAATGTGCGCCGCTTCCGGCAGATCGGGAAAGCGTTCAAGCAGATGCAGAATCAACCAGTAGCCGTGCACGCACGAATGCCAGTCGTAGCTGCCGTAAAAAATCGGATGCAGCGCGCGCGGACCTTGCACGTCCTGCGGTCCGGCGAGGGAGTGCGTCAGCTTGTTCGGGTATTCGCGCGTGAGGTGGGCGAGTGCGAGATTGGCGAATTTCGATGCGAATTCGCGAGTGAGTTGGGTAGTCATTGGCGCCTCCTCAAAAGCGGAATACGAACAGATATAACAGTATGGTGTTGACGATCAACAATAGCAAAGCGGTCGGCCACTGCGCCTTGATCACGCCGTTCTGATCTTTCAGCTCCAGCAGCGCTGCCGGCACGATATTGAAGTTGGCCGCCATTGGGGTCATCAAAGTGCCGCAAAAGCCGCACAGCATGCCGATCGCACCCAGAATGGCGGGGTTGCCGTGGAATTGATGCACGATCAGTGGCAAGCCGATACCTGCCGTCATGACGGGAAACGCGGCGAATGCGTTGCCCATGATCATCGTGAAAATCGCCATGCCGAACGTGTAAGCCGCCACCACCGCGAAGGCGGAGTCGAGCGGAATCCACGTTTTCACCAGATCCGACACCACGTGGCCCACGCCCGCGACGGCGAACAGCGCGCCGAGGGCCGCCAGCATCTGCGGCAGAATGGCGGCCCAGCCGACGGTATCCATGGTGTGCCGCGCGTCTTTCAAAGCGTGCACCGGCGAGTCGCGCAACATGAAGAGCGCCGCGCCGAACGCAACCAGCGTGCCCAATACGAGCGAAATCAACGTGACGTTCTTCGCTTCGACGAACGGCGCGTGTTTCAGCGTCAAGGTGCCGAGCAACGTGATGAACGGAATCAGCAGCGCCGGAATGAACAGCTTGTTGCCGAAGCGTTGCGCATTCGCTTCGCGGCGCGCGGCGGCGGCTTCGGTACTGTTGTCCGTCTTGCCTTTGCCGAGCTTGCCGGAGCCGGCGATCACGGCGAGTGCGATGGCGAGGCAGCCTGTTACGAAGTGCGGCAGTTCTCCGCCGAACATGAACGTGAGCGCGTAGATTCCCCAGAACAGAAAATTGGCAATGCGGCGTGGATTCGAACGGTCTTGCAGATTGAAGAGGGCGAACGCGGCGAACATCAAACCGGCCAGCACGTAGAGCGATTCGAGTTTGATCATCATCGCGCGATACCTCGGCCGTACGCGGTCATCTTATGCGAGAGATTACTGTCCAGCAGGATCAGGCGCACGACATGAATCACGAGTGCCGCCACGGCCGTGGGAATCGCCCAAACTGACACTTGCAGCGGTTCGACCGAGATGCCGTTCTGTTCGAGGAAGCCCTTGATCAGCAGGATGGACTGGATCGCAATGAAAATGTCTTCGCCGAAAAACACGGCGATGTTGTCCACCGCCGATGCATTCGCGCGGATTTGCTGGCGTACCGCATCAGGTAAGTCGCCGTAGCGGTTCGCGGCGGCGGCCTCGGCCATCGGCGCGATGAGCGGACGCACCATCTGCGCGTGCCCACCCAGGGACGTCAGACCGAGTGCGGCGGTGATCTGGCGGATCACGAAGTACAGCATCAGCACGCGGCCGGTGGTGGCGGCGTGCAGACGTGAAATCAGGTGTTTGGCCTGCTCTTTCAGACCGTTGCGCTCCAATAGTGCGATGACCGGCAGCGTCAGCCAGATCAGACCCATATAGCGGTTATCCGCGAATGCCTTACCGAATGCGCTGACGATCTCGACCGGCTGCAAGCCGCCGGCGACGCCCGTGGCGATCCCCGCGATCGTCACGACCAATAGCGCATTGAAGCGCAATGCGAAGCCGAGTACGACGATCGGCACGCCGATTAAAACCCACATGCTGTTCTCCTTGCTGCTTCGCTGGTGTGTCGTTGTTGTGTGCTGCTGGAGGCGTTGCCTGGTGCTGGCGAGGGCGGTTGCACGTAAGCGCTGACAGGTTGCGCCGGGTTGCAATGGCTCGCAGGCGAAGAAATCTAACACGATAATTTATCGATAAATAGTCGACGAATTGCGTAATTCGGGTAAACGCCTGGAGGAGGGTGGGTGTTCGGGCATAGGGAGCGAGAGAGGCGGATCTGGCGTCACGCGCCGCGAACGTGGCGCGCCATGGGTACCGAAAGCGCGAATACCGCAGAGACGGCTAAGACGGCACAGCGGCGCTTGCGCTGTGCCGTTTCAAGAAGTGACGACGACTAGAACAGCTCGAGAATCCGGTGATACATCATCCCGAGTTCGAGCGCAGGCCCGCGCAACGCCGGGCCGCCTGGAAAGCGCGCATGGCGCAACTGCGCGAACAGATCGAAGGCAGCGGTCTCACCCGCCATTGCCTGGGCCACCACGCGCCCGGCAATGCCGGTCAACGCGACGCCGTGCCCGGAAAACCCCTGCACGTAAAAGTAATTCGGATCGATCGAGCCGAAATCGGGCGCGCGATTTCGCGTCACATCGACAAAACCGCCCCACGCATAGTCGATTCTGACATCGGCGAGTTGCGGGAACACGGCGATCATGCGTTGGCGAATCTCTTCACCGAGTTGCACGGGCGACGCTCCGGTCGAACTCGCCCGTCCGCCGAACAGCACGCGATGGTCCGCCGACAAACGGAAATAGTCGAGAAAGAAGTTGTTGTCGCAAATCGCCTCGTGTCCTTTGATCAATGCATCCGCGCGCTCCTTGCCGAGCGATTCGGTGGCGACGATATACGACGCGATCGGTGCGATGCGCGCGGCGATCGGCGCAGGCAGCACATTGCCGAGCGTGGCGTTGCCGCATGCCGCGACGAAGCGGCAGCGCACTTCGCCGCGAGCGGTGCGCACGACCGGACGCGCACCACGCACGACCTCGATGACCGGCGAATGCGCGAACAATTGCGCGCCTTCGCGGCGCGCCGCATCGGCGAGACCGAGACAGTACTTGAGCGGATGCAGATGACCGGAGAACGGATCGTACACACCGGCCAGATAGCGTCGCGACGCGACCCGCGAACGGACTTCGTCGGTATCGAGCCACGAGAGTTTCGTATAACCCCAGCGTTGCGAAGCCGACTCCATCCACGAACGCAGATCGGGCACGCGTTTCGGTTTGGTTGCGACAGTCAGATAGCCGGACGTGAAATCGCAGTCGATGCCGTAGCGCTCGATGCGCTCGCGCACGAGCGCCACGCCTTCCACCGACATCGCCCACGCGGCGCGCACGCCTTCCAGACCGAGTTGGCGCTCCATGATCTCGTCTTTCGCGAAACCCACCAGCGTCTGCCCGCCGTTGCGGCCCGACGCGCCCCAGCCGGGACGGTGAGCATCGAGCACGACCACCGACAGGCCACGGGCGCGACACTCCAGCGCTACCGATAAACCGGAGAAGCCCGCGCCGATCACGCACACGTCGGCTTCGAGCGTGCCGTCGAGCGTGGGGTCGTCGGTCAGCGGGCGGGTGGCGCTCGCTTCGTAATAGGAGTTGGCGATCAGCGCGTCGGCGCGCAGGTCGAGTGTGTTGAAGCCGGGCGTCGGGGCATTCATCAAAGCAGGTCCTTCATTCGATACCAGGCCATGGCGAGTACGAGGGCAGGGGTGCGCAGTGTAGCGCCGCCAGGAAAGTCGCGGTGACGAATCTTGCCGAACAGATCGAAGCGCGACGCCTGACCGTCGATCGCTTCGGCGATCAGCTTACCCGCGAGGCCGGTAGTATTCACGCCGTGCCCCGAGAAGCCCTGCGCGAAATAGAGGGTGGGCGAAAGCCGGCCGAAATGCGGCGCGCGATTCATGGTGATGTCGACGAAACCACCCCACGCATAGTCGATTTTGACATCGTCGAGTTGCGGGAAGGTTTTGAGCATATCGCGGCGCATCGCTTCGCCGAGGTTACGCGGCGCGAACGTCGAATAGCTCACCTTGCCGCCCCACAGCAAGCGGTTATCGGGCGCGGGCCGGAAGTAGTCGAGTACGAAGCGGCTGTCGCATACGGCGGCTTTGGCGGGCATCAGCGCTTCGGCGCGATCGGGGTCGAGCGGTTCGGTGGCGATCACGTAAGTGCCGACCGGCATGATCTTGTTGGCCACCTCCGGCGCGAGCTTGCCGAGATAGGTATTGCAGGCAAGCACGACGAAGCGCGCCCGCACTTCGCCGCGCTCGGTTTGCGCGACATGTCGGCCGTTTTCTTCACGCAAGGCCGTGACGCAACTGTCTTCGTAAATCTGCACGCCGGCCTCGCGTGCCGCGCGCGCCAGACCCAACGTGTAATTCAAAGGATGCAGATGGCCGCTATCCGCGTCGAACAGGCCGCCGAGGTAGCGTTGCGACTGAACATAGTTGCCCACGCCGTCGGCGTCGACATAACTGAAGCGTTCGTAGCCGAAGCGCCGCTGCGCTTCGTCGCGCCATTTCTGCAACGCATCGGTGTCGCGCGGTTTATTGGCGGCGGTCAGATAGCCAATGGTCAGATCGCAATCGATTCGATGCTTCGCGACCCGTTCCTTGACGATGTCGAGGGTTTCGATCCCCATGTCCCAAACGCGCTTCACGTCGTCCGCGGGCATGTACTTCGCGAACGTATCGATATCGCACGCAAAGCCGCCGATCAACTGGCCACCATTGCGGCCGCTCGCCGCCCATCCGACTTTCGATGCTTCGAGCACCGCGACCGAATGGCCGCGCTCGGCGAGATTCAACGCAGTGGAGATGCCGGTGAGGCCGGCGCCGATCACGCAAACATCGACGTTGATCGTTTCTTCGAGTGCGGGATGGCGGGTGGTGTCGTTGGCAGTGGCAGCGTAATACGAGGCGACGTGAGGCTGGTTCGAGAATCGGAGCATAGGCAGAGCATGCGCAAAGTGCCTGTGCGCGTGGCCTTTCCTGCAGCAAGGCCACGCGCCGGCAGGTCGGATTAGAACGAGTAGATGAACTGTGTCGCGAGCAGGTCGTTGGACTTGCCATACGAACCGTCGTTCTTCAGGAACACCTGTTTGTTGGCCCAGTCGTGGCGGTATTCCACCTTGACCGTGATCTGCTGGGTCGGATAGAACAGCAGGTCGAGCGAAACATCCTGGCGGGTCGCGCCCTTGCATTCGAAGCCAAGGCCGCCGTTCGCTTGCGAATTGGCGAGACAGTCTGCGCCGATACCGAAGCCGTTCGCCGTGTCCATGCCGTTGCCGTTCAACGCGATGCCACCGCCGCCGCCGCCGTTCTTGCTGTCGACCAGCAGGTCATAGCGCACGGTCGCGCCCATGCGGCCCACCACCGGCAGATTGAACTTGCGGTGTGCGAGCAGCGAGAGGCCATACCATTGTGCCTGGCCGCCGTTGTACGCGGCGTTCTGCTGCTGACCGTAGTCGATCTCGGCGTTGTACTGCACGTCGGCGAGCGTGTAGGTCAGGTCGGCTTCGGTGAAGAAGAACGTGCCGCCCGAACTCGGCGCCTGGCCGCCTACGCCGTAGTGGACCGCGCCGGTATCGTCGATCGAGCTAGGCAAGGTCTGACGCCCGATATTGAAGGACCCGCCGATATCCAGCGCGCTCGACCATGTGTAGTCGGTACGTGCGGTGAAAGTCGGGATCTTGTTGCTGGTCGTGATCGGATCGCCCAGCGCGTTGGTGCCGATCTGCGTCGTCGCGCCATACGTGCGGTACTGCTCGTTGCCGAGGAAGAACTTCCATGCCCAGTTGCCGGCCGTGTAGTTCGCGCCGATCCCGACGTAGCTGCCCGGATCCGAGAAGTCGTACAGCAGGTTGTGCGTGAGTGTGAGCATCTGATTCGACTGCTGCACTTCATAGCCGCCGAAGCTCGGAATCAAACCGGCCACGAGTGTCGTGCTCGCCGTCAGCGGTACGTTGACCACTGCGGTATTCAGGATGTTGTTGCCGATATCGCCGTGCGAGTTCTGCAGCAGCGTAATGCCGTTGCCGCGATTCGGCATCAACGTGATTTCCGCCGACGGCGCCATCGGGCCGACACCGAAGGTCTTCTTGATGTCGAGGTATAGATCGCCGAACGTGCTGTTGAAGTAGTTGTAGCTGCTTTCGTGGTTGGCGAACAGGAACGCCGAACTGCTCTGCGCACGGTTATAGATATAGGTCGGGTCGATATAGCCCGTCACCGACAGACCGGCGATCGGCCCGGTCTGCGCGGCGTCTTCGAGCGAATCGACCTTCAACTGCTGGTTGGCGATCTGTTGCTTCATCGCCGTCACGTCGTCGTTGGTGAGCGTCGCCTGAGCCTTGCCGTAATCCGGCGACGAGATATCCACCGGCGCGGCCACCACCGCCGGAGCAGGGGCCGCGGTCGCCGCCGTGGCTGCCTTCGGTTTGGTAGCGACTTCAGCGCGCAACTGTTTGACCTCCTTTTGCAGTGCATTCAGTTGGGCCTGCAGCGCCTTGATCTGGTCGCTGGTGGCATCCGCCATGGCAATGCCAGGCAGACTCCCCGCCACCAACAGACAGATGAGTTTCTTTCTCATTCAAATTCTCCTTATTGGTCGTACTGCAAAATCACTGCTTATGCACGTGCCGTATCGAGCGAATTCCGTACGGCGGCTTGTTGTGGAGCGGAGGGCAAGGGATCGGCGGCTTCGGCGAGGGCGAAAGCCATTTGCATGTCGCGGTTGCGTTTGCGCTCGCGCAACTGCATCCAGCGGTTCACGGCAATCACGCCGATTGTCACGGTGGTGATAAAGATCGTGGCGAGCGCATTCATTTCCGGATTCAGGCCGAGACGCACACGCGAGAACACGACGAGCGGCAGCGTGGTCGAGCCGGGACCAGACAGGAACGCGGAGAGCACGAGGTCGTCGAAAGAAAGCGTGAACGACAGCAGCCAGCCCGACATCAGCGCCTGCGAGATGAGCGGCAGGGTAATCAGGAAGAACACCTTGAAAGGCGTGGCGCCGAGGTCGAGCGCGGCTTCTTCGAGCGACTTGTTGAACTCTTTCACACGCGATTGCACGATGATCGCCACATACGACACGCACAGCATGACGTGGCCGATCCAGATCGTGAAGAGCCCGCGGCCCTTCGGCCAACCGAGCATCTGTTCGAGCGCGACGAACAGCAACAGCAGCGAGATACCCTGAATCACTTCCGGAATCACGAGCGGCGCGTTGATCATGCCGGCGAACAGCGTGAAGCCGCGAAAGCGTCCGAAGCGCGCGAGCACGAAACCGGCCCATGTGCCGATCACAACGGAGGCGCACGCGGTCAACAGACCGATCTTCAGCGAAAGCCATGCGGCATTCAGCAGTTCGCCGTCGTGCAACAGCGCGCCGTACCATTTGAGCGAGAAGCCGGACCACACCGTGACGAGCTTCGATTCGTTAAACGAATACACCACCAGGCTGATGATCGGAATGTAAAGAAACAGAAATCCGAAAGTCAGTACGCTATTGGACAGCGTCTTATTAGGCTTGATCATTTCGCGCCCTCCAGTTCCTTGACCTGGTAGTACTGGAACACGGCCATCGGCACGAGCAGCAGTAGAACCATGGCGACCGTGACGGCGGATGCCATCGGCCAGTCCATATCGTTGAAGAATTCATCCCACATCACGCGGCCGATCATCAGCGTGTCGGCGCCGCCGAGCAGTTCCGGAATCACGTATTCGCCGACCGCCGGAATGAACACCAGCAGACTGCCGGCGATAATGCCGTTCTTCGACAGCGGCAAGGTGATGCGCGTGAAGGCCGTCCATGGCTTGCAACCGAGGTCGTAGGCCGCTTCGAGCAGCGTCAGATCCATCTTCACAAGGTGCGCATACAGCGGCATCACCATGAAGGGCAGGTACGAATAGACCATGCCGATATAGACGCCAATATCCGTGTGGTAGAGGCGCAACGGCGAATGAATCATGCCGATCGCCATTAGCGTGTGATTGAGCAGGCCGTCGTCTTTCAGAATGCCGATCCATGCGTAGACGCGAATCAGGAACGAGGTCCAGAAAGGCAGCATCACGCCCATCATCAGCAGGTTGCGCTTGGTCGGTTCAGAGCGGGCGATGTAGTACGCAATCGGATAGCCGATCAGCAGGCAGAAGAAGGTCGAGACCGCGGCCATCTTCAGCGAGCTGATATACGTGGCGACATACAGATCGTCTTGCAGCAGGAACGCGTAGTGACTGAGCTGCATGGCGAAATGCACCATGCCGTCCTTGACCGTCACGAGATCCGTGTAAGGCGGAATGCCCAGACGCAGATCGGCGAAACTGATCTTCAGCACCAGCACGAACGGCAACGCGAAGAACACCGTGAGCCAGAGGAACGGCACGCCGATCACGGTCGTGCGGCCCGACGGCACCAGCGTCGACAGGCGTTTTTTCAGCGAGCCGAGCAAACGGCTGCCGGACGGCGCGCCGAGCGCCGCGGGAGAGGTAGTGGGATTGCTCATTGCGTCAGCACCACGCCGCTAGCCGGCGACCAGTAGACGAACACGTCGTCGTTATAGGAGGGCGCACCTTCGGCCATCAGATGCGAGCTGGAGAGATTCGACACGACGGTCTTGCCGCTCGGCAGACGCACGTGATACAGCGAATAGCTGCCCATGTACGCGACGTCCGAGACCACGCCGCGCGCCCAGTTGTGCGGAGTGGACGGTTTGTCGAGCGAGACCTTGATGCGTTCCGGACGCACGGAGATTCCGACCGGCATGCCGAGCGGCCCGGTAATGCCGTGGCTCACATAAATGCGCGATTCGAGGTCTTCGCTTTCCACAAAGATGTGGTCCGGTTCATCCGCGACCACGGTGCCTTCGAACAGGTTGGTCGAGCCGATGAATTCGGCGGAGAAGCGGCTATTCGGAAACTCGTAGACCTGGCTCGGCGAGCCGATCTGCACGATGCGGCCTTCGCTCATCACGGCAAGGCGTCCGGCCATGGTCATCGCTTCTTCCTGATCGTGCGTGACCATCACGCAGGTCACGTCGACCTTTTCGATAATGTTCACGAGTTCGAGCTGGGTCTTCTGGCGGATCTTTTTATCGAGCGCCGACATCGGCTCGTCGAGCAGCAGCAGCTTGGGGCGCTTCACGAGCGAACGGGCGAGCGCCACACGCTGCTGCTGGCCGCCTGACAGTTGATGCGGCTTGCGTTGCGCGTACTTGCTCATCTGCACGAGATTGAGCGCATCGGCCACGCGTTCCCTGATTTCGTTTTTCGGCGTGCCTTCCTGCTTCAGACCGAAGGCGATGTTCGCCTCGACGCTCATGTGCGGGAAGAGGGCGTACGACTGGAACATCATGTTGACCGGCCGCTTGTACGGCGGCATCGCGGCGAGATCTTCGCCGTCGACGAAAATGCGCCCGGACGTGACCGTCTCGAGCCCCGCGAGCATGCGCAGGAGCGTGGACTTGCCGCAGCCGGAGCTGCCGAGCAGCGCGAACAACTCGTTCTTGGCGATGCTCAGGTTGACATTGTCGACAGCGGTGCTGTCGCCGAATTTCTTCACGACATTTTCGATGCGAACGAATTCGTCCGATTTCGATTTTGCCGTCGCTGCGGGGCGGGCCATCTGGGTGGCGCCGGCGGCGCTATTTAAGGTCGTCGAGTTCATGATGTAACCATTCCTTGCGGATCGCGGGCGCAAGTGTCTCCATACGAGGCGCGGGAAGCGTCTCGCAACGTGCGCTGCGATCGGAAAACATGGGACTGCGCGCAGGTGGGACACTAAAAGCGCGCAGGCTGACTACGGTTACTGCTATTCATACGCTCAGGGTTCGAGCGATCCCTGAGCGCGGGATCTATGCTTGATATCGTCGCCTGATTAGTGGCCGGTTTTGAGCTGTGCCCAAAGACGGTTTTCAAGGCGCAGAATGTCGGTCGGCATCGGCTTCATCAGCGTCATCTTGCTCAACACTTCATCGCCCGGATAAACGGTCTTGTCCTGTGCGACAGCCGGCGTCACGAACTGGCGCGCGGCCTTGTTCGCGGTCGGGTAGAACACTTCATTCGTGATCGCGGCGTTGACCTTCGGGTCCGAGATGTAGTTGATCCATTTCAACGCGGCTTCAGGATGCGGCGCGTCTTTCGGGATCACCATCACGTCGAACCACAGCAGACCGCCTTCCTTCACGTTCGAGAACTTGATCTGGTACGAACGCTTGGCTTCTTCGGTACGGCGGCTGGCGATGCCGACGTCGCCAGACCAGCCCAGCACCACGCACACGTCGTTGTTGGCGAGGTCGTTGATGTAGCCCGACGAGTTGAATTGGGTGATATACGGGCGAATCTTCTTCAGCACTTCGAATGCGGCCTGATAGTCGGCGGGATTCGTGCTGTTCGGATCCTTGTGCATGTATTGCAGCGTGGCGGCGAAGACATCGACGGCCTGGTCGAGAATCGACACACCGCAGCCTTTCAGCTTGGAAATATTGGCCGGATCGAACACGAGGGCCCAGCTATCCACCGGCGCATTGGCGCCGAGCGCTTTCTGCACGGCCTGCACGTTGTAACCGATGCCGTCCGTACCGTATGCCCAAGGCACGCCGTACTGGTTGCCCGGGTCCGCGTCGGCAATCATCTTCATCAGCACGGGGTCGAGATTGGCGAGGTTCGGCAACTTCGACTTGTCGAGCTTCTGGTACACGCCGGCCTGAATCTGCTTGGCCATGTAGTTCGACGTCGGCACCACGATGTCGTAGCCGGAACTGCCCGCGAGCAGCTTGGCCTGCAGGGTGTCGTCGCTATCGTAGTTGTCGTATTTGACCTTGATGCCGTCCTGCTTCTCGAAGTTCGGAATCGTGTCCTTCGCGATGTAGTCCGACCAGTTATACACATTCAGTTCCGTGTCGGCCGCAAGGGCCGGCGTCACCGACAGCGCCGCAAAACCGGTGAAGGCGAGAAGCGCGGCCCCCGCGACCGCATGACGAAGATGACTAACGCTCATGGTTTTTTCCCTTGATGTGAAGAACCGGCATGAGCGTGATGTGTGGGTGTGCCCATGCCGGAACGGACTGCCGTTACGAAATGCCGAGTTGTTGTGCCGTTGCGTCGATGGCTTTTTTGGCCTTCGAGACGATTTCGTCGATTTCGAGCTTGTTGATGACCAGCGGTGGCGACAGCAGCATGCGGTCGCCGGTGGCGCGCATGATCAGATTGCCGTTGAAGCAGAAGTCGCGGCAGATCGTGCCGACATCACCGCCATTGGCGAAACGCTTGCGTGCTTTCGGGTCTTCTGCGAGTTGCAGGCCGGCCACGAGACCCGCACCGGAAATTTCGCCGATGATCGGATGGTTGGCGAACGTGTCGCGCAGCTTCTGCTGAAAGTACGGGCCGGTGTCGGTCTTGACGCGCTCGACGATCTTCTCGTCGCGCAGCAGCTTGAGGTTCGCGACCGCGACGGCGGCGGCGACCGGATGACCCGAGTACGTGAGACCATGGTTGAAGTCGCCGTTTTCGATGATCGCCTTCGCAACGCGGTCATGCAGGCCGACCGCGCCCATCGGCACGTAGCCGCTCGTTAAGCCCTTTGCCATCGTGATCAGATCCGGCTCGAAGCCGAAGTGCTGATGTGCGAACCACTCGCCGGTGCGGCCGAAACCGCCGATCACTTCATCGGCGACGAGCAGAATGTCGTACTTGCGGCAGATGCGCTGGATTTCCGGCCAATACGTCGATGCCGGGAAGATCACGCCGCCCGCTCCCTGGAAAGGCTCACCAATGAAAGCGGCTACATTGTCCGCGCCGATTTCGAGAATCTTCGCTTCCAGTTGCTGCGCGCGAGCCAGTGCGAATTCTTCCGTCGTCAGGTTGCCTTCTGCTTCGCCGAAGAAGTACGGCTGGTCGATATGCACGATGTTCTCGACTTTCGAGGGCATCTGTTCGTGCATATAGCCCATGCCGCCGAGCGTGCCGCCCGCGATCGTCGACCCGTGATAACCGTTCTTGCGCGAGATGACGAATTTCTTCGAATGCTTGCCTTGCGTCGCCCAGTAGTGGTGGACGATACGCAGCACCGTGTCGTTGCCTTCCGAACCGCTGTTGCAGTAGAAGAAGTGATTGAACGGTTCCGGCGCGAGCTCCGCGAGCAGGGCCGACAGTTCGATCACCGGCGGGTGCGTCGTCTTGAAGAAGGTGTTGTAGAAGGGCAACTCCAGCATCTGCTTGTACGCGGCGTCAGCCAGTTCCTTGCGGCCATAACCGACGTTCACGCACCACAGCCCGGCCATGCCGTCGATCACCTTGTTGCCGTCCGAGTCCCACAAGTACACGCCTTGCGCTTTGACGATCACGCGGCTGCCGGTGCGATTGAGCGCACCCATATCCGAAAACGGGTGAATGTGGTGCGCGGCGTCGAGCGCGCGATATTCTGCGGTGGTGCGTTGCTGTTGCGCGGCTTGTGCGTTCGCGGCAGGGTGCGCCGGTTGCACGTAAGCGACTTCTTCTGTTCTGTAGCTCATACTGCCTCCAATTTTTTGCGTTTGCCTTAAACGTGCAGCAGCAAATGCCGGCGTTCCCACGAACTGATCACGCGGAAGAACGCTTCGTATTCGGTTTCTTTCAGGGCGAGGTACGCTTTGACGAATTTTTCGCCGAGTACTTCGGCGATCGGTTCGCAGGCGCCCATCAAAGTCAGACCCTCTTCGAGATTGCGCGGCAGCTGGTACGGCAATTCATAACCGTCGCTGAGCAGCGGCTCGGTGGCTTCGAGGTTCTGCGTCATGCCGAGATAGCCGGCCGCGAGCGTCGCTGCAATCGCGAGATAGGGGTTGCAGTCCACGCCCGGAATGCGGTTTTCGATGCGGCGCGCGGCCGGCCCCGAATGCGGAATCCGGAAACCCACTGTGCGATTGTCGTAGCCCCATGCCACGTTGATCGGCGCCGCCATGAAGCGCGACAGACGACGATACGAGTTGATATACGGCGCGAAAATCGGCATCAACGCGGGCGTGTACTTCTGCAAACCGGCGATATAGCTCGTGAACAGCGAGGTCGGCTTGCCGTCCGCACCGGTGAAGAGATTGTGGCCGGTCTCTTCGTCGACGAGACTTTGATGCATGTGCATTGCCGAGCCCGGTTCGCCTTCCATCGGCTTGGCCATGAACGTCGCGTACATCTTGTGGCGCAGTGCGGCTTCTCGCACCGTGCGCTTGAACAGGAATACGCTGTCGGCGAGCTTGAGCGGATCGCCGTGCATGAAGTTGATTTCCATCTGCGCGGCGCCGACTTCGTGAATCAGCGTGTCGACTTCCAGTTCCTGCACCTCGCAGTACTCGTAGATGTCTTCGAAAAGCGGATCGAATTCGTTGACCGCTTCGATCGAATACGCCTGACGGCCGGTTTCCGGGCGCCCGGTACGGCCGATAGGCGGTTGCAGCGGCAGGTCCGGATCCTTGTTCATGTCGACCAGGTAGAACTCCAGCTCGGGCGCGATGACCGGCTTCCAGCCTTTGGCTTTGTAGAGTTCGAGCACGCGGCGCAGTACGCGGCGCGGCGAGATCGCGACCGGCGTGCCGTCGAAGTGAACGCAATCGTGAATCACCTGGGCAGTCGGATCGACGGCCCACGGAATCATGCGGATGGTGCTGGGGTCGGGCACGCAAACCATGTCCGGATCGGTGACGCCGGTAAGCGTGCCGTCTTCCGGATAGTCCCCTGTGACGGTCTGGATCATCACCGCCTGCGGCAAGCGCATGGACTCGCCGGACTCGAACTTGCTGCGCGGAATGATCTTGCCGCGCGCGATCCCGGCCATATCCGGAATGATCGCTTCGATTTCGGTGACACGGTTCTTCTTCAGAAATTCGTCGATGTCATGCATGATTATTCTCTCTGTTTTGGTGCGCGACCGGCTCAGGCGTGCGTGGCAGCGGCGGATGCCGCGCCATAGCCGGCCTTGGTGCGCATTCGATCGCGGCAGGCGTCGCCGAACGCCCGAAAGATCGCGGTGGAAAGCGCGTCGGTGGCATGCTTCCACTCCGGGTGCCACTGCACACCCAGCGCGAAGGCACGCGCATCTTTCACGCTTACCGCTTCAATCAGGCCGTCCGGCGCGGTGGCTTCGGCCATGAGGCCCACGCCCAGCCGCTCGACGCCCTGACCGTGCAATGAATTCACACGCGCTTCATTCGTGCCGCCCGCGAGACGCTGCAACAAGCCGCCCTGCGTCAGCGTGATCGAATGCGACGGTGCGTATTGCACGTCGAGGTCGTCTTCCTTGTTCTCGCGATGGTCGTTCAGGCCGTCCACCGCGTGAACGCTTTGATGCAACGTCCCGCCAAAAACCACGTTCATTTCCTGGAAGCCCCGGCATACGGCCAGTACCGGCACACCAGCTTCGATCGCCGCACGCATGAGCGGCAACGTCGTCGCATCGCGTGCTGCGTCGTGCAGCGTGCCCGGCGTGCTGGGCCGGCCGCCGTAGCGGTGCGGTTCGACATTCGAATAGCTGCCGGTAAACAGCAGACCGTCGACGGTCGCCAGCACGTCCGCGGCGGACTGACGCTCGCCGAGCGCCGGTAGCAGCATGGCCAGCGCCTGTGAACCGTCCACGATCGCGGCGATATATTTCTCGCCGACCACGTGCGACGGGTGGACTCCCATCATCGTTCTGTCGGCGCTGATGCCGACGAGGGGTTTGTTTCGCATAACGAATAGACGTGTGTGTTCCCCGCGGGACGCGGCATGAACAACGTTAAACACTGCGCGGCACGATTCCGCAGCCGTGCGCCGAGCGCGAGGCCACCGGATGGTGCAGGCGGTCGTCGTCAATGGAAACGCGCCGCGCGTGGTTATCAGATGGGCTGTTCGATTCGATCCGCTGCGGTGCGCAACTGAGCCGTTGAGCATGAACCGCGCGGGCGGCAGACGGCACCGCACATGCAGGAACGCACGGCTCGACGGAGCGCGCTCACGCAAACGGATGAATCGAACAGCGAAAAGGAGAGAGGCGCTACGGCAGCAGCGAGGCGACTTCGTCCGTGCGAACGGCAATGAAGGCGCGCGCGGAGATGGAGTTGTGACGTCGAACTGAACGGCGGGACAGGATCGTGAAGACGGACAGAAAGCGGCGGAACGCAAGGCTGCCGTTGCTGCCGTCGGCGATGGCGCCGTCAGCGCGAGGACAACTCGCCTGACTACGATTCCATCTCACCAAAGGGCCTCGGACTCTCACGATTACACTCGACTAGCGACGTTGAAAGTATTGAACGGCCTGCTCGAAATCCGCACGGGGCGTTTAAAGAAACAGGACGCTGGGATGATCGCCTCGAACCGATGCGAACCGGGTTCGCTGCGCCGCAAAAACACACTTTGGTGCTTCCGGACGCCGGTATGACGATCGCCTGTGAATCAGCATATACGAGCCAATAAAGCCGTCAAATGCTTTTTGATAAAACATTTATCAGGGCTTTCCCGAGGGTCCGGCTAGAATCCCGCCGTGTGGGAACGTTCGTTGCGAGAAACACATTTCGGAATCCTTTCAGGGTTTTCCCCAGCGGCGCAACGATTAAAGTGATTAGAATATTCAACACTCGCAGGGCCACTTCGTTGCCCGAGTCATGTCGTCACTCAGTGCCCGATCGTCTTCCATGTCAGAGAACCTAGCGATGTCCATAGAAGTAGCCACCCGTCTGCAATACATCCGCAAGAAGCACGGCTTGTCACAGCGTGAACTGGCGAAACGGGCGGGAGTGACGAACGGCACCATCTCGCTGATCGAACAGAATCGCGTGAGCCCGTCGGTCGGCTCGTTGAAGAAACTGCTCGAATGCATTCCCATGAGCCTCGCCGAATTCTTCACCTTCGAAGTCGAGGTGGAGCGTTCGGTCGTGTCGCGCCGGGCGGATATGCCGAACCTCGGCAATGAGTCGATCGAGTTCTATCTTGCGGGGTCGAGCGTGAAAGACCGCAACATGGGGATTTTGCGCGAGGTCTACCAGCCGCTGTCGGACACCGGTCCGGAAATGCTGGAGCATGAGGGGCACGAGGGCGGGGTGGTGGTCAGCGGTCAGATCGAACTGACGGTGGACGGCATCACATGGCTGCTCGACCCCGGTGACAGCTACTACTTCGAAAGCCGCCTTCCGCACCGTTTTCGCAATCCCAGCGCGGAGCATCTCTGCGAGATCGTGTCGGCCAATTCGCCGCCCACCTTCTGAAGACTCCGCGCCAACGCGCCTCGACACAACTCAGCGCCGCAGTTCAGTGCCGCATGAAGTCGATGCAGCTTTGCGTCGAGCGCATAACATTGAGGCATCCTGATGGACAAGAAATCTCTCGCTTTCTGGCAAGACAAAGCCGCTACGCTGGCTATTGAGGGCCGGGCGTTTATCGACGGCGAATACCGTGACGCCGACGGCGGTCGCACGTTCGATTGCCTGAGCCCGATCGACGGCAAGCTGCTCGCCAAAGTCGCCGACAGTGGCGCGGCAGACGTCGACGCCGCCGTTGCAGCCGCGCGCCGTGCCTTCGATTCCGGTGTGTGGTCGGGCCTCAACCCGCGTCAGCGCAAAGCGGTTCTGTTGCGCTGGGCCGCGTCGATCCGCGAGCACATGGACGAGCTCGCGCTGCTCGAAACGCTCGACGCCGGCAAGCCGATCGCCGACACCACCAGCGTGGACGTGCCGGGCGCGGCATATTGCGTCGAGTGGTTTGCCGAAGCCATCGACAAGGTCGGCGGCGAAGTCGCGCCGGCCGATCATCATCTGGTTGGACTCGTCACGCGCGAGCCGATCGGCGTGGTGGCGGCAGTGGTGCCGTGGAATTTCCCGATCCTGATGGCGTCGTGGAAATTCGGCCCGGCTCTGGCCGCGGGCAATAGCGTCGTGCTCAAGCCTTCGGAGAAGTCGCCGCTCACCGCGATCCGCCTCGCGCAGCTCGCACTGGAGGCCGGCATTCCCGCCGGCGTGTTCAACGTCGTGCCGGGCGCGGGCGAGCCAGGCAAGCTGCTGGCGCTGCATCAGGACGTGGACTGCCTCGCGTTTACCGGCTCGACCAACGTCGGCAAGCTGATCATGCAGTACGCCGGCCAGTCGAACCTGAAACGCGTGTGGCTCGAACTCGGCGGCAAGTCGCCGAACATCGTGATGCCGGATTGCCCCGATATGGACCGCGCGGCGAACGCGGCGGCCGGTGCGATCTTCTACAACATGGGTGAAATGTGCACGGCGGGTTCGCGCCTGCTCGTTCACCGCGACATCAAAGATGCGTTTCTCGACAAGTTGATCGCCGCGGCGCGCAGCTATACGCCGGGCAACCCGCTCGACCCGAACACGTCGATGGGCGCGATCGTCGACAAGGTGCAGCTCGAACGTGTGCTCGGCTATATCGAGGCTGGGCGTTCAGAAGCAAAGCTGCTGCTGGGCGGCGCGCGCGTGAAAGAAGAAACGGGCGGTTTCTATATCGAGCCGACCATCTTCGAGATTCCGGCTTCAGGTGCGAAGGTTGCGCGCGAGGAGATCTTCGGGCCGGTGCTGTCGGTGATCACGTTCGATACCGTTGAAGAGGCGATCAGGATCGCTAACGACAGCGAGTACGGTCTCGCCGCCGCTGTCTGGACCTCGAACCTGACCACCGCGCACGAAGTGTCGCGCAAGCTCCGCGCCGGCACGGTATGGGTCAATTGCTACGACGAAGGCGGGGACATGAACTTCCCGTTCGGCGGCTACAAGCAATCCGGCAACGGCCGCGACAAGTCGCTGCACGCGCTGGAAAAATACACCGAGCTGAAGTCCACGCTGGTGCGGCTGCGCTAAAGGATTCGCGAAGCCAGCGCGGCGGCGTGCATGAGGCGCGCCGTCGCGTTCCCAATGAATCCGATGCCGGCGTTGCGCGTGCCACCCAGGAACTTCACGCGCAACGCTGGACTGTCTACAGGTATCAGGTCATCCATGACTGAACTCGTCTATGGCGACGGCGCGATCCGCCGCGCGTCGCTTTATGGCTCGTCGATCGAAAACACCTATGCGGGCGTGCTGTCGTTCATGCGCCGCAAGTACACGCGTGAACTCGACGGTGTCGACGTGGTTGTTTCCGGCGTGCCGCTCGATCTGGCCACTACGTTCCGTTCGGGCGCGCGTCTTGGCCCCGCCGCGGTGCGCGCGGCCAGTGTGCAGTTGTCGGAGTTGCATCCGTACCCGTGGGGGTTCAATCCGTTCGACGACCTCGCCGTGACCGACTATGGCGATTGCTGGTTCGACGCGCACAATCCGCTCACCATCAAGGCGTCCATCGTCGAGCATGCGCGCACGATTCTGCGCTCGGACGCGAAGATGCTGACGCTCGGCGGCGATCACTACATCACCTATCCCTTGTTGATCGCGCACGCGGAAAAGTACGGCAAGCCGCTTTCGCTGATTCATTTCGACGCCCATTGCGATACCTGGGCCGATGACAGTCCCGACAGCCTGAACCACGGCTCGATGTTCTACAAAGCGGTGAAAGACGGTCTGATCGATCCGAAGACTTCGGTGCAGATCGGCATTCGCACATGGAACGACGATTTTATGGGCATCAATATTCTCGACGCCGCCTGGGTGCACGAGCATGGCACGCGGGCAGCGGTGGAGCGGATCACGTCGATTGTGGGTGAGCGTCCCGCTTATTTGACTTTCGATATCGATTGTCTCGATCCGGCTTTCGCACCGGGCACGGGCACACCCGTGGCGGGTGGTTTGTCGTCGGCGCAGGGGCTGGCGATCGTGCGCGCGTTGGGCGCGTTGAATCTGGTCGGCGCGGATGTCGTGGAAGTCGCGCCCGCATACGACCACGGCGAGATCACGGCGATTGCCGCCGCGCACATTGCGTGCGATCTGTTGTGCCTGTGGCGTCAGCGCAAGGTTGCGCATCGCGAAGCTTAGGCGCGCTCAGCTTCCGTTTCTATCGGCGCGAACCGGCTCAGCCCACCGACGACGTGCGCTCGGGCTGGCGCCGGCCTTCGCGCAATCCGAGCGTATAGATCACCAGTGCGCCGCTCATGAGCGCCAGTTGCCACATCAACATGTCGCTGCCACGCGCTTTCATGGCGAAGCCCGCGGCAAGCGGGCCAACGATCGAACTCGCCGTAAAGGTGAGCGACACCAGCCGCATGTTGCGCGTGAGCGCGGCCTTGTCGCTGCAAGCCGCCGCGTACATGCCGAGTGTGATGAACGAACTGTTCATGCCGCCGAGCAACAGTGCGCTCGCGCCCGCGAGCCACGAGGCGGGCGCGTTCAACGCGAATCCGCAGATGGCCAGCGTGCTGAGCGCGGCGCAGACGATTACCGTGGCGGCGAGCCCCGCGCGATCGGCCAGCCAGCCGACCGGAAATTGCAGCGCCATGCCGCCCACGCCGAACAGCGTGAGTAACGTGGCGGTTTGCGTGGCGCTGAGGCCGTGCGCGTCGGCGAATAGGGGGAAGAGGCCGTACAGCGCGCCGTCGCCGATACCGCCCGCCGCGACGACCACCATGCCGAGGCTCACGAGCGGGCCGATCGGCAAGCGCCGTTCATCGCTTGTTTTACGCACGGGCCGCGCGGTGTTCAGAGCGGGCCGCTTCTCATCCGATGCGGTCAACCACAGCGGCAGCGCCGCGGCGAACGTGAAGGCGGCACCGGCCGCGAACGTCATGCGCCCATCGACATCGCACCACACCGCAAGCGCGGGGCCGATAACGCCCGCCGTGGCGATCAGCGCTTCATGCACGCCCACCACGCGGCCGCTCGATTGAGCGGGGACCAGACTGTAGAGCCAGGTCTCGTTGGCGATCCAGCGCAAGCCGATGCCCAGTCCCGTGAGCAGTCCGGGAATTAGCCAAAGCGGCCACGACAAAGCGCCCATGGCCGTGAATGCCACGAGCGTGGCCAGCAGGCCCAGCGACACCGTGCTTTTTGCGCCAATGCGCGCCACCAGCCACGGCGCGATCAGCAAGCCGGCCAGCATGCCGGTCCATTGCGCGGCGGAAAAGAGACCGGCGCGCGGCGCATCCAGCCCGCGGTGGGCGAGCCACACTGGCAACACCATGAAGCCGATGCCGAACTGGCCGACCTGCGCCAGGGCCGATACCGCGGTCAATGCCGCGATGGCCGGCCAGCGCACCGGTGCGGCGGCTTTCATGAATGGCCCCGCTCTGGCATAGGCAGGCCCTGTTCGCGGCATTCGACCGGACAGCCGGCTTTCAGGCATGGGCCGTCGTCGCAGAGGCGGCACAACTGCATGGCGTGCGCCGGATCGCGCGTCTCGTGCCACAAGATCTTGATCAGCAGGCTTTCCAGCACTTCGCGCTCGCTGCCGTCGAGCCGTCCGACAACGCGTTGCAGCATCCTGTCGCGCGCCGTTTGCAGACGTTTGGCTTCGCGTTTGCCGGCCACGGTCAAGGCCAGTGCAACAGCGCGTTTGTCCGAGCCCGTTCTTTTCTCGACGAGACCCGCCTCGACCAGTCCCGCCACGGCGCGCACGGCGGCCGGATGCGACAGGTCGACTGCTTCGCGCAGCACTTCAATGGATGAATCAGGGTATTGGCCGACCGCGTTGAGCATGGCGCGAGCGGTGGGGCCGGCGAGCGCCTCCACGGCGGGCTGCGCGTTCATTTCGTCGGTGATCAGCAGGGCTAGCACGCCCAGCAGATTTTCTGTGCGCTGCGTCATGGCAACACCTCAATGTGTGCAACGTGCATATATGCATGGTGCACACATTGGGTGTGAAGCGCAAGCGGTTTTTCGACAGACGCGCGCCGCGAGCTTCGCAGTATGGGCTCTTATTTCGCCAGCCGCGCCCGCACCGTGTATTCGCCTTCCTCGCCTTCGTCTTCCAGCATGTGAGCCTTTGCCGTATGGAAGTCGGGCGGCAACGGCTCCACGGGATAACCGCGTTTCTCCCACGCGTCGAGTCCGCCCTTGAGCGCGCGGATATGGTGAATATTCTTGCGATGCAACTGGTTGACGATCCGCTTTGCCGTTGCTTCGTTCGGACACACGCAGTAGACGACGATCGGCCGCTTCAGCAACTCGGGATCGATCGGTTCGGGTGAATCGAGATCCAGCGGCCGCGCGCCGGCGATCCGGTGCGATTCCTTTTCGCGCACGCTGCGTGGACGCGCGTCGAAAATCAGCGGGGGCTCGTTCGACTTCATCAACTCGTCGAGTTGATCCGGCGAAATGCGCGTATGCGCGAGCCATCGACGAAACTGCCAGCGGCGCACCCAGCGATACAGCAGCACCGCCACGAAGATCACTGCGAACGCGTCGAAAATCGTGCCGCCGTTATGGCGTACGAGGAGCATCAGTTGCACGATCTGGTCATGCAGGGCGCCGCCGCCGATCACCCACACGCCGGACCACAGTACGGCACCGACAAAATCCCACAGCAGAAACACGCCGACGTTGATGGCTGTCGTGCCGAGCAGCGGCGCGGAAATCAGGCCGAGTCCGGGCAGGAACTTCGCGATGGTGAGGATCGGCGCGCCGTAGCGCTCATAGGTGTTGCGCGCGACACGGACCGTGGTGTCGAGCGAGAGGGAGAAGCGCACCAGAGAATTCAGCAGGCGGCGGCCATAAGCCCGGCCGGTGAAGAACCAGAGCGAGTCGGCAATCAGCGTGGCGCCGACCGCGGCGCATACGACGCTCGCATATGAGGTTTGCCCCATGGCGGCCATGGTTCCACCGAGGATCAGCATCGGCGCGGCCGGAATCGGCACGCCGAGTTGCGTGACGAGCACGCTCATGAACACGGCCCACACGCCCAGCGAGGGTGGAATAGCAACCGGAAAATGCCACACAACCGCGCTCCTCAGAATGCGATGAAGGGATTCGAAATGTCCGCGCCCGGGTGGCGCGTTGCGAGCAGGCAGCGCATGTTCCGTTCCCGTACGACAGCGGACGCCGTGCCGTGCCGGCAGACGGACGCCATAGTACAAGAAAGGTATGAAAGGCGGATTTAAGCACAAGTGGCAAAAGGGCGCTCTGAAGGTGGCCAATTGCCTTTGGGTGTCACGCGGAATGACGGGGCCAAAGATAAGCGTGGCCGGCTGCGGTGGCGAGCGCCGGCCGGTTATAAGCGGTACGGGGCTCGCCGCGCGTCGCGCGGCGGTTCAAGCGTCCGTGGCCGGATCGTATGGCACGACCCGTTCGTGCTCGTCCGCATGGTTGCGCGCCACGATCGCTCGCGCTGCGGTATTGGCGTCCAGATTGAACGGCTGATGCGGCACGCCGGGTGGAATGAAGAGGAAATCGCCCGCTTCGGTGATGACGGACTCGCGTAGGCCAGGCCTATAACGCGTTTCGATCTTGCCTTCGAGCATGTAAATCGCGGTTTCGTAGTCGGCGTGGAAGTGGGGCTCGGCGTGGCCGCCGGGCGGCACCACGACCATATACATCGACAAACCCGTGGTGCCCGCGGTGCCTGCCGAGATGCCGACAAAGTAAGGCAGCCGCTGAGTCGTCGTCATTTCCCGGTCGGGGCGCACCTTGACGACGGGCGCTCGCGCGTCGCGCAAAACGTCTGACATGGTCGACTCCTGTTGAAATCCGGCCGCGCGGGGTCGTCGCGGCGTGTCTCGAGTTCCCTTGACTGCAAAGTCTAGACGATATGGGCGTCGATATCGGACCGTGTCGAGCGCGGAGGTGCTGCGGCGGCGCGGCTTGCTAGAATCGTCGTCATACCCATACAGATACGACGGAGACATCGCATGACAAATCCCCGACCGATCAGCCGCTACCCCGTGCCGGAACCGGACGCATGGCCGGACGACATTCGCGCTCGCATTCTCGAAGTGCAGGAGAAAGCCGGTTTCGTGCCGAACGTCTTTCTGACGCTCGCGCACCGTCCGGACGAGTTCCGCGCGTTCTTCGCCTATCACGACGCGCTCATGCTGAAAGAGGGTGGCCTCAGCAAAGGCGAGCGCGAAATGATCGTGGTCGCCACCAGCGCGATCAACGAGTGCCTGTATTGCGTGGTCGCGCACGGTGCGATTCTGCGCATCTACGAGAAGGCGCCGTTGGTGGCGGATCAGGTCGCTGTGAATCATCGCAAGGCGGATATCACGCCGCGGCAGAAGGCGATGCTCGATTTCGCGGTCAAGGTGTGTAGCGAGTCGGGCACGGTCGGCGACGCCGATTTTCAAACGCTGCGCGAGCATGGCTTTGCCGACGAAGACATTTGGGATATCGCCGCGATTACGGCGTTTTTCGGTTTGTCGAATCGTATGGCCAACGTTATTTCCATGCGTCCGAACGACGAGTTCTATCTGATGGGGCGTGTGCCGAAAGCTGCTGCGGATACGCCGCGAAAATAGCGGGGGCGCCTGCTGGCAGCTTTTTTTTTGCTATGTTTCTCGCCGGGTCGATGCGAGTGCATGGGAGGCTGCGCTTGTAGCCTCCGCCCGCAAGTGCCGCAAGGCCCCCAGCGCCCACACCCACGTTCACACCGCCGCCGGCTCGACCAGCAGCGTAGGCGTGCTCTCGGTGGTGTCGTCGATCGGGAAGTGCAGCATCGCGGCAACGAGGCCGGCTATCACGGTCGCTTCCCACAGCAGCGAATACGAGCCGGTGAGATCGAACACCAGACCGCCCAGCCACGCGCCGAGAAACGAGCCGATCTGATGGCTCAGAAAGCAGAACCCGAACAGGCTGCCGAGGTGGCGCGTGCCGAACACTTTGGCGACGAGCCCGCTCGTGAGCGGTACGGTGCCGAGCCAGGTCAGCCCCATCACGGCCGCGAAGATCACGACCGAGGCCGGGCTCTTTGGCAACAGAAAGAACGCGCCAATCGTCGCGCTGCGAATCAGGTACAGCCAGCCGAGCACGACGTGCTGCCGGAAACGCCCGCCCAGCCAGCCGCAGACCCAGCTGCCCGCCATATTGAACAGGCCGATCAGCGCGAGCGCAGTGGCGCCGAGTCCGACCGGCATATGACACAGCGTCAGATATTCGGGCAGATGCGTGGCGATGAATGCAAGCTGGAAACCACACGTGAAGAAGCCGAGCGTCAGCAGCCGGTAGCCGCGATGCCGGGCCGCCTGGGCGAGCACTTTACGAAGCGGCTCAAGCGGCGCTTCCTTAACCGGCGTGCCGAGCCGCGCGCGCCGGTCGAGCATCATGCCCAGCGGCGCAATCAACAGCATCAGGAAAGCCAGCACGAAAAGCGACGTGGCGATGCCCGAACTCAGCCGGATATTCTGCACGAGCGGCACCATCAGCACCTGACCCGCGGAACCGCCGGCGCTGACCAGAC
This sequence comes from Paraburkholderia sp. RL17-381-BIF-C, assembly GCF_046026435.1. Lineage (NCBI taxonomy): Bacteria > Pseudomonadati > Pseudomonadota > Betaproteobacteria > Burkholderiales > Burkholderiaceae > Paraburkholderia > Paraburkholderia sp. RL17-381-BIF-C. The sequence goes on along the minus strand of NZ_JARESX010000003.1, from coordinate 95,080 downwards.
CCATCGCCATGCTGCGTTTTTCAGGCGAGGCGATGCGGCCGACCGCGGGCAACACTACGCCGAAGGTCGTGCAACTCACGCCGATGCCCACCAGCAATCCCATACCGACGATCAGCATGGCGCCGCCGGGCGCGACGGCCGCGAGACCGAGGCCGGCCGCGAACGTCGTCGCGCCGAACGCGACCACTGGCGCTGAACCGTAACGGTCCGCGGCCGCGCCCGCGAACGGCTGGGCGAAACCCCACACCAGATTGTGCAGCGCGATCGCGAACGCGATCAGCGTGACAGGCAAGCCGCGGTCGAACGAGAACGGCCCGATGAAGAGACCAAAGGTCTGCCGGATACCCATCGCGGCGCTCAGAATGAGCGCACCGGCAAGGATCACGAGCGTCGTCTGGTTGAATGCGGGGATGAAGCGTTTGCTGCCGTTGGTAGTCGACATGGTTCTGATCTCCTTTGACACCATGGTCGCAGCGAGCATCAGAAGCGGCAAAAGAAAAGATTTCGACGACAGGTGAGCGTGGCTCACCTGTGCGAATCACGCAGGTGGTTTAGTTGGCGGCGCTGCGCACCGCGTGGGCGGTTGCGTCGGCGTCCGTCGCCAGGTGCTCGGACTCGCTCACCAGCCAGCGCTTGAAGTCGAAAAGCTCCGGCCGACGATCCGCGTTTTCCGCGCTCACCAGCCAGTAGGCCGTGGTCGAGGCGATGGTCGCCGGACTCGCCTCCACCAGCACGCCGCTGACCAGATCGGAATCCACCAGCGGCTTTCTGCCGAGCGCGACGCCGAGGCCCATGGCGGCGGCTTCGAACGCGAGCTGGATCGTGTCGACATGCAAGCCGCCGGTCGTGTCGATGCCTTCCGTGCCGGTCGCATCCAGCCACACCTGCCAGTCTTCGCTCGCGGCGTTGACGTGAACGAGCGTCGCGCGTCGCAGGTCGGCGTGGCCGTTCTCGTCGCGCAGCGTTTCCAGATACGCGGGGCTGCACACGGGCACGAAGCGCTCGCCGAACAGGCGCGTCCAGGCGGTGCCTGCAACCGGCGCGCGGCTCAAGCGGATCGCGAAGTCGAAACCGTCGACGGGAAAACCGACCTGACGATGCGACGTGTCGACGCTCACGTTCACATTCGGCCAGCGCGCGCGAAAGCCGGCGAGGCGCGGCAACAACCAGCGCGACGCGAAGGTCGGCGCGCAACTCAGCGCGATCGGGCGGTCGGCGCGGTGGTTCGGCAGGCGCTGCGTGCCGATGGCGATCAGCGAAAACGCCTCGGAGACGTAGGACAAATAGTCCGCGCCGGCTGCCGTGAGCGAAATGCCGCGCGGCTCGCGCGCGAACAGTTCGACGCCGAGCGCCTGTTCCAGTCCGACAATGCCGTGGCTCACGGCGCTCGGCGTCACATTCAGTTCCGCGGCGGCGAGTTTGAAACTCTGATGCCTGCCGGCCGCTTCGAAAAAACGAAGCGCCGGCAGCGGTGGCAGACGAAGCGGCATATTGCATCCCCATGAACGGCGCGCCTGTTGCGCGTGCGGTTTCGCTCAAGGATACCTTGCCGCGCGCTTTCGGTTGCCGCGCTTGGGGCGTGAGCATCGCCAGAAAATTTTTGCCGATACTGTCGATTTGCCGCCGCGCGGTTCGTCGTGGCTATATAGAGGACGGGAACGCGTCCGCCATCGCGGCGCTCACGCCCTTTATCCTTGTTCCGTAAGAGGAGATGGCTGATGAGCGACGCACACGCATCCACCCAGACCCTGAAGCCGGCCCGGCTGCTGGCCGACGCGCCGAGCCGGTTTCCCGGCGAGAGCGCCGAATATCGTCGCGCGCGCAACGACCTGCTCGCCGAGGAAATCGAATTGCGCCGGCATATCGAGCGCGTCGCCGCACAGCGCCGCGCGCTGCCGCCCGGCGGCGTCGTGCCCGAGGATTATTTGTTCATGGGCGAAGCGGGGCCGGTAACGCTATCGGAGATATTCGGCACGCATGACACGCTCGTCACCTACAACTGGATGTTCGGCCCGCAGCGTGCCCGGCCGTGTCCAATGTGCACGTCGCTCCTGAGCGCATACGACGGCGAAATGCCCGATATCCTGCAGCGCGTGGCGTTCGCCGTGATTGCCCGCTCGCCGATCGAGAAACTGGTTGCGTTCAAGAAGGAGCGTGGCTGGCGGCATCTGCGGCTCTATTCGTCGGGCGGCAACATGTTCAATCGCGATTACGCAGCGGAAGATCCGGCCGGCGACGATAATCCCGCGTTCAATGTTTTCTCGCGTTCAGGCGGCACCGTGCGGCACTTCTGGGCCGAGGAGATGGGCCCCTCGACGGCGGACCCCGGCCAGGATCCACGCGGCGCACCCGACGTGATGCCGGTCTGGACCGTGCTCGACATGACGCCAGGCGGTCGCGGCACGGATTGGTATCCGAAGCTCGAATACGGCGCTGCGGCGGTTTAGGCCGCTATTCGGCCTGACCAGAGAGAATTGGCCGGGTCTTTCGGCGATGGCCCGCGCGCGCGGCCATCGCTTCGCGCACGGCGTCGCGGATGCACTGCGCTACTAGCTCCGAGGCTCGGGTGCGCGTCGCCCGCTTCGAGCGCGCGATCACGAGCGGCTGGCGGATGGTTTCCTCGCGGATCGGCCGCTCGGCGACCGCTGTGCTGACCGCAGCCGCCGGGCTCTGCGTGATCAGCAGCGATACCCCCAGGCCGTTGGCCACCATGCTCCGCACCAGTTCGATCGACGTCGCGCGATAACGGACTTCCGGCGTCAGCCCAAATTGCCAGAACGGCGCCATCAAAAACTCACGGCTGTGCGGCAGATCGATCAGAATCAACGGCTCTTTGGCAAGCTCGGAGAGCGAAATACCGCCGCGCGCTTTGGCGAGCTTCGAGTCGGCGGGTACGAGACCGTATGGACGCAACGATGCCAGCGGCTCGAGTTCGAGTTCGGCGGGCAAGCCTACGTCGTAGGTCAGCGCCAGTTCGATATGGCTGCTGTTCAGCCATTCCTCCAGTTCCACCAGATTGCCTTCCACGAAGCGCACCGTCAGGTTCGGAAAACGTGTTTGCGCAATGCGCAGCAACACCGGCAAATACACCGGCGCCAGCGTGCTGAACACGCCGATATGGACTTCTCCCGACGCCGCGTCGCCGCTGTCGTCGAGTTCGAAGGCGTTGGCGGCGGCGAGCAGTTGACGCGCTTCCGCAAGCTTGCGCACGCCGAAGCGCGTCAACGTCATCTTCGAACCAGCGTCGCGCGCGAACAGGGTTTCTTCGAATAGCGCTTCCAGTTCGCGGATCGCAACGGAGATGGACGGCTGCGAAACGTTGAGCTGACGTGCCGCCGCCGTCGTGCTGCCGGTTTGCGCCGCAGCCGCGAAATAACGCAATAGCCGCAGTGAGATACGCATTAGGAATTCCTATAGCAGCTAATTTATTCCAATATTTTACTTGATAGGTCTGGGTGACGAGAATCGGTGCATCGTCTTCAACAGGAGTTCGCCGTGACGTTGCCTGAGTTACCCGTTTTGCCGCTCACCGGCGTGCGTATCGTCGATTTCTCGCGTGTGCTCGCCGGGCCGTTCTGCACGGCTTTGCTGGGCGATCTGGGCGCGGATGTCATCAAGGTCGAGCCGCCGGGCGGCGACGACTACCGCGCGGTGGGTCCCTTTGCGGATGGCGAGAGCGGCTTGTTCGCCGCGATGAATCGCAACAAGCGCAGCATCGTGATCGATCTGAAAACCGCCGAGGGCCGCGAGCTGGCGCAAACGCTGAGCGCCGGCGCCGACGTGGTGGTCGAAAATTTCCGGCCGGGCGTGGCGGACAAGCTGGGCATCGGCTACGCGCAACTTGCCGCGCGCAACCCGGCGCTCGTCTATGCGAGCGTGTCGGGCTTCGGCCAAACCGGTCCCGAATCGCATCGCCCTGCTTACGACATTATTTTGCAGGCCATGTGCGGCCTGATGGACGCCACCGGCTCTCCCGACGGCTCGCCGACTCTGATCGGCGAATCGGTTTCGGATGTGGTGAGCGGGTTGTTCGCCTCGTGGGGTGTGCTTGCCGCGCTGTTATCGCGCGAGAAGACCGGTAAAGGCACGCACGTCGACGTCTCGATGTTCGACGCGACGCTGAGCCTGAGCGCAACGCTGGTGGCCCGCTTTGCCGCCACCGGGATCGCGCCGCGGCGCGTCGGGAATCGTCACCCGTCGTCGGCGCCGTTCGGTGCTTTCCGCGCGCAAGACGGTTTCTATGTGGTTGCGGTGCTCAACAACAAGCTGTTCGATACCTTCGCTCACGCAATCGGCGAGCCGCAACTTTCGGGTGACCCGCGCTATGCGAGCGATGCGTCGCGCTGCGAGCACGAAGCGGAGTTGCGCGCGTGTGTCGAAGCGTGGTCGTCACAACGATCGGTCGCGGAAGTGAACCGGATTCTCGGCGCCGCCGGTATTCCGGTCGCGCCGATCCGCAACGTGCAGCAGGCGCTCGAAAGCGAACAGGCGGCCTTCCGTGGCTTGCTTACCGAGGTGCCTCGCGCCAATGGTCTTGCCGGCCCTACGCTGCGTCTGCCTTCACAGCCCGTCAAATTTTCGGCGTACGGCGGCAATCGTGTCACCGCCGCGCCGCGATTGGGCCAGCACACCGCGGAAATACTGCATACGTTCGGCCTCGACGCAGCGCGAATCGCCGAGCTGCGTAGGCAAGGTGTGTTCGGTCGCAACGGCGATGCCGCCAACAGCGCGCAATTCGCGCGTTCCGATGAACTCGCCAAGGAGAGCGACCGTGCTTAAACGAATGGGCGTCGAACAGAACGATCTGGAGATCGCCGACGCGATCGAACGCTTTGCGCAAAGCGAACTCGCGCCGCGCGCAGCCGAAGTAGACCGCGACGAAATTCCCACCACGCGTTATGTCGCGCAACTCGCCGAACTCGGTGTGATGGGTATGAACCTGCCCGAGCGGTGGGGCGGCATTGGCGCATCGCCGGTGGCGATCATTCTGTCGCTGGTCGAAATCGCGAAGGCGTGTGCGTCGACGTCGTCGATGATCGGTGCGCACTATCTCGCGACCGACTCGATTCTGATCGGTGGAGACGACAGTCTGCGTGACCGCTATTTGCCCGAAGCCGCCGTGGGCACGAAGCTCGGCGCGTTTGCGCTGACCGAACCGCGCGCCGGTTCGAATCCCGCCGACATGGCGACTCGCGCGACGCGCGAGGGCGACGGCTACCGGATTCGCGGCGTGAAGCATTTCATCTCGAACGCTCAGGCGGCGGACTTCATCGTCGTCTATGCGAAGACGGATCCGGACGCGGGCGCGCGCGGCATCAGCGCGTTCGTGGTCGACCGGTATAGCGCGGGCGTGGACGTGGCGCCGGCCGAAAAGCTGATGGGCATTCGCGGCGCGCCGGCGCACGAGATCGCTTTCGACTGTTTCGTGCCGGCCGCGAATCGGCTCGGCGCCGAAGGTACGGGCTTTCGCACGGCGATGAAAGTGCTCGACAACAGCCGGCTCGATGTCGCCGCAACGAGCCTGGGGATTGCCGAGGCCGCGCTCGCGAGCGCGGTGGAGTGGGCCAGGCAGCGTCAGGTGGGCGGAGAGCCGCTGTCGCGCAAGCAAGGTTTGCAATGGATGTTCGCGGACATGAAGACCCGGCTCGAGGCGGCCTGGCTCCTGACCTTGCAGGCGGCCGTGCGGCGCGCGGCGGGCGAGCCGTTCACCGATTACGCGTCGATGGCGAAGCTGTATGCATCGGAGACGGTCGGCTTCGTCACGGATACCGCCTTGCAGATTCACGGCGGTTACGGATTCACCCGCGAGATGCCGCTCGAACGGCTGGTGCGCGACGCGAGAATTCTGCGGATCTACGAGGGATCGTCGGAGATTCAGCGCACCGTGATTGCGCGGATGGTGCTGGCCTGATCGATGGAGCAGTTGCGAGAGGAGAGCGATATGAAGGTGCTGGTGGCTGTGAAGAGGGTGGTCGATTACAACGTGAAGGTTCGGGTCAAGTCGGACGGCACGGGCGTCGACATCGCGAACGTGAAGATGTCGATGAATCCGTTCGATGAGATCGCGGTTGAAGAAGCGGTGCGGTTGAAGGAAGCAGGCGTGGTTAGCGAGGTAGTGGCGGTTTCTTGCGGTATCGCGCAAACGCAGGAAACGCTGCGTACGGCGCTGGCAATCGGCGCGGATCGTGCTGTGCTGATCGAGTCGTCCGAGGAGTTACAACCCTTGGCGGTGGCCAAGCTGCTGAAGGCGCTGGTCGAGAAGGAGCAACCTTCGCTGCTTATCCTCGGTAAGCAGGCTATCGACGACGATTCGAACCAGACCGGCCAGATGCTGGCTGCGCTGGCCGGATTGCCGCAAGCGACATTTGCCTCGAAGGTTGTCGTCGCCGATGGCAAGGCGACGGTTTCGCGTGAAATAGACGGAGGCGCTGAAACGCTGTCTTTAAAGCTGCCCGCAGTCATCACGACCGACCTGCGCCTGAACGAGCCGCGCTATGTGACGCTGCCGAACATCATGAAGGCGAAGAAGAAGCCGCTGGAAACGATCAAGCCGGAAGACCTGGGTGTCGACGTCACGCCGCGCCTGAAGACGCTGAAGGTTGTCGAGCCGCCGAAGCGCTCCGCCGGTGTGAAGGTGCCGGATGTGAAGACGCTGGTCGAGAAGCTGAAGACCGAAGCCAAGGTGCTGTGAGGGAGACAGAGCAAATGACAAATCTGGTAATTGCAGAACACGACAACGCGTCGATCAAGGCCGCGACGCTGAACACGATCGCAGCGGCGCAGAAGATTGGTGGTGATATTCACGTGCTGGTCGCGGGCCACAACGCGCAGGCCGCAGCGGATGCGGCAGCGAAGATTGCAGGTGTTTCGAAGGTCCTGCTCGCCGACGCGCCGCAACTCGAAGCGGGTCTGGCAGAAAACGTCGAAGCAACGGTGCTGAACATCGCGAAGGACTACACGCACATCCTCGCTCCGGCAACGGCATACGGCAAGAACATCGCGCCGCGTATCGCCGCGAAGCTCGATGTCGCGCAGATCAGCGACATCACGGCAGTGGACAGCGCTGACACGTTCGAGCGCCCGATCTACGCAGGCAACGCGATCGCGACGGTTCAGTCTCAAGACCCGATCAAGGTCATCACAGTTCGTTCGACCGGTTTCGACGCTGTGGCAGCGGAAGGCGGCAGCGCAACGGTCGAGAAGATCGAAGCGGCAGCAGACAGCGGCATTTCACAGTTCGTGAGCCGTGAAGTGACGAAGCTGGACCGTCCGGAACTGACGTCGGCGAAGATCATCGTTTCGGGCGGCCGCGGTTTGGGCAACGGCGAGAACTACACCAAGGTTCTCGAACCGCTGGCAGACAAACTTCAAGCCGCCCTCGGCGCATCGCGCGCAGCAGTGGATGCGGGCTTCGTACCGAACGACTACCAGGTGGGACAAACCGGCAAGATCGTCGCGCCGCAACTGTATGTCGCGGTCAGCATCTCGGGAGCGATCCAGCACTTGGCCGGCATGAAAGACAGCAAAGTGATCGTCGCGATCAACAAGGACGAAGAAGCGCCGATTTTCAGCGTCGCCGATTACGGTCTCGTAAGCGATCTATTCGAAGCAGTGCCGCAATTCACGGCTGCGCTCTAGCGCGCCCCTCCGCGCTGCGCAGTCTGGCGAATCGAATAACAACAACAGACAGCCATCGATCGTCACTCAAACCGCTTTCCCATTGCTGCTGCAAGGCAGCTTAGCGAATGTCAGGAGATACACATGGCAACTTCCATTCCGCGTGCAGCGACGCCTTCGCTGATCGAGCGGCGCTCCATCGACTATATCCCCGAAGCGGAGCGCCACGGCAGTCTCGTTAGTCAGTTCACGCTGTGGTTCGGTGCGAACCTGCAGGTTACGGCGGTCGTGACCGGCGCGCTCGCGGTGGTGCTCGGCGGCGACGTCTTCTGGTCGTTGATCGGCTTGCTCGTCGGACAGATGATCGGCGGCACGGTCATGGCGTTGCATGGCGCGCAGGGTCCGCAACTCGGTTTGCCGCAGATGATTTCGAGCCGCGTGCAGTTCGGCGTCTATGGCGCGATCATTCCGCTCACGCTGGTGTGCGTGATGTACGTGGGCTTTTCCGCGGGCGGTACCGTGCTTGCCGGGCAGGCGATCGGGCAGTTGCTGCATGTCGAGAACACCATGGCGATCGTCATCTTCGCCGGGTTGATCGCCTTGCTGACCGCACTCGGCTATCGCACCATTCACGCGATGGGCCGTATGTCGAGCATCGTCGGCGTGCTGGCGTTTCTTTATCTGTTCGCCAGTCTGCTGCATGGGCACGATATCGGCGTGCTGTTGAACAACCGGCACTTTACGCTCGGCTCGTTTCTGCTCGCCGTGTCGTTGTCGGCTTCATGGCAGATCGCATACGGTCCATACGTTGCCGATTATTCGCGCTATCTGCCGCGTGCCACTTCGGCACTGAAGACGTTCTGGGCGGTCGGCCTCGGTTCCGTGATCGGCGCGCAGGTCTCGATGGTGTTCGGTGTTTTCGCCGCGGCGCTGGCGGGTAATCGTTTCGCGGGGCACGAGGTGTCGTTCATCGTCGGACTGGGCGCGAGCGGCATGCTCGCAGCCGTGCTGTACTTCACGATCGCATTGGGTAAGCTCACGATCACCACGCTCAATGCCTATGGCAGTGTGATGTCGGTGGCGACCATCATGACCGGCTTCGGCGGCCAACGGTCGATTTCGAGCCGCACGCGCCTTGTCTTCATTTTCCTGATGGTGGGTGCATCGACGGGGCTTGCGCTGGCGGGACATCACGCGTTTCTGAAGGAATTCACTGCATTTCTGCTCTTTCTACTCGCCTTCTTCACGCCGTGGAGCGCCATCAATCTGGTCGACTACTATTTCGTGACCCGGGAGCGCTACGACGTGCCGGCGCTGTTCGATCCGCACGGCCGCTATGGCCGCTGGAATATGACGGGCATCGCGGTGTACGCATTCGGTGTTCTGATCCAGATGCCGTTCATCGCGACGAGTTTCTATACCGGCGGCTTGGTGGAAGCGCTGGGCGGGGTCGATATTTCGTGGATCGTCGGATTGGCCGCGCCTGCATTGCTGTACTACTTCGCAGCACGAGCCAAAAGGGCTGACATTCCCGAGCAGATGATTCTGCCGCATGAACTTGGCGGCGTGGACGGCGTGCGGCAATAGAGCAGGGCGCCGAGACGCGCGGGCTCTATTGCTCCAGCATTTGCACGGCATGGTCGTGCCCACGCGGCGCCTGCAAATACGCGGCAATGGCGCTCGCCCGCATCGGCCGGCTGAACAGATAACCCTGCACCGCGCGAGCGCCGAGTGCTTTGACGACCTCGACTTGCGACACCGTCTCGAGTCCCTCCACGACGCATTCGAGGCCGAGGTTCCTGCACAGGTCGAGCACCGACTTGACGATCTTTTTCGATGCGCTGTTGGAATCCACGTCCGTCATGAAACTGCGGTCGATCTTGATCGTATCGAAGGGCAGGCGATGCACGTAGCTAAGACTTGAATAGCCGGTGCCGAAATCGTCGAGCGATACCCGGCAGCCGGCTTTCTTGATCATGGTGAGCGAACAACGGGCCTGTTCGAAATCACGCGTCACCGCGGTTTCGGTGATTTCGAACGACACGCGATGCGGCGGCACACCGCTTGCCATGACGATATCGATCAGACGGCGGGCGCGTGCCGAGGTGCAGATATCGATCGCCGACAGATTGAACGACAGGTAGAGCTCCGACGGCCAGCGCGCCACTTCGTCGAGTGCTTTGTGCAGCAGCACTTCCGTGATGCGTAGAATCAGTTCGGTACGCTCGGCAATCCGAATGAATTCTTCCGGTCTGACGGCGCCGAGCCGTGCGTTATGCCAGCGGCCGAGCGCTTCCATGCCGATGGTGCGTTGCGTGAGCACGTCGTAGATCGGCTGAAACTCCAGGAACAGTTCCGACTCGAGATCCGCATGGCGAAGCTCCTGGGTGACGAGGCTCGAGCGGCGGATCCGCGTTTCATGTTCGGTCGAGAAAATGACCGGGGTGCCGCGCTGGCTTTCCTTGCCCGCGTATAGCGCCGCGTCGGCGCGTTCGAACACTTGCGCGACCGTCGTGCCGGCTTCGGGGAACGCGGCCCAGCCGATGGTGCCCGACAGTTCGGCAACGTTGCCGGCGATCCGGTAGGGCTGACTGAGCGCCCCGCAAATACGCTCGCCCAATTCGACGAGCGTCGCGTTCGCCAGTTTGTGCTGTGCGAGCACGCCGAACTCATCGCCGCCGAGGCGCGCGAAGAAAATGCCGGGCTCGGCGAGCGACAACAGGCGTGCGCCGACTTCCTGCAGGACGAGATCGCCGCTGGCGTGGCCGTAGATGTCGTTGACCTGTTTGAAGCCGTCAAGATCGATCAGGCCGACATTGAATCCGCCGCCGCTGCCGAGCGCGTGCTCGGACAACGCGCGCAGCGAGGCGAAGAAACTGCGCCGGTTGGGCAGGTCGGTCAGGCTGTCGATGCTCGCGAGCCAGAAGTTGTCGTCGCTCAGGCGCTGCGTTTTCTGCTGGCTCGCCTGCAACTCGCGCTGTGCATGCACCACATCGGCGAATGTCCGGCAATACAGTTGAATGATAAAGACGAGCGCGACACCCACCAGTGTCATATCGACAGCCATCGCGATGAAAACGGGATAGCCGGTAAAAACCAGAAAAGTGGAGAAGCTTAGGATGACGATCGACAGCAGCAACATGGCCGCCGCGCGCAGGTGCATCAGGCAGAACACGCAGCCGACTACCGTGGTCGCCATGTAAAACGCGACTTGCGTCTGTTCGTAGGCGGTGCCGTAGGGAAACAGGAGCAACGACCAGCTGCTGAACGCAACGGCGAAGAGGCCGGCCAGCCAGGTGAGCTTGCGCAGTTCGGACACCGCTCTGTCGTCGGTCAGAACGCGGTGCCGGAGTTGCCACCATCGTATGCATCGGACGACGCAGATGGCGCACAGCGCCGCCGGAAAGTAGATCGCCAACCACGCAGGCGCGCAACTTATATGCGTAATGGCGACCGTCGTCGTGTTGACCAGGAGAATGAAGTAGAGAAGCGGGACCTGGTGGCCAAATGCGTCGAGCTGCGAGCGCACGAGTTCGGGGTCGCGTTTAGCGACCGACAGCGCATCCCTGAATTGGGTTAGCAGAACCATTCCCGTCCTTTTTTAAACGTTTGCGCTGCACTCGCAGCTTGGTATATCGGCAGGACAGGTGGGATCTTAAGGACACCTTGAACGAAATCGAATCCCGGTGCGAACGAGCGGTAAGTTCGACCGTAAAACGCTGCGCGATCCGTCATTTATGCCGAATCGAAGGTGGCGCAAATGACAGGTTCGCGTATCAAAGTGCAGGACACGAAAGTACACGCTGAGGCTCCAGGGTTGTGCCCGGTTGGCCGTTTTGAGCCTGCGTGCCTTGCGGCGGGGTGGAGACGAGACGTACGGCATTCACGCCGGCATTTGCCAGCACATATTTTTCGGGGCTGTTTTCAGGTTGCCAATAAGCCCGGAAAGTGCCGCCATCGCCGAAAACCAGCAGCTTGCCGTGGACGGTTCCGGCATGGCTCACCAGGTCGACGGGTTCGCCGTCACGCACCTGAAAGCTCTGCGGCGACCCGGAATGTGCCGCGCCGACCAGGGTGGCGCAGGCTTTGTCGCCGGCTGCGAAGGCTGCGCACGAGGTCACAGCGAGGAGCGCACATGTTGCAATATGGCGAAATTTCATTTTTTTATTCCTCCCGGATTCTTGATTGCGGACCTCTCGTCCTGACAATTTTAGAAACTCTCTAATCCACCATAACATAGTAAAAAAGGCCGCCGGCCAAGGTTCGCGCAGCGCTAAATCACTGAAATTGCAACGGATTGTGATAGCGGGAGAATACGCATGGAGCGCGATAAATGCCTAAGCGCGCGATTCTTATGGCACTTTGCAGGAAAAAATCGTCAAATTCCCTGTGGGCGGGTGATACAAGCCTTACACCCAAGGTTTGCGCGAACCGGCGCCTATGCGTTAGTGTGTCGGTCCCGGCGCGACAGACGTGGCGCCGGTTCCATGATTACCATACGGGAAGTGCTATGAACAAACAGGAACTGATTGATGCAGTCGCCGCAGCGACGGGCGAAAGCAAAGCGGCCACCGGCCAAACCATCGACGCGATCGTCGAAGCGGTGACCAAGGCCGTGGTGGGTGGCGATACGGTGCAACTGGTCGGTTTCGGTTCTTTCTCGACTGGCGCCCGCGCAGCACGCGTCGGCCGCAATCCGTCGACCGGTGCGGAGATCCAGATCGCGGCTGCCAAGACGGTGAAGTTCACCGCTGGCAAGGCGTTCAAGGAAGCCGTCAACGCGTCGTAATGCAACGCGCTTCACGCCGGAGCATCCACGCGCGCTGCCGTGGCGCGCGGCGGGCGATGCATCGGGTGTGAGGAATCACGCGCTGCCCAACCCCGGTCAGATGGATCAACCGGCGGATGGTGCGGCGCGTGTGTTTTTGAGCCGACCCCCAACGGGACTTTCCGCAGGGGTGTTCGACGCAGGGCGTGCTCGAAGCAGCGCCTGCGCCCCGGCGCACTCAGCCCGCGCGGCGTTTGCGGGTGGCCTCGGCGAGCGTCTCGAGCGCCGGCTCGGTCTGCGCCCAACTGACGCAGGCATCCGTAATGGATACGCCGCGACGCAACGGCACACCGGGCTTCAGATCCTGGCGGCCTTCTTCCAGATGACTTTCCAGCATGACGCCGATAATGCGGCGCTCGCGCTGCGACAATTGCTGCGCGATATCCTGCACGACCTCCAGCTGACGCAAATGCGATTTGCCCGAGTTCGCATGCGAACAGTCGATCATGACCTGCTCGCGCAACCCCGCTGATTTGAGCGCCACGCAGGTGGCTTCCACCGACGCGCTGTCGTAGTTCGGCCCTTTCTTGCCGCCGCGCAGGATCACGTGCGCGTCGTCGTTGCCGCGCGTTTCGAAGATCGCGGCCATGCCCATTTTCGTCATGCCCATGAATGCGTGGCTCGCGCGCGCGGCGACGATCGCGTCCGCGGCGACCTGTACGCCGCCGTCCGTGCCATTCTTGAAGCCGATCGGGCAACTCAGTCCGGAAGCCAGTTGACGATGGCTCTGGCTCTCCGTCGTGCGCGCGCCGATCGCGCCCCAGGCGATGAGATCGGCGATGTATTGCGGGCTGAGCAGGTCGAGAAATTCGGTGGCCGTGGACAAGCCGAGGCCGTTGATGTCGAGCAGCAGTTGCCGTGCAAGACGCAGACCTTCATTGATGCGGAAACTGCCGTCGAGCCGCGGGTCGTTGATATAGCCTTTCCAGCCGACGGTAGTACGCGGCTTCTCGAAGTAGACCCGCATCACGATCAGGAGATCGTTCTTGTAGGTGTCGGCGGCGGCCTTCAGCTTGCGCGCGTATTCGATCGCCTGGTCGTGGTCGTGAATCGAACACGGTCCGACGATCATCACGAGCCGGTCGTCACGGCCATGCAGAATGTCGGCGATTTCCGCGCGGGTCTTCTCGACCAGCGTCTGCACCGAAGGCGGCGTAGGCAATTCGTCCTGCAACAGGGCAGGGGAAATCAACGGACGTACCGCGCCGATCCGAACGTCGTCGATGCGCGTGGTGTCCTGGGTGGCGTCGGCCGAGCCGACTTCCTGATCGTGCAAAGGATTGTCGATGGCGCTCAAAATGTTCTCCCGGACCTTGATGGTGAGGCGGCCTCGCGGCCTGACTGCGTGAGTGTGGGTGCGTCGATGCTGGCTGTCTTCGCTGCCGGGATTATGACACTCGCGTGCTGCGGCCGGGACGGCACGCGTCAAAGGCGTTTGATCAAGGCCATGGCGGCGGCCGGATTGCGCTCCTTGAAGCCGCTGATCACGTAGAGATAGACATCGCGTGCGCCTGTTTTTGCGGGTGCTTCCGCTGAGGTTTCCAGATCGTCCGGTGTCGCGCCCGCTGCCAGTTGCCGCGCGCGTTCCGCCCATGCTTCCAACGCTTTGGTCGAATAACCGTTGGCCTGTTTGTCCGTCGTGCCCATGATGCGCGCGTAGACGAAGGGCGCGGTGATGTCGGCGATCTGCGGGTATTCGCTGTCGCCAGCGAGGACGATGGCGACTTTGTGTTTGCGTGCGAGCGCGACGAATTCCGGCGTCTTGAAGGTGTCGTTGCGCACTTCGATCGCATGCCTGAGCTTCTGGCCTTCGATGCTGGCGGGCAGCAACTTCAGAAAGGCTTCGAAGTCTTCGTTGTCGAATTTTTTGGTAGGTGCGAATTGCCAGTTGATCGGGCCGAGTTTCTGTTTGAGCAGCAGCACACCGCTGCCGAAAAAGCGTTCGATGGTTTCACCCGCGTCCGCGAGGACTTTTCGGTTGGTCGCGTAACGCGGCGCCTTCAGTGAAAAGACGAAATCGTCCGGCGTTTCCTGATACCACTTCTCATAGCTCGCCGGTTTCTGCAAACCGTAAAACGTGCCGTTGATTTCAATCGATGTGAGATTCCTGCTCGCGTATTCGAGTTCGCGGCTTTGCGTGAGGTCGTCGGGGTAGAAGGTGCCGCGCCAGGGCGCATAGGTCCAGCCGCCTATACCGATGCGGATGTTCGTCGTTTTGGTGGCCTTCGCGGTTTTTGTGGTTTTTACGGCGGGTTCTTTCGGCACTTGGGCTCTCCATCTGGCTTCGCAGGGGAAGCAGTAGATTAGCCGCTTTTTCGCCAAATAACGCGTAAGTCCGGAGAACCGGAAGCGCGCCTGCTATTCGCCGCTTCGCGACGCGTCTGCCGCTTGACGCGCGGCCTCTTCGAACCGCCGGTTCGCTTCCGCCACTTCCGCCCTGAACTGCCGCAACGCGTTCACCGCCAGGTCGGGCGGCGTGAGCGCGGCCCACAACACGTCGATGAGCCGGTCCGCGGTCGCATCGATATCGATGTGCCGGTTCGCGAGCGTGGCGTCCCACAGCACGTGCTCCATTGGGCCGAACACCATCGAGCGCAGCAAGCGCAAGGGCATGTCGGCGCGAATCTGGCCGCTCTCCTGGCCTTGCGCGAGCACGCGCATCAACGGTGCGGTATAGCGGCGCTGCAACTCGGTGAGCGCCTCGCTCAATTCATGGTGGCGGGCCCGTCCTTCGGACAACACCAGCGCGCACAGATCGGTGCCGTTTACGAGCATCAACCGCAAGTGCGTGCGAACAATGAACGCGAACTGCTGGCGCACATTGCCGTCGCGCGGCAAGCCGGATTCGATCGCTTCGATGATCTCGTCGTACCAGTCGCCGATCACCCGGGCGCACAACTCGCGTTTGCCGCGGAAATAGCTGAACACGGTCGCCTCGGAAATGCCCAGGCGCTGCGCGATCTCGGCCGTTGTCGCGCGCTCGTAGCCCTTTTCGGAGAACACGTCGCGCCCCGCCTGAAGGATCTCCTTCACGCGTTGCTGCGACTTGCGCCCGGCCGGCTGGCGGCGCGAGGCGGGTAACTCGGCCTTCGTGGCAACCGTCATATGAGTCCAGTTCAGATTTGTTGGTCGAATTCGGCGGGAAAGCCTGCCGATTGACCCCGTGACGCCGATGCTAACACGCCATTTCAGCCTTGTAGAGGGTTCGGCCAGTTTCTGAGTGATACTCAAAAATATCTATTGACGCTTACGTAAATCTGGCGTGAAATGCGGCTTGAACGTTGCGCTTCGTGCGGGACGATAAAGGCGGGTCCACCGGTCCGCCACCGTCCGCTGAGCCGCATCCGGACCAGCCGCCGCCCCAAGGCCGGCCGCCAACGAACTCCTGGAGACACAGCAATGAGCAACCTGCCCGGTTTGCAATTCCCGCTCGGCGAAGAAATCGAAATGCTGCGCGACAGCATCGCGGGATTCGCTGCCAAAGAAATCGCCCCGCGTGCCGCGGAAATCGATCGCACGGATCAGTTTCCCATGGACCTGTGGCGCAAGTTCGGCGATCTTGGCGTGCTCGGCATGACGGTCTCGGAGGAGTACGGCGGCGCGAACATGGGCTACACGGCGCATATGATCGCCATGGAGGAGATCTCGCGCGCTTCGGCTTCGGTCGGTCTCTCGTACGGCGCGCATTCGAATCTGTGCGTCAACCAGATTCATCGCAACGGCACAGAAGCGCAGAAGCAGAAGTACTTGCCCAAGCTCGTGTCGGGCGAACACATCGGCGCGCTTGCCATGAGCGAGCCGAACGCGGGGTCGGACGTCGTCAGCATGAAGCTGCGCGCCGAGAAGAAGGGCGATCACTACGTGCTCAACGGCACGAAAATGTGGATCACCAACGGCCCGGATTGCGACACGCTGGTCGTCTACGCCAAAACCGATCCCGAAGCGAATTCGCGCGGTATCACCGCGTTTATCGTCGAGAAGGGCATGAAGGGTTTCTCGGTGGCGCAGAAACTCGACAAGCTCGGCATGCGCGGCTCGCATACCGGCGAACTGGTGTTCCAGGACGTGGAAGTGCCGGAGGAAAACATTCTCGGCCAGCTAAACGGCGGCGCTAAGGTGCTGATGAGCGGCCTCGACTACGAACGCGCCGTGCTCGCGGGCGGCCCGACGGGCATCATGGTCGCGGTCATGGACGCGGTCGTGCCGTACATTCACGACCGCAAGCAGTTCGGTCAGCCGATCGGCGAATTCCAGCTCATTCAAGGCAAGGTGGCCGATCTCTACACCACGTTGCAGGCATGTCGAGCCTATCTTTACGCAGTGGGCCGCCAGCTCGATACGCTCGGCAAGGAACATGTGCGCCAGGTGCGCAAAGACTGCGCGGGCGTGATCCTCTATACCGCGGAAAAAGCCACGTGGATGGCGGGCGAGGCGATCCAGATTCTCGGCGGCAACGGCTATATCAACGAGTATCCGGTCGGCCGTTTGTGGCGCGACGCGAAGCTCTATGAAATCGGCGCGGGCACGAGCGAAATCCGCCGCATGCTGATCGGCCGCGAACTGTTTGCCGAGACGGTCTGAAGGAGACGCCCGCCATGCCGATCATCGAATCAAAGCTGAATCCGCGCTCGGACGACTTCCGCGCCAATGCGGCAGCGCTCGAAGCGCTGGTCGCCGACCTTCGCGCGAAAGTCGAAAAACTCGCGCTGGGCGGTGGTCAGGCGGCGCGCGACAAACACACGGGCCGCGGCAAACTGCTGCCGCGCGATCGCATCGCGCAACTGCTCGATCCCGGCACGCCGTTTCTCGAGTTCTCGCAACTCGCGGCTTACGGCATGTATCACAACGATGCGCCCGGCGCGGGCGTCATCACCGGGATTGGCCGGATTGCGGGGCAGGAGTGCGTGATCGTCTGCAACGATGCGACGGTCAAGGGTGGCACCTACTATCCCGTCACCGTCAAAAAGCACGTGCGGGCGCAGGAAATCGCCGCTGAAAATCATTTGCCCTGTGTGTATCTGGTCGACTCGGGCGGCGCGAATCTGCCGAACCAGGACGACGTGTTTCCGGACCGCGATCATTTCGGCCGCATCTTTTACAACCAGGCGAATCTGTCCGCCGCGGGCATTCCGCAGATCGCCGTCGTGATGGGGTCTTGTACCGCGGGCGGTGCGTATGTGCCGGCCATGAGCGACGAGTCGATCATCGTCAAGAATCAGGGGACGATTTTTCTGGGCGGTCCGCCGCTCGTGAAAGCGGCCACCGGCGAAGTGGTCAGCGCGGAAGATCTCGGCGGCGGCGATGTGCATACGCGTCTGTCGGGCGTGGTCGATCATCTCGCGCAAAACGACGCGCATGCGCTCGGGATTGCGCGCAGTATCGTCGGCAATCTGAATCGCAGCAAGCAGGTGCCGGTTGCGTTGCAGGAGCCGAAGCCGCCGCGCTACGACGTAAAGAGCATGTACGGCGTGATTCCCGTGGATACGCGCAAGCCATTCGACATTCGCGAGGTGATCGCGCGTATCGTCGACGACTCCGCGTTCGACGAATTCAAGGCACGCTACGGCACCACGCTCGTGTGCGGTTTCGCGCATATCTGGGGACATCCGGTCGGCATCATCGCGAATAACGGCATTCTGTTTTCGGAGTCCGCGCTCAAGGGTGCGCACTTCATCGAGTTGTGCTGCCAGCGCAAGATTCCGCTGGTGTTCCTGCAGAACATCACCGGCTTCATGGTGGGCCGCAAATACGAAAACGAAGGCATTGCGCGCAACGGCGCGAAGATGGTGACGGCGGTGGCCACGGCCAAGGTGCCGAAGTTCACGGTGATCATCGGCGGATCGTTCGGTGCGGGCAATTACGGCATGTGCGGCCGCGCGTATTCGCCGCGCTTTCTGTGGATGTGGCCGAACGCGCGCATCTCGGTGATGGGCGGCGAGCAGGCGGCGTCGGTACTGGCCACGGTGAAGCGCGACGGCATTGAAGGCAAGGGCGGTGCGTGGAGCGCGGAAGAAGAAGAAGCGTTCAAGCAGCCGATCCGCGATCAATACGAACATCAGGGCCACCCGTACTATGCCAGCGCGCGCCTGTGGGACGACGGCGTGATCGATCCGGCGCAAACGCGCGACGTGCTCGGTCTCGGTCTGTCGGCCGCAATGAACGCGCCGATCGAAGACACGCGTTTCGGCGTGTTCAGAATGTGACGATGCGCGAGAAAGCGCGGGAGCTGCGACGATGCAATACGAAACACTGACGGTCGAATTCGCCGGACAGATCGCCACGGTCACATTGAATCGGCCGGACGTGCGCAACGCGTTCAACGAAACGATGATCGCCGAAGTGACCTCGGCCTTCACGGCGCTCAACGATCGCGACGACGTGCGCGCGGTGGTGCTCGCCGCGAACGGCAAGGCGTTCTGCGCGGGCGCCGATCTGAACTGGATGAAGAAGATGGCCGGTTACTCGGACGACGAGAACCGTGCCGATGCAATGCTGCTGGCAAACATGCTGTCGTCGATCTATCGCTGCAACAAGCCGGTGATCGCGCGCGTGAACGGCGACGCGTACGCGGGCGGCATGGGTTTGATCTCGGCGTGCGACATCGTGGTGGCCGTTGAAAACGCGCGCTTTTGCCTTTCGGAAGCGCGCCTCGGTCTGATTCCGGCCACCATCGCGCCGTACGTGATTCGTGCGCTGGGCGAGCAGGCGTCGCGCCGCTATTTCACCACCGCCGAGCAGTTCGATTGCGCAACGGCGTTGCGCCTCGGACTGGTCAGTGAAGCCGTCAGCGTGGAGCAACTCGACGCCACCGTGCGGCAGATTGCCGAGACGCTCTGCGCCAACGGTCCGCAGGCGGTACGCGCGTGCAAGCAACTCGTGCAGGATATCGCGGGCCACGAGTTGAACGACGCGATGATCGAAGACACGGCGGCGCGCATCGCGCGCACGCGTGCCGGCGCCGAAGGGCGCGAGGGCGTGGCGTCGTTCCTCGAAAAACGCCCGCCCGCCTGGCGTAACTAACGCATCCATTCCAGGGCGCGCGCAGCGCCTTGACCAGAACAACAGCCCCGATAAAACGGCACACTTCATCGAGACACTTCATGTTCAACAAGATCCTGATTGCCAACCGGGGCGAGATTGCGTGCCGCGTCGCCGCGACCTGCAAGCGGCTCGGCATTGCGAGCGTGGCCGTCTATTCCGATGCGGACGCCAACGCGAAGCACGTGGCCGCCTGTGACGAGGCCGTGCATATCGGCGGTTCGACGGCGGCGGAAAGCTATCTGCGCGTCGAACGCATCATCGAAGCCGCGCGCGCCACCGGCGCGCAGGCGGTGCATCCGGGCTACGGCTTCCTGTCGGAGAACGAAGCTTTCGCTCATGCGTGCGAGGCCGCCGGCATCGTTTTCATCGGACCGCCGGTCGAGGCGATTGCGGCGATGGGCTCGAAAGCCGCCGCGAAGGCGCTGATGCACGCGGCCGCCGTGCCGCTCGTGCCGGGCTATCACGGCGACGATCAGGATCCGCAACTGCTGCACCGCGAGGCCGATGCGATCGGTTATCCGGTGCTGCTCAAAGCTAGCGCCGGTGGCGGCGGCAAGGGCATGCGCGTGGTCGAGCGCAGCGAGGATTTCGCGGCGGCGCTGGCTTCGTGCAAGCGGGAAGCGGCGAGCAGCTTCGGCAATGATCGCGTGCTGATCGAAAAGTATCTGACGCGGCCGCGCCATGTGGAAGTGCAGGTGTTCGCGGACAGTCACGGCGGCGCTGTCTATCTGTTCGACCGCGATTGCTCTGTGCAGCGGCGTCACCAGAAAGTGCTGGAAGAAGCGCCAGCGCCCGGCTTGCCCGCTGAAATCAAGCGCGAAATGGGCGAGGCCGCGGTGGCCGCCGCGCGCGCGGTGAATTACGTCGGTGCGGGCACGGTCGAATTCATCATGACCAGCACGGGCGAATTCTATTTCATGGAAATGAATACGCGCCTGCAGGTCGAGCATCCGGTCACGGAAATGGTCACCGGTCAGGACCTCGTGGCATGGCAACTGCGCGTCGCCGCCGGCGAACCGCTGCCGCTCACGCAGGAACAGTTGAAGATCGACGGTCACGCCATCGAAGCGCGTATCTACGCAGAGCACCCGGCGCGTGGTTTCCTGCCGTCCACAGGCACGCTCAAGCATTTGCGCATGCCGGAAGGCGTGGAGTTCGCGATCGATGCGGCAGGTCTTGGCGAGCCGGGACGCAAGGCGCCGGTGCGTATCGACAGCGGCGTGCGTGAGGGCGACACCATCACGCCGTTCTACGATCCGATGATTGCGAAGCTGATCGTGCACGGCGCCACGCGTGAAGAGGCGCTCGCGCGTCTGAGCCGCGCGCTGCATGCGTGCGAGGTGGTCGGCCCGCACACCAACATCGAGTTCCTGCAAAGCATCGTGGCTAGCGAGCCGTTTGCAACCGGCGATCTCGATACGGGCTTGATCGAGCGTCATCACGACGCCTTGTTCGCGCCGCGCAAGAAGCCATACAAGGAAGCGCTGGCGCTCGCTTGCGCAGCGCTGCTCACGCGCGAGGGCGGCACGGCGCACGGCGCGTCGCCGTGGGATGCGTTGTCGCACTGGCGGCTGAATGGCGGCTATACGCAGACGCTCGGCTGGCGCGACATGGACAGCAGCGGCGATCACGCAAGCCTGTTCACGGTCGCGTTCGCGCGCGACGGCAGCACGCAAACGCTCGAACACGACGGCGTGCGCGAGGACTTCAGCTGGTCGAACGGCAGCGGCCCGCATGAATTCCGCGCGACGATCGGGGATGCGCGGGCAACGGGCCGCGTATTCGTCGACGGCGATACGTTCCATGTGTTTTGCCTCGGCGAAGCGCTCGCGTTCGAATGGCAAAACCTGCTCGCACACGCTGCGGACGCCGAAGGCGGCGAAGGCCGTCTGACCGCGCCGATGCCGGGCAAGGTGATCGCGGTGCTGGTGGAACCGGGCACGGTGGTGGAGAAGGGCACGCCGCTGATCGTGATGGAAGCGATGAAGATGGAGCACACCATCGGTGCGCCGGCTGCCGGTACGGTTTCGGAGGTGCTGTATTCAGTCGGCGATCAGGTTGCCGACGGCGCGCAGCTTCTGGTGCTGGATGTGTAGCAGCAGTAAGGGCGCAACTCAGGCGAGGCGCGTATAGCCGACGGCGCGCGCCTCGCTTTCAAGCTGTTCGATGCGGTCGTAATCCGAGCGCGGCAACACGGAAAACCCCTGCAAACGCAGGCGTTTCGCACGCTCGGGCTGGATCACGAGTACCTCGTTCAACGCTTCGCGCAATGCTTCCACGGTAGCCGTGGGTACCGTGTCGGAAGCGATCAAAGGCAGGCCCGGCGAGGGCGCTGTCGTGCCGATCCGGCGCACCTGACGGGCCAGTTCCGGCATTTCGTCGCAGACGAAAGCGAAGGTCACGCAATCGATCGCCGCGACATCCGCGTGATTTTCGGCCACCGCGCGCAACGAGCCGAGATGCGAGCCGGTTCGCAATACCGCGCTGAAAAATAGACCAGCGCGCGCGAGCGGCGCCACGGCGTGGCGAAACACGTTCATGCCGCTATTCGAATCGTCCTGGTTGTACGCCGCACGCGCGCCGCGACACGCCGCTAATGTATCGAACGGCGCATCCGCGCGCGTCACCAGCACGCTTGAATAATGCGCGCCCTCGCAACCCGGCGCGTCAAAGCGCGGCGTCGCGATCAGTTGTACCTGGTCCTGCAAGCCATGCATGAACGGATAGCCGCAGGTTTGCGAGATCAGCAGATTGGGGCGCCGCCAGAAGCCGTGCAATTCTTCGTCCGGTTCGACGATGCGGCACGCCGGCTTGACCATGCGCAGCACGTCGGCGAGCCACTCGCGCCACTCGAAGTCGAGCGCGGGTGTGACGTTATACATTGGCAGGGCGGCGATCCAGGTCATGACGCTATTCTGGCATGCCTGCTATTTAATGTCTGACCATTCGGAATTCGTCGAGGCCGAGACGCACCGGCTCCGACGGTCTGAACGCCCATTTCTGCGCGGCGACCGAAAGGATTTCCAGTTGCGCATCCTCGAATGCGACGAGCAGGTCCTGCTTGCGCTTGCTCGCCGCGCCGCAATAGGTCACGAGTGCTTCGGCGCTGACCTCGAAGATCTGCGCGCGATCATCGCAGCACACCCGGAACGCGACCGTCGCGCATTCCGTCACACAGGGCCTGAACCCTTCATCCACATAGACTGACATGGCCATCTCCCGCCGCACGCCCGAGTCATCAGGATGACAAGTCGTAAGCTCGCGGTATGTGGGAAAACCGGCATTTGCCGTGAAATGGCCGCGACTTTATCCGCTCCGGCGAGCGGCGGCTTCGCCGGTGACCCTCAAGCGCCCGAGTTACTGCGGGAACACCCGTACGAGCGCGACAGGACGCGCCGCTCACGCCACCATGTGCGCATGGGTCCAGGACCACAAATCGGCCGGCGACAACGACTTCGAAAACAGAAAGCCCTGCAGTTCGTCACAACCGATCGTACGAAGAATGCGCGCCTGATGCTCGCTCTCGACACCCTCGGCGACCACCCGCAGACCCAATTCATGGCCGAGTTCGATGATCGTGCGGACGATGGCAAGGTCCGCGCGGGCATCGAGCATGTCGAGCACGAACGCGCGATCGATCTTGAGCCGATCGAGCGGAAAGCGGTTCAGATAGCTGAGGCTCGAATAGCCGATGCCGAAATCGTCGAGCGCGAGTTTGACTCCGAGCGCGCGGATCGCGTTGATCATGGCGAGATAGTTTTCCGCGTTGTCCATCAACACGGTCTCGGTGATCTCGAGTTCTAGCCGCGACGGCTCGACGCCATGCCGCGCGAGACTGTCCGCGAGCGTGCCTATCAGGTCCGAATCGCGCAACTGGATGGCCGACAGGTTGATCGACACGCGTAGCGGCATCAGGCCTTGCGCGTCCCACTCGGCGATCTGCCGGCAGGCTTCGTCGATCACCCACGCGCCGATCGGAATGATGAGCCGCGTGTCTTCCGCGACCGGAATGAATTGCGCGGGCGACACGATGCCGATTTGCGGACTGTTCCAACGCAGCAGCCCTTCGACTGCTAGCAGTTCGCCCGTGTGCGCATCGACGCACGGCTGGTACTCGAGCCGGAACTCGTGCATCGCAATGGCGGTGCGCAGGCAGGCTTCGAGCGTCAGCCGGTAGCGCGTGCGTTCGGCAATGTCGGGCGCGAAGAACTTCACGAGATTGCGCCCCGCACCCTTCGCCTGGTACATCGCGGCGTCGGCGTTCTGCATCAGCGTCTCGATGTCCTCGCCGTCCTCGGGGAACAGCGCCACGCCGACACTGCACGACACCTGCAGCGTAACGCCGCCGACCTCGTGCGGCTGGCGCACGAGCGGCAGCAGACGATCCTCGATCGTACGCGTCACGTCCGCCGCGTTGCTGACGCCGTTCAGGATCACGGTGAACTCGTCGCCGCCGAGCCGGCTCACCGTGTCGTTGCTGCGCACGGCTTGCAACAGGCGTCGCGAGACCGAGCGCAGCAGACTGTCGCCAATGTGATGACCCAGTGAATCGTTAATGTTCTTGAAGCGGTCGAGATCGATGAACAACACCGCGACGCGCTGCCCCGTGCGCCGCGCGTTGCCGAGCACCACGCCGAGGCGTTTCACGAACAGCTCGCGGTTCGGCAACTCCGTCAGCACGTCGTGCTCGGCGAGGAACTGGATGCGCGCCTCGCTCTTCTTGCGGTCGGTGATATCGATCAGCGTGCAGATGTAGTGCGACAGGTTCGCGCGCCGGTCGCGCACCGCGCTCACCATCAGCCACGCCGGATAGTCACTGCCCGCGCGCCGGCGCACGTGTGCTTCACCGTGCCATGCGCTCAGGCGGTCGACGGAATCGATCACGCCCGGGAGAATGTCGTCATGCTCCTGCGAGGCGAAGAGGAAAGCGGGCTCCTTGCCTGTCACGTCGTCGGCGCGATATCCCGTTGCTCGATAGAACGACGCGTTGGCGGTCACGAGCCGCCGTTGCGCATCGAGAATCAGGATCGCTTCGGAAGACGCCTCGAACACCTTGCCCCACAATTCCAGGCGCTGCTCCATCAGCTTGATCTGGTTGATCGGTGTGAAGGCGGTCAGCACGGCGTCGCGCCCCTGGAAGTCGAGGCGCCGCGCCGACAGCATGGCCCATGTGGACTCTTTGGCGGCTTTCCAGTGCACCTCGAATTCGTCGACCGCCTCGCGGTCGGAGAGCTGCTGGAAAAAACGCGCGCGCACCTCCGAGTCGAGGCCGACGGCCCACGGGTCGACCGTACAGCCGTTCAGCCAGTAAAGCGCGGGCTTGTTAGCGTGCAACACCTCGTGCCCCGGGATCGACGTGACGACCATCGGCACCGGGGTCGCCTCGACGAGCGCGTACTGGGCGGCCGACGCGCGTGCGGTCGCCGCGAGTTCCTTCTGCACGTCGCGCTCGCGATCGAGTTGCGCGAGCATGTCGTTGAAACCGCGCACCAGTTGGCCGATTTCGTCCTGGCTATGCCAGCGGGCGCGCAGCGAATGGTCGCCCGTGCGTCGCACCGTGTCCATCACGCGCGCGAGCTGGCGCAGTGGCCGCGAAATCTGCTGGGCGACGAAATACACCATGCTCAGGATCGCGCACAGCAGAAATAGCGCTGTGCCGAGATGCAGCCACATGCGCTCAAAGAGGCCGCGCACGCGCTCGTGCAGCAGTCGTTCGAGCTGATTGCCGGTCGCGCTCCACGCGTCGCTCACGCTCATCACCACGCGCTGCTGGGCGGCATCGAGCGCGGCGAGGGTGGCGTCATCCGAGCCGGCATCGACGGCGGCGCCGGCCACACGCCGATACGCGTCGATCGCGGCGAGCATGCGCGTGAGGGGCGGGCCGATCGTCGTGGTCAGCGTGCCGTTCGTGGCCGCGGCCTCCGCATAGTCAGAACGCAGTCCCTGCAATACCGCATCGAGCTGGCCTTCCAGTACGAGGTAGCGGGTCCGCATCTCGTCGTGGCTCATCCGTGCAGCGTGAAGACGCGCGCCGGCGTCGTGCAGGTGGCGGCCCATCCGGTTGACGTCGCCGAGCAGCTCCGGATAGCGCAGGATCGACAGCGACATCGAGTAGTAGCTGTCGAGGTCTGGGTCCAGAATCAGGTTCGACTGGTTGCCGACGCGTGTGACCAGCTCGCGTGTCGCTTCGAGGCCGACGTCCACTGTCGCGGCGCCCGCATGCGGCGCGGCGCTGGCCGTCAGCGCCGCGAGCACACGCGCATTGAGTTCCGCGCTTTGCATGTTCGCGCCATAGCGGCGCTCCGCGTCGGCAAGCCCGTCCGCCGTGCGTTTCAACTGGGCCGCCGTTCGCGGCTGCCCGGCCCCCGCGAGCGCGAAGTCGATGAGCGCGTCGTGTACGGCCGCGACGTAGGCGTTGCCGACCAGCTCCTTGTCGGAGAAGTCGATCGCGATGTATTTCTCGTGGATCAGAATGCCGCTGATGTACAGCACCGCGCTCAGGTCGAGCAGATAGATCAGCAGCAGCTTGCGGCCGACGCGAAGGCGCGCGAGAAACCGGAAGAACAGATTGCGTTTCATAGGCGCTGCCGCTCGACCGCGAAGCTTTCACCGCGTGCGCCATAAGCCAGACGTTTCACTGCGTTTCTCCATGCGGGGAGCGCCGGACCCGGGTCAGGTCCGAAGGCGGAAAAACCCCCTGATCATGGTATCGACCGGTTGGAGAACTTCTTTAGTCTTCGCTTAAAACTCACCATTACGGTGCCGGAAACGCTGCATCACGGTGCGGATTTCGAGTTCCGGCGGCACTTGCTCACCGGATTGCTGCATGAGTGGAAGTTAAGCCGGGCAGGTCGAGGCTTACGCTAGCCAGGTTTCTGGAGCGGCTCCACGCCACTCCAGATCTTCGTGCGTTAGAAGAAGCCCAACGGCTTGTCGCTATAGCTCACGAGCAGGTTCTTCGTTTGCTGATAGTGGTCGAGCATCATCTTGTGCGTTTCGCGGCCAATGCCGGACTGCTTGTAGCCGCCAAACGCCGCATGCGCCGGATAGGCGTGGTAGCAGTTGGTCCACACGCGGCCCGCCTGAATCTGCCTGCCGAAGCGGTAGGCACGTGTGCCGTCGCGCGTCCACACGCCGGCGCCGAGGCCGTAGAGCGAGTCGTTGGCAATTTCGAGCGCCTCTTCTTCGTTCCTGAACGTCGTGACCGAGACTACCGGTCCGAAAATCTCTTCCTGGAAGATGCGCATCTTGTTGTGGCCGCGGAACACGGTCGGCTTGACGTAATAGCCTTTGCTCAATTCGCCGCCAAGCGCATGCGCTCACCGCCGATCAGGCATTCGGCGCCCTCCTGTTTGCCCAGGTCGACATACGAAAGAATCTTCTCCAACTGTTCCTGCGAGGCCTGCGCACCGATCATCGTTCTGGTGTCGAGCGGATGCCCTTGCGTGATGGCGGCGACGCGTTTCAGCGCGCGTTCCATGAAGCGGTCGTAAATCTTTTCTTCGATCAATACGCGTGACGGACACGTGCACACTTCACCCTGATTCAACGCGAACATCGCGAAGCCTTCGAGAGCCTTGTCGAAAAACCCGTCGTCACGATCGATCACGTCGGCGAAGAAAATGTTCGGGCTTTTGCCGCCAAGTTCGAGCGTGACGGGAATGATGTTCTGGCTCGCGTACTGCATGATGAGGCGGCCGGTCGAAGTCTCTCCGGTAAACGCAATCTTGGCGATGCGCTTGCTCGATGCCAGCGGCTTGCCGGCTTCGAGGCCGAAACCGTTGACCACATTCAGCACACCCGGCGGCAGCAAGTCCTGAATCAGTTCGACCAGCACGAGAATCGATGCGGGTGTCTGCTCGGCAGGCTTGAGCACGATGCAGTTTCCCGCTGCGAGTGCCGGCGCAACTTTCCACACGGCCATCAGGATCGGGAAATTCCACGGAATGATCTGACCGACCACACCCAGTGGCTCATGAAAATGATAGGCCACGGTATCCGCGTCGATCTCGGAGAGCGTCCCTTCCTGTGCGCGAATGCAACCGGCGAAATAGCGGAAATGATCGATCGCGAGCGGGATGTCGGCGGCGAGCGTTTCGCGGATTGGTTTGCCGTTGTCGATCGATTCGGCGAATGCGATGCGCGAGAGGTTCTGCTCCATGCGGTCCGCAATACGGTTCAGGATGTTCGCGCGCAAGGCGGGCGACGTATCGGCCCAGGCTTTGCGGGCGCGGTGAGCCGCATCCAGAGCGAGTTCGATATCTTCTTCCGTCGAACGGGGAATCGACGTAAAGGGTTCGCCGGTGATCGGCGACACGTTGTCGAAGTACTCGCCACGCACCGGAGGAACCCACTCGCCGCCGATGAAATTGGCGTATTGCCGCGCATACGGAAATTCGACATCGAGAAACTGCATATCTGCGTGATTCATGCCTGACTCCTCCAAATGATTGTCTGAATGCCGACGGAGAAAGCGCGCTTTGGCGTGACGTGTGCGCATCACTGCGGCTCTTCATCGTGCGGAGCATTCAGCGAGAAGCGTGCCATTGGACCTGAGTGTGCGGCATGCATAGCGACGAGCGCGGTTCATTCACGCGCGCTTTGCTTCATCGGTCGGGCAACTGTCATTTTTAGCAACACATGTGCGTTCGAATGTGCCACGCCGCAACACTGCCGGCACGCATGGAGAGCCGCTCTTTCACGCGATTGCGGCGCGCTTTCATCGACCATCGCGGCCCGAGGCGCACTTGCCGTCAATGGCACGCGACTTGCCTTGAATGGCCCGCAGCCAGTCTGCGTTCACTAGACGATGGCGCCGCCGCACGGCCTCGCGTCGACAACTCAACAGGAGACAAGGATGAAAGCACGTTTAGCTTCGGCGACGCGGCCCACGGCGCTTGCAATGAGCGTGGCGACCGCCGTCAGTCTGTTATTCGGATCGGCGATGGCCGCCGGCGACTACCCGGCCGTCACCTATGAGCGATTGACCGCTGCGCAGAGCGATCCCGGCTGGCTCACGTACTACCGCACCTATAACGGCCAGGCGCACTCGCCGCTCAAACAGATCGACACTGCGAACGTGAAGAACCTCAAACAGGTCTGGAGCTACAAGTTTCCGGCGGACCTGCAGCAGGGATTCGAAGCCACGCCGATCGTCAACGGACGCTTTCTCTTCGTGACCACGCCGAAGGACAACGTCTATGCATTCGACGCGGTAACCGGCAAGCAATTGTGGAAGTTCGAACCGAAGCTCGGTGCGGAGTCGTTCAAGACGGCATGTTGCGACGTGATCAATCGTGGCGTGGCCCTGTATGGCAAGAACGTCTACGTCGCGATGCTGAGCGGTGACGTGGTCGCACTCGACGCGCAGACTGGCGCGGTTGCGTGGCGCAAGCAGATGTTCGAGCCGGGGCTCGGCTATGCATTCTCGCTGGCGCCGCTCGCGCTCGACGGCGCATTGGTGGTGGGCAGCGCCGGCGGCGAATACGGCGCGCGCGGCTTTATCGCAGCGTTGAATCCGGACGACGGCAATGTGCTGTGGAAGCGCTTTACGGTGCCCGCGGCTGGCGAGAAGGGTGGAGATACGTGGCCGAACGGCATGCAGGAACATGGCGGCGCGCCGGCCTGGCTGACGGGCACTTACGACGCCGCATCGAAAACGCTTTACTGGGGCGTGGGCAACCCAGGCCCGTGGCTGGCCGATCTGCGTCCGGGCGACAACCTTTACTCCGATTCGCTCCTCGCACTCGATCCGAAGAACGGCAATCTCAAATGGCATTATCAGTACACCAAACATGACACATGGGACTACGACGGCGTGAATACGCCGGTGCTGGCGACGATCAAGTATCAGGACAAGGAGTACGACGCGATCATTCACGCGGACCGCAATGGTTTCTTCCATGCGATCGACCGCGGTACAGGCAAGCTGATCTATGCGAAGCCGTTCGTGACGGCGACTTCGGTAACGGGCTATACGGCGGATGGCGCGCCGATTCAGGACGCGTCGAAGTACCCGAAGGCCGGCACGACGATCGAAACCTGCCCGAGCTTCCTCGGCGGCAAGAACTGGTGGTCGGTTTCGTACGATCCGGACAAGCACATTGCAGTCGTCCCGGCTTTGCACGCATGCATGTCGCTGTCGGGCAAATCGGTGAACTACATGGAAGGCTTGCCGTACCTCGGCGAAGGCTTCGAAATCAAACCGGAACCCGGCAGCAAGGGTTATGGCGAGCTGCAGGCGATCAATGTCGACACGGGCAAGAAAATCTGGAGCCACTGGAGCAAGATGCCGTGGAACGGCGGCGTGGCGACCACGGCCGGTGGTCTTGCGTTTAGCGGCTCGCTCGACGGCCACCTGTACGCATTCGATGTGACGACCGGCAAGGTGTTGTGGCAGAGCCCGAAGCTGGCAAGCGGAATCGTCGCTCAACCTTCGGTGTTCGAGGCCGACGGCAAGGAGTATGTCGCCATTCTCGCGGGCTACGGGGGCGCGAATCCGATCTGGGGCGGCCCGATGGCGAAGGCGGCGGAGAAGGTTCCACGCGGCGGCACGTTGTATGTGTTCGCGCTCAACCACGGCTGATGTCCACATGGCTGTCACGACAAGCCGGCCGCGTCCGCATGGACACAGTCGCCCGGTCGTGACGGTCAGGCCTTTTCTGGAAACAGGATCATGAAGACTCGACTCAATAGGTTCGCCGTTGCCGGTGTCTTGCTGGCGACCGGCGCACTGGCACCGGGACTCGCCAGCGCAGGTGTGCGCGTGTGCACGTTTCCCGGCAGTCCTTCGACCGCGCTCGACGAAGCGGTCGCGCGTGAAGCGTTTCGCACGGCCGGGATCGCGCTGTCGCTTTCTCCCGGAGGTTTCGACAGTGGCGACGACGACGGCGTCTCGCTGAAGGAACTGAACGCGGCACTGGCGAGAAAATGCGATGTGATAGCCGGCTTTCCGCGTTCGACAGTGGCGGATGGTTCCGGCAGCAAACTGACCTTCTCGCGCGGTTATCTGCGCTCCGGCTACGTCAGCATCACCACGCGAGAATCGTCCACGCCCGCCGGCGGAGCCGAGGTGGTTGCGGCAACCTATGCGAGCCCCGCGCAACTGATTGCCGTGCAGCAGCCGAACGTGAAACTCGACCTGGAGAACACAGCGGAGCTGACGGTTGACGCCGTGGCGAGCGGGCATGCGCAGCGAGCGATCGTCTGGTATCCGGCGGTGGTGGCTTACACGATCAAACATCCTGAGCGGCACTTCCGGATTGTCAATGCCGCCTCGCAGTATGCCGACTGGCAGTTGGTGTTCGCGTTCGGGAAGAACGGCGCGGGGTTACAGCCGCGAATCGACGCGGCGCTCGAAAAGATGGCATCGGACGGCCGGCTCGCGGCATTGTCTCGCCACTGGACTCTCCCCGAAGCGGCTCAGGCGAGCAGTTCTGCCGCGCCGGCGTTTGCCTATCGCGATGGCCCGGGCCGTGGCGGCGCGGTATGGCGTATGACTTTGGCATCCGGGCAGGGTTCGCAGCAAGGTCGGTTTCTCAAGGTCGATGCGAGTGCAGCCGCCGATGCGCCGGCTTTCGACCGCACGCAGGTCGCGCACGGCAAGACGCTTTACTCGAGTTCGTGTGCGAAATGCCACGGTCCGGATCTGCAGGGACTCAATGCACCCGCATTGCGCGGGCCGGCTTTTGCACCGGCTGCCAATGCGAAGCTGACTATCGGCGGGGTGTACGGATACATGGCGAACAATATGCCGGCCGACCGCCCAGGCAAGATGAAACCGCAGGATTATGCGGACATCATGGCCTTCCTGCTGTATTCGAATGGCTATAGCGCGAGCAGCACCAAACTCACCGACGATAGCGCCAAGGCATCGACCACGCCGCTCAACGCGCGCACATCGCAATAGGCCCGGTATCTTTCTTCACTGAGTTTCTTCACTGCGTCGGCCGCCATGCAACGACGACGGCCCGGCAGTCTTCCCGTCATTCACGGGGAGCGCTGGGCCGCCTTCCTTGTAACCGTCACTTTATCCATTACCCCTGACGCATGACGTGTCCCTGCTGCGAACAGGCAGCGGAGCGTCGATCAGCGCAGCCGTGTCAGTCCAGCCAGCCGCGTTGCCGCGCATGGTCGATGAAACGGTACACGTCGGCAGCGAGGTCGGACGCTCTGAACAGATCTTCCAGTTCACCGATAATGTCGTCCAGTTCGCGTGTCCCGTCGCAGCGCACGAGAATTTCCCCCGCGCTCGGATTGAGATTCACGGTGCCATCTGGAGAGAGCAGCACGTAGGTATCCCGAACGCCTTCCCATTGCAGGCGGAACTTCGTGCGCAAACAGGGCCGAAGGCTGGCGTAATGGTCGTGGTGCGGGGCATTCATACGGGTTACGCCTTTAAGATCTCTTCGAGCATCAGCCCGAGCCGGCAATCCTGGTCTTCATGGGCCATGTTCCGTGCGCCGTCACGCTCGCTCACATAAAGCGAGCGGCGTGCGGCGTTTTATCGTTGCTTTACCGATTGGCGATATACATCGTGATTTCAAAACCGAAACGCAGATCGGAATAGGCGGGGGTGGTCCATTGCATGACTGTCTCCTTGAATAAAACATGTGATTGAAGAACCGCATAGGTGAAGCGGCCGTGTCGATTAACGCAAAGTCTGTGCCGGGAGAATAGAGCCAAGTTGGAAGCTGTGAAGGATGCGCCGAATGATTAGCATGTCGAATGGACAAAAAAATAATCGATGTGTGCTGTGACGTCGCGTGTTCCGCGCTCGGACCGGGCGCGGAACACCTGTTCATTTCAGTTACAGCACTGTTGCAAATTGGAGCAGTTGTGACACCTACGAGTCAGGCCGCGTTTTCCGAGTCGCTCAAACCCTGCAACGGCAGCTTTCTATAAATCGTGTTGCGCGAGATGCCGAGCGCGCGAGCGGCCGCCGACACATTGCCGCCATGTTGTGCCACGGCTTGGGCAATGACGCTGGTGGCGACGTCTTCAAGACGTCCGCTTGGCAGCGGTAAGGCCTCTGTGCTGGCTGTGCCCGGCGCGGTAGCCGTGCGCAAGCCGTCGAAGAAATCGTCTGGCAAATGCTCGCGGCGAATCTCGCCGTCCGCATCGACCATGGCCGCCGCCGTGCGCAGAAGATTGCCCAACTGCCTGAAATTGCCCGGCCATGCGCATTGCTCGAACAGCGCCATCACGTCCGAGGCAACGCTCAGGCGCTGCCCTTCGCTGCTCTCGGCAGACGCGCATTGCAGCATCTTCTGGATGACAGCGGACAGATCCGTGCGCTCGCGCAGCGGCGGGAGTTTGACCACCATGCCGTTCAGGCGGTAGTACAAATCCTCGCGAAACCGGTTCTGCGCAATCATCTCACGCAGGTCGCGGTGGGTCGCGCAGATCACGGCGATATCGACCGGTATCGACTTCGACGAGCCAAGCGGATTGACAAGCCGTTCCTGCAGCACGCGCAGCAAGCGCACCTGCAACGGATAAGGCATGTCGCCGATTTCGTCGAGGAACAGCGTGCCGCCATTGGCTTGCAGCAGTTTGCCGACGGCGCCTTTGCGCCGCGCACCTGTGAACGCGCCTTCCTCGTAGCCGAACAACTCGGATTCGATCAGCGTTTCCGGTATCGACGCGCAGTTGACCGCGACGAACGCGCCGGAGCGTCGCGGCGAGTCGTTGTGAATCGCCTGCGCGAGCAGTTCCTTGCCGGTTCCGGTCTCACCGGTGATCAGGATCGGTATGTCCTTGCCGATCACCTTGCGGATTTTGCCGATGACTGCCGTGATCTGCGGGTCGCCCGTGTCGAGGTAGCTGAGTTTCGACAACGCACCCGCGGCTGGCGCCGCCGCTTCCGCGCGCTGGGCCGTGCGCGTCTCGCGGGTTTCCTGCGGCAGCGAGCTCGCCTCGGTGCGAGTGTCGCGGCGGAATTCGACGTGCGCGCAGACCACCGCGCCAGTGTGCAGGTTCAGCGATAAATGCCGGTCCCGGCTGACTCGCCGGTGATCGAGTAGTTGCGCGCTCGTGAGACCGAATAACGACGACAGCGTATGCGCGCGCAAGCCCGCGAGCGGCATGCCCAACTGGAATTGCGCGCTGCGATTGGCGGACAGGAAACGGCCGTCGCAGGTGAATGCGGCGATGCCTTCCATCAAGGTGCCGAGAAATTCAGGGCGGCCGTGAAAGGCGATTTGCAAGGTTTCGCGAAAGGTGCTCGTAAACAGATGATTCTCGATCATCTGCACGGACATTTTCGCCAGCGCCATGGTGTGCTGGTGATAGCTGCGATAGTCGCCGGTGACATCGAGCACGCCGATCAGATCGCCGTATGGATCGAGGATCGGCACACTGGAGCAGGTGAGAAAGCGATTGGCCGCCAGATAGTGCTGCTCGCCGTGGATGGCGGTTGGGCATCGCTCGGCGAGCGCCGTGCCGATTGCGTTCGTGCCTTGGCGGTCCTCGGCCCAGTTGGCGCCCGGGCGCAGCGCGACTTTCTCGGCGCGCCGCAGAAAGTCGTCGTCGCCGATCGAATGAAGAATCAG
This sequence comes from Paraburkholderia sp. RL17-381-BIF-C, assembly GCF_046026435.1. Taxonomy (NCBI): domain Bacteria; kingdom Pseudomonadati; phylum Pseudomonadota; class Betaproteobacteria; order Burkholderiales; family Burkholderiaceae; genus Paraburkholderia; species Paraburkholderia sp. RL17-381-BIF-C. The sequence goes on along the minus strand of NZ_JARESX010000003.1, from coordinate 61,042 downwards.
GCCTTCGGCGTCGGTCAGCACGATCATGCTCTGCGTGTTGACGATCTGCTCATGCAGCGTTTCCATCACCGGCGTGGCATGTGCGCAGAGCACACGGCTTTGTTCCAGCTTCAACGAAAGCTCGGCCGCGGGCAGGACGTCGTAGTCCGGCCGCATCAGCGCGCTCAAGCCGAAAGTTTCGGAGCGTTCGTGGGATTTCTGAATCGACGGTGTGAGCCAGCCGGGCTCATGGGCCGTCATTGGCGCTACAGCGTGATAGACCTCATCGCGCATTGTCTCCTCCTGCTGGTCAGCCCCGTTCGTTTTGCCGGGGTCGTGCGGGTACTTCAACAAGCAAGTCATATGCCAGTGAAGTGTTTCGCGGAGTCGGCGGTTGTTCCTGCCATCGCCTTGATGGGGCCGCTGAATTGAGCGTCAACGGAACACGTCGTCTGGATACCCGCGGTCAGTGTGTATGTTCGTGCCGAAACCCGTAGCGGGTTTGATCTGACTCAAACCATGTCCTCGGGGAAGCGATCCGGGCGACTCAATACATTGAGCCGCACTTGCGGCGCTTATAGGGACCGGTGTGTGGCCTGGCGCTTAGCCGTAGCGTGTGCGTGAGTTTCATGGCGTTCCGCGAGGCGGGCAACGGACATGAAATTTTCCCGCAATCGAGCCGAGGAAGGGGTGAAAGCAGGCGGATTGCCATGGACGGGGAGAGACGTGACATCGTGAACGGGATGAGCGATCGGAGCGAATGCATAACGTCTGAACCATTCACCATACCCGCGCACCAGAAAGCCTCCCGAGCGATCGATGTATTGCTGGCGGGACGTTTCATACACTTTCCGAAGCGCAAACCAGGGCACTTGGGGAAGGTCATGGTGTACTGCGTGATAGTTATTGTTCAGAAACAGCAGACGCCAGAACCACGCCGCTTCGTTGACGACGGTGCGATGCTCGTGCGCGTGCGCCGTACGATGTTCCTGGAACGAGCGGACCGAACCCAGCGACAGCGATCCATATCCCACACCGACAATAAAGACCCACGCCGGGACCGCGCAAACATGTTGCAGCCAGGCGGTGAGCGCGGCGAGTGCGGCGAAGTGCGCAAGCCACACCGGCACATCGCGCCATTCACCACGTCTGATCTGACGGAGCGCATCGACACCGGTCGCGGCGATGGCGAACGCGGGCCCGACCAGCAGGCGGCCGATAAACGTATTACGGAAGGTCAGCAGCGCGCGAATCGCCCAACCCGCGCGTCGCCACGCGATAGCGCTGACGAAGTAACTCTCGGGATCGCGCTCGGGATGCGTGAGATGCGGATCGTCGTGATGTCGAAGATGCGAATCGCGGTAAATGCCATACGGAAAGCACACGGCGAGCGGCGCGAAACCGAGCAGCGCGTTGACGAACGGCGAACGCGTGGGGTGGCCGTGCAGCAGTTCATGCTGCAATGACATGTACCACGTGCCGAGCACAGCCAGCAGGAGCGTAGTAAGCGGTAAGCCGAGGTCGCGCGCATGTGTCGCCACGCTGAACCATCCGCCATAGATCGTCACGATCAGCGCCCAGGTCGGCCATTGCGTGCGCCATGTCCAGCTTGTCGCGAGGCGGGCGAGTGTGTTGCGTTGCGTGTCGTCGAGGTAAATCGCCATGAAAGGGATCGGTCGGAATGCAGGTTCAGACCGATCCTACGGACCCCCGAGCATTGCCAGAACCAATTTGTTCAGCAATGCATCTGCTAAAACGTGCATAGCGGCGCCAGCTTGCGCGCGGCGGGCCGCCTGGCCTCGTTGGTCAGGCGCTTACCGGGCGTCCGCCACGCGGCACGCGTGATCGAGCAGGCCTTCGGCCGAGCCGTTGCCGTTCTCCACGTCGATCCCGCTGTTCACGACCAGCCAGCCGTCTTTTTCCGCGGAAGGCCCCGCACCCGTCACGAGGATGGTTTGCGTGGCCATCGTCCCGGCCCCCTGATTGTCCCGCGCGACGATGTGAAACGGATTGTCAGCGTGCGTGAGCGCGCTCACGCGCATGATGCGGTAACGGTTGCCGTCGAGCGTATCCCAATGCCATTCGTCAGGCGCATCTTTCGCGTGCCGCGCGAGCGCTTCACTGATATCGCCGCGCATGCAATCGATATGAATATGCAGCTGGTTTTGCGAGCGGCGGTATTGCGAGTTGATCTCGAGGCCGAGTTGATTGTCCGGCAGATCACGCTTGACCGACTTCTCGACGTAGGTCCGCGCGTTCCAGGCGTCGGCCCAGTAGTCCTGCGCGTGCGGCGCGAGCACGAGTGGGCTTTCAATGCCGGTGATGCGGTCGGTTGGAATCAATAGATATTGCGACCGTCCGACAATATCCTTCAGGATAGCGTAGCGTTTGTCCAGGTCGACTGCCGTGCATTGGCCCGGCGTGCCGGTGGCCTGTTGCGACGGCACACAGCGCAGGTCGACAATTTTCCACAGCGCATTCGAGTCGATTGTGGCGAGGCGCGCGCATGCGCTTGCAGCCAGCGCGACGGCTAACGTGGCCACGATTCGCGCACCGTAGCGAAAGCGGGCCCGTCTGCGGTGGGCGGGCGTTGGTGTTTTCATCGGCGGTAGAGTCAAATTTTTTAGAGTTGTCGCGGAGGTTGTTTCGGTATCAGAGCAACGGCGCCGGCAGCGAGCCGAGGATCTGCTCGAAGGCGACGCCGATAGCAAGAAGGCGCCGGTCCTCACCGAGTGGCCCATCCAGTTCCAGTCCAACCGGCAGGCCGCCCGCCGTCATGCCCGCCGGCAGCGAAAGTCCCGGAATGCCCGAGGTGCTGGCCGGATCGGTGTTGCGCAGGAACGCGTCCATTGTGTCGATCGGCGGCGATCCGTCTATGGATACCGTCGACGAGCCGTTCACGTCGTCGATCGGCACAGCGGCGAGGCGCGTGGTCGGAAACAGCAGCGCGTCGAGGCGTTCATCGGCGAAGGTCGCGGCAACGTATTGCTGCAAGCGCGGCCGCCAGTCATTCAGCGCCGCGTCGTAGTGCTCGCCGAGGACATCGGCGAGTACGCCGTCGTAGATCGCGCGCACGTCCGGGCTCGCGATGCGGGCCGCCATGTCGACGACGGTTCTGACCGGCGCATCATTGGCGACGAGCCAGGCGAGCACGTCGTCGCGCGCCTCATGGATCGCAATCGGGCCGCCCACCATGCCATTCAGACCGTTCAACTCGCTCATTGCCACGGGCACGAACACCACGCCCGCCGCTTCGAGCCTCTTCAACGCGGCACGCGCGACGTCCTCCACCTGCCGCTCGAGCCCTTCCCACAGCGGCGCGGGCAAGCCGATGCGCAAGCCGTTCAGCGCGATGACCGGCAACGCGCCGGCGCCGGTGATCACGCCGTCGAGCAGCGCGATATCGGCGACGGTGCGCGCCATCGGCCCCACCGTGTCGCGCGTATGGCTGATCGGCACCACGGCGTCTGGATCGTGATAGCGCCGCTCGGCGCCGCCGTTGCCGACCGACGGACGAAACCCCACGGTGCCCGTCAACGCGGCGGGGATGCGGGTCGAACCGCCCGTGTCGGTGCCGAGGCCCGCCGGCGCAATACGCGCGGCAATCGCCGCCGCCGTGCCGCCGGACGAGCCGCCCGGAATCAGCGTGGGATCGTAGGGATTGCGCACCGGCCCGGCGTGCGAGGCGAGGTTCGTGCTCGTAATGCCGAATGCCAGTTCGTGCATATTGGCTTTGCCTAGTATGATCGCGCCCGCGTCGATGAGCCGCTGCACCGAGGGCGCATTGGACTTCGGCACGAAGCCCGCGAGCGCCGGGGTGCCCGCCGAGGTTTGCAAGCCGGCGGTGTTGATGTTGTCCTTCACGACAATGGCGAGGCCTGCGAGCGGCAAGCGCGCCTTGTCGGCCGCGGGCAGTGCGTCGATACGCCGCGCGGCGGCGAGCGCTCCGTCGAGCTCGAGCGTGGTGAGCGCATTGAGGCTCGAGAGCGCCGCCGCACGCGCGAGCAGGGTGGCCACATAGTCGGCGGCTTTCAGGCGGCCGGACTGGATCGCGGCAACGGCTTGCGTGGCGCTCAGCGCGAGTTGTTCATCAACGGTCCATGTCATGGCCGGTGTCTCCTTCGTCTTATGTCGGTGTCCGGCGCGAGGGTTTCATGAAGCGCAGCGCGAGATGCGCGAGCGTCGGCACCAGCTTGGGACGCAACAGTCTTGCATCGTAGCCGCTCATGCGCCGGTCGTTTTCCGCGAGGCACAACGCGAACAGGTCGCGCGCGTTCATGGCTTCGCCGATCACGCCGCTGCTCGCGGGAAGAAAATTCGAATCGTGCGCCATGCCTTCAGCGTCGATACCTTTCGCGATCGCCACACGCTGCCAGACCAGCACCACCCAGATCGCGGCTACGCGCAACGCGTGCCACGGTCTGCGCCACAGCGGCATGGTGCGGCGATGCCACGCCACCCAGTTGATGAAAAACAGGATGTGGCGCGCCTCTTCCTGAATCACGGGCTCGAAAGTCTCGACCAGCGCCTCGGGGAAAAAGCCTGACTGCTGCGCCGAGCGGAACAGCCCGAACGCAAAGAAACTGTCGGTGCACTCGCTATAGCCCGTGCGCATCCATTCCCACTCGGCGTCGCGCGGGACGGGATAGGGTGGCTCGGGTGCGATCTCGATTCCGTAGGCGGCAATCAGCTTCGAGAGCACGTGCTTGTGACGTGCTTCTTCGTCGCCGTCCATGGTGATCGCTTCGCGCAGCAGGGGATCGCTCAATTGCGCGGCATAGGTATGCACGGCGATCGACGCGCGGCCTTCGGTCTGCACCGCGATGTCCCAGATCGGCAGCGCGCACAGCCGTTCGAGCGCATCCGGCGGCAACGCCGGCCAGTCGATCACGGCCGGCTTATAGGGGTTGTGGGTTTCAAGCAGCATGCGGCAAAACATCTGCTTGTGCGCCTCGGAACCGATCTTCACGCGGGCGGGGCCGTGGAAGGTCCAATGGCGCAGGGTGCGGTCTTCGGCAACATCTGTCAGTGTGTCGGACATGGCAGGCGTACAGAGGGCGAACTCGATGTGTCGCCTATTCTGGCACAACCCTTCAAATTCCGACGTCGAGCGGCGCACGCCTCGCGGCGCCGCTCCCGACGCGCATGATGCGCTTGAAGCGAGAGGCGTTACTGGTGGTTATCGATCCACATGCGTCCCCAGCGGAATGCGTAGGCAAGAGCGTGCTCTTCGTCGAAGAAGTAATCGAGCGCGTCGAATGAATACGCCTGAGCGTGGCTCGCGGAAGTTTTCTCGATGGTCAGGTTGGCGGCGAACAGGCCATTGGGAAGCTGTTGTGCGGCCGGTGCAACTTCATAACCCTTGTAGCGAATATGTGCGTTCATGATTTTTGACAGTCAGTGTCCCCGCGTGCGTTGCGAGAAGGCCGGCTCGTCGGACGCAACCCGTAGCGTCACGCGGCCGGTAAATCAGCGGGCAGGTCAAGCGTAGGCCGCGCTGCGCAGCGGGTGAACCAATCAATCGTCGTTAGCAAATCAGCAGGCAGGTTAGGAGTAGCCCCGATCGGATCATATGCGCTGTGTTCGAGCACACTATCCGGCGTTGTGGATCGCGGGTCTGTTATGTGCCGCACGGTTTGCACGAACGACGACGACCGCCGTGGCCGCCCGGGCGGATCCACGGCGTCGTGAGACGGTAGGCAGAGAAGGGAACTAAACCGAGGGAGTTAAACCGAGGGAATCAAACCGCGTGCAGCAGGCGTGCGGACGGCGTGTCCTTGAGCGCGCTGCCGATCGGCGCGGCGTCCGGCGTGCGATGGGCGTTGAACGCCAGCGCGAATTGCGCGGCTTGCTGGCCGACCGTGGCGAGCTGATCGACGACCTTCGCGTCGGAACAGGTGTCGACGGTATCGAAGCGCGTTTCCAGCGTGTTGATGCCGGCGCCGAACGGCGTGGGCCAGCCGCGCAACGCGTGAACGATCGAGCGCAACGACGTCAGCACCGAGCCGGCGGCTTGCCAGCCGTAAGCCGTGACGATACAGCCGACCGCGCGGCCGTCCAGATACGGGCGTTCGTCGGCGCGCAGTTCTTCCAGCGTGTCGAGCGCGTTCTTGACGAGACCGGATACGCCGCCGTGATAGCCGGGCGTGGCGATGATCAGCGCGTCCGCGTGGCGCACGGCCTCGATCAGTTCGAGCTGTTCGTCCGTGCGGTGGGGCTGTTCCGGAGCATAGTGAGGCAGGCTATGCAGGAAGGTGCCGCCGAACAGGCGGGTGTTCGCGCCGGCGGCTTGCGCGCCGCGCAACGCGAAGCCGAGTGCGCGCTCGGTCGACGAAGCGGCGCGCGTCGTGCCGCCAATGCCGACGACGAGCGGCCGGCGAGAATGATCGAAACTGGTCAACGAAATGCTCCTTCGGTAGCGGCTCACGATGCGCCGGCGCGGGGCTGCGCGCAGCGGACCGGGGCGAACCGGACTTTGAAGTGTCATCTTAATGAGCGCGGGGCGCGGCACGAAGCGACTTTTTGTTCTAACGATATAACCGCGCGGCGTGTTGGCGCAGTGGCGGTGCGCCCGCCGCCGGCACGGCGGGGCCATGTAACACGCCCTGCAATGCACTTGAGGCCGCGCCGGATAAGCATATGGCGAAGCATTGGTTGGGCGCGCGACAACGGGCGGCTATGATCGAATCGTCTCCTCCATGACATCTCCTTGACATGGGATTCGGCCTCGCCACGCCAGTGGCGGGGCCTTTTTTTATCCTGCGAGCGAGCAGCGCCCGCGCGGACCGCTTCACGATAAAGCCGTTTTTTGCATGCTACGATGGTCCGCGAAGCGAATCACCGCGAGGTCGAGCAAGCAATGGCAACCCTTTATGACACCCTCGGCGTGCCCACGCACGCCACAGACGAAGAAATCAAGCGGGCCTACCGGAAGGCCGCGATGAAGTGGCATCCCGACCGAAATGGCGGCGCCGAGGAAGTTGCGCGCGCCACCTTCCAGGAAATCAAGGACGCGTATGCGATCCTCTCCGACGCCGCGCAGCGCAAGGTGTACGACTCGGTCTACGCCGAGCAGATGCGCGGCTGGGAAGCGCAACGCGCTCGCCAGCAGCAGGCCCGCGCCGAGCGCGAAGCGGCGGCGCGGGCCGCTGAAGAGGCCGCGTATGCGGAGATGGTCTCGCTAGCGATGCGTTTCGCCGATGATGGCCACAACCGCGATGTGCTGTTCGGCGTGCTGCTCGGGCGTCGCTGCGAGGCGCGGCGAGCCGCGCAGATCGCGGATAGCGTGTCGGCGCTGCAGATCTCGCGCCGTGAAGCTGCGAAGGCAAAAGCGAACGCGGCGGCCGATGGGGTCAATGCGCCCGAGGCTGCCGATACTGCCGATACTGCCGATGTATCAGCGCAGCCCGAAACCACGTCTGCGAAACAGGACGGCGCGACGCAAGCCGCGCAGGCCAACCGCACCGCTCCTGACAAGCGTGCGGAACCCGCAGCCGAAGCTCATCCGGCGGGTGTCTTCGAAGGCTTGTGGTTTCAGTTTCTCAATGGATTGCGGTTTTAACCTGTCGCGTTTCGGGCCGAGTTTCGGGCCGAAACAGGAGCCCTCGAATCGCAGCCATGTGAGGAATAGCGCCTTGGCCGCTAGACCATAGAGGTAGACCGAATTGATATAGAGAGCGGGCTTTAGCGCCCGAATTTGCGCTTCTAGAATCAAAGACATGGCCGTGGAGTGCGAGGTCCGATCACGGCAAGTAAGAGCGATGCCTGCTCATTGCCATGCGAACCGCTTCGCTCGATTTCCACGCAGTCGATCCCCAGAGGCACGACGGCCATGTTCACTTTCATCGTAGTCGTTGCGGTGGCGGCGTTTATTCCCTACGTCGCGGCACCCGGTATTGCCAATGGCGTGAAGGCGATCAGCACGCCCCCCGCGGCGATGTTATTCGATACTCCGCCCGCAGCGGCGGCCGGCGGAAGCGATGCGGCCAACCGGATCGTGTCCGGTCAGCGCGAGACCGACGCTTCCGTCTGAAGCGCGCGCGTTTCGGTCGCTCTCGAATGAAGGCTCAATGAAAGCTTTGTGCGTGCGCTGGTACACTTCGGGCCGGCGCAACGCACGGTGTCCGTGAATGAAACTCCCCTGGTACAAATTCTCGTGGCGCAACAAATTTGATCATCGTAGTGTCACGAGGGCGCAAGACTGAGCCGGCAGAATTGCAGATAGAACCAAAAAAATACAGGGTACGGGGTAAGCGTGACCAGAAAATATAAGGTGCTGTTTCTCTGTCGCGAGAATTCGGCACGCAGCATCATCGCCGAAGCTCTATTGAGAGAGCTGGCGGGACACCGGTTCGACGCTTTCAGCGCGGGGCCGGAGCCGGCCGCCCGGGTTCATCCATTCGCGGTCGCGCAATTGCGGCCAGGCATCTCGGATCTCGGCGTTCTCAGCCCGAAAAGCTGGCTCGAATTCACTGGGGAATGGGCGCCGCGCATGGACCTCGTCATCGCGCTGGACGAATCCGTCGACGCACGCCATGCGCCCGCGTTTCCGGGTGCACCACCGTCGTGCATCTGGAATTTCGCCGATCCGCTCGCCGTGGAAATCTCCGAGTCCGAACGCGTGCGCCTGTTCGACAAGGTGTTCTGGCAAATCGTGCGGCAGGTCAGTGGGTTTATCGAACTGCCGGAATACACAACGCCGCCATCGGCCACGGTCAACGCGGCATCGATTTGCGCGCCCATCGTTTCGGCGCACGGCGCCACCACTTGCGACGCGTAATCGCTAACCGGTGCCGCTGCGGACACGGCTGCGCTCAAAGCAAAACGTCACGCAAGGCCACCGCACGGATTGCGCGGAAGTCAGCGGGTCGCCACCGACTGCATGCGGTTAGCGCGCGAAGCCAGGTCTTTCATGGCGTTATGCCGCTCGATCATTAGCATGAGCCCGCACGGTGCGGTGGCTCAGCGGTGGTTCAGCGATTGTTCGAGCGCGCGAGCGGACTGCCTGCGAACGGATCGTTTTGCCAGTCCACACGTTTTTTCGGCTGCGGCGCGGGCGCCGGCGCCGGCGCGGCCGACAACTCGAAGTGATCGATAGACTGCCCCGCGCTGATGGCCTGTTTCAGCCACTGGGGCATCTCGCCCTGGCCGTCCCAGCTATCTCCGGTCGCGCTACGGTAGCGTTCGCCCTTTTTCGCTGCCGGCTCGGACGCCAGTACTGCAGCAAGGTCTTCTGGTTTGATACCAAACTCTTCCATGCGGTGGCGGAGATACGCAATCATGCTATCTCGCTTCCTTTCGTCCATAAGATATTCGTCCTTCTAAAGCGTCCAGCGTTCTGTCAATTACAGATTGCAAGGGGAAACCGCGACAGCATCGAGCCCATATAGATGGGGACGGCCCGCGGTGTGGTTATCGATTGAAGGAAATCCAAAGGCAGCGTCTGAAAAAACGTCGTTCCCTATATCGCGGCGCAGCATATGGCCGAACCCGCCGCCTATCAAACCAGGTTATCAGTCAATGGATATTCGAGCAGCTCCGCTGCGCGGCAGATAAGGCTGGATAAGCCTCATGCCCACAAGGGAGGAAACGTTATTGACGATGCATTGATTGCGGATGACCGGTTTCATCTCCACGCTCCGTCTCTCGCCGGTGCCTCGCGCGGGGCCGATTATTTACGTTATGCCAGCATCATAACGCACTGTGTGGCCAAAGCACGTGCAGGGTCGATTGATTTTGTTTCAAAAGCACGCTTTTGAACTTGCCCGCCGCGTTGGACCACGCCGGGTGTTCCGCGATTGAATTCCTGAGTGGCCGAGCTATAAAGAAACAGCGGAGCCAAAATCCGCACTTCCAGCCTGCGACGACTGATTCCGGCCAGTAGCGGGAACGCGTCCGACCTCGGTTGCAGGTCTGGCAAGGTGTTACCCGTTTAGTTCGATGACTCGCCGCAGCAGTTCGCATCGACATCGACTCGTCCGCCAGCCCTATCGGGCCGCCGGGCGTCTTTTCACGGACCGATTGTCTGGAGGACGAGAACTGCTGCGCCGGATTCAAGGAGTCTGGACATGAAACTACGATTATTGATGGCGGCGGCCAGCGCCATGCTCGTTCTCGCGCCGCAAACGGCGAGCGCGCAGGAGATGCAAAGCCCGCAGGCCGCCGGACTGTCGAGCAGCGCGCTGATGCAACGGAACGCGAACGAATCGGCGCAGGCGACGACCGATATGTCTTTCGGCGAACCGGCAGGGGGCATGAATGCCGGCGCCCAACCGGTGCAGAACGTGTCCTATGGAGGCGTGGCAGCGGGGCAATCGGAGGCGGGAAGCCGGCAAAGCCAGCGATGCGCTTCTTCCGGGCCGCAATGCAGTGTCTATTTTGGTCAATGACAGATTCATCTTTGAGTTCATCTTTGGGAATGCGGTGTGCATTGCAGGCATCGCATTCCCGTCACTTCCCTGTCGCTTACCATTGCGCTGTGCTTGTTGCTTAAGCGAGCGCTCTTATGCGAGCGACATGCCGTGTAGCGAATGATCGGCGCGTTCGCGTAGACGTCCCATCATCGCATCGAGATCATGGCCCTGCACCGTGGCGCGTTCGGCGAAACCACGGAATTCATCCAGCAGTGCGCGCCACGACGCATGCCAGCGCGTTTCCCTGATGCACGTTCCCGCTGAATTGGCGATGCGCAACACGCCGTTGTCCGGATAAAAGGTGACGGTGACCGGCATGCCGTCGATCACGCAAGTGGCGGTGCAGGGGCGGGTGCTAACCATGGGCGTTGTCCTCGTTGTGATAAGCGGTTGAAAGCGCGTTAAACGCTGACGTGGCCTTCAGCAAACGCTGTGCCCAAACGTGCCCATTTGAATTCGCCAGAAATCGAAGCGTCATGCTCGCGCGGGTTGCAGGCGCAAGCGCCGCACGAATAACCCCACGCGTGACCGCAATTTTCCGGAGTCGTCAGCGGGCGATTTAATACGATGTTATGGTGTATTCCATTCGGGTTTTCACCCGCTAATCTTCCAGACTGCACTCGCATCGCTGCCGGCAAGCAGGCCAATATGGCCTGCTTTTTTCATCGTGCCTGCGCTTTGCGAATGGATTAGCGCGGTGTGGCCGCTCCAATCCCATCTGTTGTTTAGAGACTCGCTAACAATACTATGTTGATCGAAGATACTCTCCCGTCCAGCAGTGCCTCGCTGGACGACGGCGCCCCGTCGTCCCTGCGATCGTGGCTTGCCGTGCTCGCCGTCGCGGTCGGCGCTTTTGCTTTCGTCACGACGGAATTTCTACCGGTCGGACTGTTGCCGCGGGTCGCCGCGGAACTCGGCGTACTGCCCGGCACGGCCGGCCTGATGGTCACCGTGCCCGGCGTCATCGCGGCCATCTCAGCACCTGGCTTGATGCTGGTGGCGGGGCGCATGGATCGGCGGCGGGTATTTCTTTTACTGACAGCTTTGCTGCTCGCTTCGAATCTGATTTCGGCGTTTGCGCCGAATTTTCTCGTCATGCTGCTCGGGCGCGCGCTGCTCGGCGCTGCATTGGGCGGTTTCTGGACGCTGGCCACGGCGGCGTCGGTGCGGCTCGTGAAGCCGAGAGATTCGGCGCGAGCCATGGCGACGATCCTCACCGGCGTCACCTGCGCAACCGTGATCGGCGTGCCGCTCGGCACGTTCATCGCGAGCTTTGCGTCGTGGCGCGAATCGTTCATGGCAACCGGCGTGCTGGTCGCTATCGCGCTCGTCGCGCAGTTCTTCTTCGTGCCGTCTTTGCCTTCGGAGGCCGCGTTGCGCCTGCGCGACCTGGTGGCGCTGCTGCGCCGGCCGCATCCGCGCCGAAGCATGTTGATGGTGGCACTCGTATTCGGTGCGCACTTTTCGTCGTACACGTACATCACGCCTTTCCTGCTGCACAACGCGAATCTGGACATGTCGACGATCACGTGGCTGCTGCTCGGCTTCGGCATGATCGGTTTCTTCTCGAACTTCGCCGTTTCGTCGACGGTGACGCGCAACCTGAAAGTGTCGCTAGCCGTGATGGTTTCGCTGCTGCTGTTCGCGCTGGTATCGCTGCCACTGCTTCAGCATTCGACGATCGGCGTCGTGGCGCTGGTGCTCGCGTGGGGCATTTCGTTCGGCGCGTTGCCGCTTTGCTTCAGCATCTGGATTCAGCGCGCTACGCCCGACTCGCCCGAAGCAGGTTCGGCATTGTTCGTGAGCATCATTCAGGTTGCGATCGCGCTCGGGTCGCTGGTGGGCGGCGTGGTGGTGGACCATGTGGGTATTTCCGCCGACTTCATGCTGGGCAGCGGTCTCGCGTTACTGGGGCTCGCCGCGCTCGCGAGCTTCGGCCGCAGTAAGCAGACTGTCGTGGCTGAGGCGTTGGCTTGCCCCGCGTGCACGGACTAATGATCGGCGGCTCGGCACAGTCTCAATGCGTTACGGTGATATTCTTGCGCCGCTTACCCACCCGATCCAGGTCCTGATGCGCTCTACTATCACCAAATGGCTGTTTATTATTTACCTGCTCGGTAGCGGGACGCTGTATTCCATTGTCATTCTGCTGCTGTTTCCCTTCGTTGGGCGGGCTGGACGATACTGGCTCGCGAAACAGTGGTGCCGTGCGCTGGTTTTCGTCATGCGCTGGCTGCCCGGCGTGTCATGTTCGATCGAGGGGCTCGAACATCTTCCCGACGGCCCCGCGATCATTCTGTGCCGTCATGAATCGACTTGGGAAACGCTCGCGTTTCTCGCGCTGATTCCACGCCGCATCAGTTTCGTGTTCAAGGAAGACCTGCTGCGTATCCCGTTCTTTGGCTGGGTGCTGCGCGGTCTCGACATGGTCAGCCTGAACCGCGGCTCGGCCCGGCAGGCTCACCAGGCTGTGACGAAGGAAAGCGCGGAGAGGCTGGCTAAGGGCGATGTCGTCGTCATTTTCCCGGAAGGGACGCGGGTGCTTCACGATGCCCCGTTGAGAATGACTTCGGGCGGCGTTCGACTGGCGTGTGCGACCGGCGTGCCTGCAGTTCCTGTGGTGTTGAACGCGGGTAAGGTCTGGCCGACGAAAGGCTGGCCTGACCGACGCGGGCATATTCGCGTGGTTATCGGGCCAGCGCTCTCGCCTCAGGAGATGACGCAGCAAGAGTTGAGTCATGCCGTTCATGACTGGATGAAAAACGAACTGGAGCGGCTCTGACGATTCTCGGCGCTGACTTGCGGTCGTGATCGTTGGCCTGCAGTTTCGGCGTTGACTCTCAGCCCAGACTCTCAGTCGAGACTCTCAGCCGAGACTCTCAGCCGAGACTCTCAGCCCAGACTCTCAACCCGGCCGCGCCCCAGATCGTCTGGACACTCAGCACCGGACGCGCAAGCCCGCCACGTCCGGCACCAGTGTCGCCGTGAATCGTTACTGCCCGGTCTTGGTCGACTGGGCGCCGTCGTCCGGCGACATGCCGGGCATGGTGGAGGCGCCGGTGTCGGCATGCTTTGTCATGTCGCCGGGAACCCGGTTCCAGGGGCTCGAGATGGGCTCGCTGTGGTATGTCATGCCTGATGTGGCGGCGCCGTGAGAGCCGCCGCTGCCGTTTCCGCCATTGCCATTGCCTCCAGCCTGAGCAACCATAGCGGCGCACGCACAGAGCGATGCGACACCAACCCGCGCCAGCAGGACTTTGAGCGTTAACTTTTCCATAATATTTCTCCAGCGATTCCGGCGCATGCTTCAGCACGCCCCGAAGCTTCATCTACCGCTAAAGACTGACTGATTGCGCAGCGGCGAAGCGCAAACAGCTGCTCGGGTCTGAATGACGCGGAAGTACGCCGCGTTCAGCCGCAAGCCACTGGTCAACCATGGGTCAGCGCCGGAATTAACAGAGCGGCGCTGGAGCCGGATATCCACCGGCTTGGCTGATATACGCGCGATAGTCGTGGCTGGATTCGAAAATTACTCGCGACGTGGTCCGAAAGTGGCCGCCGTTCTGGGCGTTAGATTGAATTGGCGCCGAATTGAGCATATGGTGATTGCTCCCCAGTCCAATCGGAGTTCGTATGCGACGTCTTGCAATGACTGCGGCCGCATTGATGGCCGCTGGTTTCACCCTGTCCGCGACGGCCCAGGTCGTCGTCACCATCGGTCATTCGGCTCCGCTCACGGGCCCGCAAGCGCCGAACGGCAAGGACAACGAGAACGGCGCGCGGCTCGCCATCGACGAACTGAACAAGGCAGGAGTAAGCGTCGCCGGGCAGAAGGTCACCTTCAAGCTGGATTCGCAGGACGACCAGGCCGACCCGAAAATCGGCGTGCAGGTTGCGCAGAAACTGGTAGACAGCGGCGTCGTCGCTGTCGTTGGACCGTACAACTCGGGCGTGGCGATTCCGGCCTCGCGCGTCTACAACGCCGGAAACGTGCCGATGCTGCCCGTTGCATCCAACCCGGCGCTGACCAAGCAGGGCTTCAAGAACATCTTCCGTATCGGCGCGAGCGACGAACAACTCGGCGGCACGATGGGGCAATTCGCCGCGAAGACGTTGAAGGCCAAAACGGCCGCCGTGATCGACGACCGCACGGCCTACGGTCAAGGCGTGGCGGAGCAGTTCACGAAGGTTGCCAAGGCGAACGGCATTCAGATCGTGGACCAGGAATTCACCAGTTCGTCGGCCACCGACTTCCTCGGCATTCTGACGAACATCAAGTCCAAAAATCCTGACGTGATCTTCTTTGGCGGATACGCGGCGCAAGGCGCGCCGATGGCCAAACAGATGCGCCAGCGCGGGCTCAGGGCGAAGCTGCTGGGCGGCGACGGAATCTGCTCGGCCGACATGGGCAAGGTTGCCGGCGACGCGGCGTCGATCGTCTACTGTGCCCAAGGCGGCATTGCGCTGGAGAAAACACCGGCCGGTCGCGAGTTCCTGCAAAAGTACAAGGCCGCGTACAACATCGATACCCAGGTCTACGCCGTGAGCTACTACGACGGCGTGAAGTTGCTCGCCGACGCCATGGTGAAGGCCGGCACGACCACGGACAAGGCGAAGCTGACCGCGCAACTCGCGAAGGAGAACTATAAGGGCGTAGCGGGCACCTATTCATTCGACGAGTTCGGCGACCTGAAGGGCGCGCCGACCACCGTGTACACGATCAAGAACGGCTTGCCGGTTCCGTACGGTCAGTAACGGCAAGCGACCCAGCCACTTCACGAAGCAAACATGAAAATTTCACGCACGATCCAGACTGTCGAAGTCCACACCGGCGGAGAGGCATTCCGCATTGTCACCAGCGGTTTGCCGCGTCTGCCTGGCGACACGATCGTCAAGCGGCGCGCGTGGCTGAAGGAAAACGCCGACGATATCCGCCGGGCTCTGATGTTCGAGCCGCGTGGGCATGCCGACATGTACGGCGGATATCTGACGGAACCGGTCAGCCCCGGCGCTGATTTCGGCATCATCTTCCTTCATAACGAGGGGTATAGCGACCATTGCGGCCACGGCGTCATTGCGCTGTCGACGGCGGCGGTCGAACTGGGTTGGGTGCAGCGTCAGATACCCGAAACGCGCATCGGCATCGATGCGCCGTGCGGCTTCATCGAAGCCTTTGTGAAGTGGGACGGCGAGCACGCGGGCAACGTTCGCTTCGTCAACGTGCCGTCGTTTATCTGGAAGCAGGACGTGACCGTAGAGACGCCGTCGTTCGGTTCGGTGACCGGCGATATCGCATTCGGCGGCGCGTTCTACTTTTATACCGACGGAGCGCCGCATGGTCTCGAAGTGCGGGAATCGTCGGTGGAAGAACTCGTGCGCTTCGGCGCCGAAGTCAAGGAGGCGGCAAACAGGGCGTTTCCCGTCGAGCACCCGCATATTCCGGAGATCAATCACATCTACGGCACCATCATTGCGAATGCGCCGCGGCACGCGGAGTCGACGCAAGCCAACTGTTGCGTGTTTGCGGACCGTGAGGTGGACCGTTCACCAACCGGTTCCGGGACCGGAGGACGGGTCGCGCAGCTTTATTTGCGCGGCAAGTTGGGCAAGGACGACACGCTGGTGAACGAGTCCATTATCGGCACGGTGTTCAAAGGGCGTGTTCTGAGCGAGACGACCGTGGGTGATTTCAAGGCCGTGATTCCGGAGGTGGAAGGTAATGCTTTTGTCTGCGGCCTGGCAACCTGGCTACTGGATGAGCGTGATCCGCTCACCTATGGGTTCCTTGTTCGATAGGTCAAGCATCAGGCGGCAGCGGCGGCGACCGCTCAATGGGCTGTTTCGATAACGCTCCAGATTCGTTCGTCGGAATCACCGGCGAATTGTCTGGCGATAATGGCCCGGCATTTGTCGCAGCGGTAGTGCTCGAGAACGAGCGCGCCGTTGCGCTCCGCCACGCCAATCAGGGTGAGGTTTTCCTGCCGTTGAACATCGACGGGCCGGCCGTCGATATCGGAGCATCCATCGCAGACTTTCATGGCGCCTCCTGACGTTCGCATCCATCGTTCAAAAGAAGCCCGCGCGAAGCGGGCGAAGACTGATGCACCCGCTGAGGAGACGACGCGGGCCAAGTCAGTATCCGGCGCGATCGGACGGTTGTGCAAGTGCAAAAAAATAAACTAAAAAGGGGGCGACCACACAGGGTGGACCGTTGCCCGCGCGCGATTTTCGCGTGATTCACCTTGCCGCCGACACTGCCTGGTCGGGCAGACCGGCACTTGCGCACCTACTCGCGCAGTCTGCCCGCTCTGCGAAAACGGTGCTGGTTGCTCGTAAATAAAACCTGTCCTGACTGGACGAGCTATCTTTATGATTCTAAAAGGTTTGTAAAAAACACCCGCGAGCTCGCGAGCAAATGCATCTGGCCTGATTCGTCGCAATGCTGTCCGCAGATTAGTAAATCAAATCTGGCCCGAGCGTATCGGCACCATCGCTAGGCGCCCCACCGGCGTTGGCCGCGGTGAGTGTAGCCGTTCAAATCGGCCCGGTTTTCATCACTCGGAGGGGCGCTTGATGTCATTGTCTTCTGGTTTACTAGGATGTAGAGATGCCGCCGCCTTTTCATCGGGTCCAGGGCTTTTTCTAAGCTTTCGAATGATTCTCTCGACTTCGTTCCAACGGCCAGATACGCAGTTGTTCCGATAGAATGAGCTGACTTTCGCCGTCGTGCCATGGCTCGCATTGACAGCCATCCAACCGCTGCCTGAACCCAGCTTCACGAGGATGGCGCTCACAAGTGTACGTATCTGTTCGTCGGTCCTCTGTCGCAGGTGTGGGGAAAAGAGGTGTTTGATACTGTGCCATTCCCACTCTGACAGTGCCCAGCCATTCGGACCTTTTTCAATGTCGGCTTTTATCAAACGTGCCTTTGGCGCGACGCTTCCGGCTTTCGGTCTATGACAGAATTGATCCGGCTGTATCCCAGCCCACTCAAAGGGGCGTTCCATCGGCTGGAATAACCTGATGCTCAGGCTAGAAACCGCCAAGGTGCTATCGGAGAGCACGCCTCGCAAGTGCAGGTGCGCCTGCACTTTCGGCATAGTCACATGGACTAGTCCTCGAGCCGCGCTACTGTAAACGGAATTCCACGCATCTCTCGCGGAAGGAAAGCAGTAAAGCCAGCCAAGATTTGCCAGAGCCGAATCGGACGGGACCCTGTGAGTCCTCGCATACCGTGGAAGTAGTCGCACAGTCACGGTCTCAGCCTCGGGGACCGGCGCAAGCAGCAATTCCAGCGCCGACGGCCGATAAAGGTATTCAAATAATGTCGCGTTTGGTTGAAAAAGCCCCTTGCTAACAAGTATTGCCGGCACCAGGAACCGAAGCCCGTTGTAACTGAAACCATAGACCGTGTGTCCGCCCGCCAGGTCAGCGTCCAGTCCAGCCAGCTGCAAATATTCGCTAGCGTCCGTAACTTCCCATTCATGGAGTCTTGTTACCGCAGACGCTTTCGTCCGACGCGCAAGCGGAAGCTGGTGCTGCCAGATGGATTGCATATCCATCCACTCAACCACGCCTTTTTCTGACACGAGCCTGCCATGCAGACGGCCGTGAATCCGTTCAACTGACTGCAACCACATATTTTCTCTCCAAGGACTTGTTGGAGCGTGTAGCGAGTGGCAGAACGTAGGGGACGATTCTGAATTTTTCAGAAGATCGAATCTGAAAAAATGAGAACAGTAATCACGCGTATGCGAGAGGGCGCGTCGGCAACGGTCATTCTTATAGAGCAAGCACGACCTGCCCGTGAGGCGTTGGACGCGATGATTGATGAGCGCAAAAGGGCGAAGCGTGGCCGCCACTCGAAGATCGAGCCGCATTCGCCGATTGTCGCGCTGGTAATTCTGCCGCATGTCGTTGGCTCGCTGGCAGATGTTCATGCCGTCGCGATGCGCGGATGGTCCCGGACTATGATTGGATACGCACTGAGATTGATGAGCGGCTAGCCGACATGCTGCTCGATCCGCTCCCGGATATCCTCACCAATGACTGAGAGTTTGAGCTATGCCACCTTAAATGTGGCAGGGCGATGCGCGGTCGCAAGACCACCTCCGCAGAGCAGCCGGTGGCAAGCGTCTTTGGGAGAGCAGAGCTGGCGGCGCTCGACGGCGACGCAAAGAAGGAGACGCCAAAGGGCGAACACCTGATCGTGACGTGCACTAAGCTAGAATTGCCGAATTCGTCAAAAGGCTTGGTGCGACAGTGAGCGATTCAGATATTCGGTTTCATGGTGTTGATGTTCTCCTTGATCGTCTGATCCACGCTCAGCGAGAGGTTGTGTTCTTCTTCGGATCCGCTCTTACAATTCCCGAAGCCGAGGATGCACCTGGGGTTCCCAACGTCGCGGGCGTGGTCACCCTTGTGGAGGAGGCATTAAGTGACTCCCCCGGGGCGCTCGGGCCAGCGCATGTGTCGAAAGACCCCAGCGAAGCTTATCGAAACGCTTTCGCTGAACTACAGGGGCGTCGCGGACAGGACGCAGCCAATGCCGTCATTCGACGAGCTGTACTCCAGGCACGTAAGCCGCTTCCGTCGGGTAAGCCGGACGCCGCCGTTTCAAACTCGTACGGTCCACAGGCTTCAGGTGCATTGGACGACGATACCAAAGGGTGGCACCTCCGTCCGTCTGTAGTCGCACTCGGGCAACTGCTCGCTAAGCGCCCTGGGCACATCGGACGGACAGTGTTGACCACGAACTTCGATCCGCTTATCCAGGTCGCTGTCCGAGCTGCGGGGGAGACGTATTTTCGTACTGTGCTAACGGTAGATGGGACGATTGGCCAATCGCAGGGTCCCGGCGTTGAGGTCGTCCATTTGCATGGATATTGGCATGGCTCCGATACGCTCCATGTGCCAGCGCAAATCGGGCAGGCCAGGCCTCAGTTAAAGCGCTCGCTGGAGAAGCTACTACAGAACCGGACGTTGGTAGTAATGGGCTGTGGGGGATGGGACGACATTTTCATGTCAAGTCTGGCAGACTTGGTGACTGATCCTGGGCTGAATCCAGACGTCCTTTGGGCATTCTACGAATCGGACCCTTCCAAAATTTCAGAAAAGTATAACCACGTCCTGGCCAAGCTTGCCGCTGCGGTCGCGCGCTCACGCGTGCAGTTCTACGCCGGCGTTGACCTTCATACGTTCTTCCCTCGCTTGTGGGATCGACTAAAGGGTTCGTCTGACGCAGAGGACCAACAACGCGTTAATGACCTAATGGAGCGACTTCAGGATCTTGATCCCGAACTACGACGGAAAGTAGTGGAGCAAACAGATCCCTCGCTCGTTCAGCGGGTCGACGAGCTCAAGGCTCAACAAAGCGTACTTGAGAAGCAATTGCTAGACGCACAAGTCTCGTCGCGGGAGCAGGTCAACGAGCTTGAGGCAAAGGCGGCGCGCCTCGGATCTGACCTGGAGGAAGCACAATCTTCGCTAACGTCGACGCACCTTGCTTTGATGAGCGCCGCAGTGAAAGACTTGTCGTGGTTGACCGCAATTCGGACTCGCATGATGCCGAAGCAACCGGGACGCGTGCCGTTCCATCACTCGAAGGAAGTCGCGATGCGCGGCTACAAAGCGTCTGCGGGCGGGCAGCGTGTCGTCCCGGTATTGAAAGAGGTTACGTGGTCACGGGTGCCCGATACCGAGAACGGGTTGCATCGTGGTTATAAAGCAGCGATTGTATTTAAAGGTGAGGATTTCGTGCCAGGCGTCGTTGTCGCGCACCGTCGTCGCAGCGAATTTGGGGTTCCGTCTGACGGCGGGCATCTCTATTGGCAACTACCGACTATCTATTTTGGCGACTACTTGGAACTGGCATCGAGCGATAACGAGCCAGAGGCACAACTGAGCTGGCGTGGATATGAGTTCCAGTTGAAGAATCCAGAGGGGCACGTCTCCGAATGGGTTCTCTTCACATACCCTTTCAACGATGCTCTACTCGAGAATATCAGGGTTGAGTCGATTAAAAAGGGCATGGCCTTGCTCGATACCGGAAAGGCTGTCGAAGCAGTCGAACCCCTTCGAAAAGCGTGGGTATTTTCTGATCGGATGCTTGGTATGCAAGCAGAAGCGACGCTTAAGATAAAGGCGCTGTGGGACCGTGCCATAGACGAAGCTGCGCTGTCGAAGCTGCGGTTTCGCGCCGGCGACATGCTGAGAGTAATATCCGGTCCGCACGCCGGAGTTACGGGAACTGTTGAGAAACTGAAGCTGCGGCATGTCCATGCTTACGTCATCACGCCAGCAAACGGGGGCGAGTCGATTCAGGCCTCCGATGCGCAGGTCGAAAAGACCACCACTGACTAGGAACGCACCGCCTAGAGATGGCACTTCTGCCTCGATATGGCTGTGTTCCTGGTCTAGGGCGGAATCGTCGCCGATCCGCTGTACAACGCGGTTCACGACTGAGCCGCATGGTCCAGCAGAAATGATCTGAGCAGAATGAGGCGCAATTGCAACTGCATGGCGGGCCGTCGGCCGCGAAGCAGCTCTACGGGCCAAGCGTCTGACGAGCACGTCAAGAGAGGTAACCCCAGCTCTTCCAGAAGACGTGACCCAAAGTAGTGCTCAAAATCAATCGCCAGCTGGTTGACCGATTTCGCGCGTGCGCCGTATTCGTATCCACGGCTTGTTGCCGCATTCTGGCAAGATTGCAGACAATAGTCCCACGCGTTGATCTCGCACCTTAACGCGGCCTTCACCTCTGATGCCAGGTCTCGCAAGGTCGGTTCGCTGGCCGGCCAGCGGCGTCTGTCAAAATCCAGCTCGTGAGGCAACCGATTGTGTTCTTGAGTGATCTGTGCCAGCAGAGGCACGTGCGAAATTAACAATGGTGATCCATGGATAGGACACACCAGCACACCTGGCAATGTGTGAATTCGGTGCCAGTAGTCTTCCCCCCAAGTCGTCCTGTCGTGCCGTTGACAAACCTCGCACGACCGGCGAAAGGATAGGGCGCTAATGTGGGAGGGGAAGGTGGATCGAAGACGCAGGCTGCTTCCAGGTGCATCCGAATCCAATATCTGTGCTTCGAGGATGTCTCGGCGCGTCGAGTCAAGAACTATGGACACGTAGGGAAAAACGGTGTGCTGCCAGAGCACCTCGTGTGCAGACATGCCCGTAAGGCGTGCGATGGCAGCAATCAAGCTGGGGTAAATGAACGATGGAACACTATCCCCGCCTTCTGAAAGAACGGCGATCAGCGCACGCGGTGTCACCGCCAAATGATGACAAGCCCGGATGAAGAGGCTACCCAGCAGTTCATCCGGGTAGGGCTGCGGGAAGTACATCGTAGCTAGACGAGGTCGAGGATATCGTCGAGGCGACGAGCTGCGCCGATGGTTTTCAGATGACTGAAGACAGTGCCGCCGTCGCGCTTCGCTGAGCGAATCGCATTGCGATAATCATCAGGAGCCAGTTGGACGAGTTCTTCGGGCGTTTCCTGTGCCTTTTTTCGAGCCGCCTTCGGAGGCTTTGCCAGCTTGAGAGCAGCAGACGCGCCTTCGACGACGCCAGTGACCTTGCCCTCATTCTCGACTTTTTGCGCCATCGAAACTGCTCGGGCTTCATCAATGCCAGCTTCGACAAGAACCCCACTCACGCGCGGAACGAACGCGGCGTGACCAGGTTTGATTTCAGCGCCGCGTTGTCGCACGCCCTCATACGAATTGAGCGCATCATCGAGCAATGAAGAGAAATGGAGCGGCGCGATGTCTTCGAACTGGTTCAACGCGTCCATGTCATCCTCGCGGATGGCGTCAAGCATCGGGGCGACGCGCACGAGCTCGCTGTTCATTACCTCAGCGAGGGTATTGACGGAAAAGGTTTCTGTGCCGTCAAGCATCGCGCGCCATTGAGCACAGGCGAAAAGCTTGATAGCAATGTCGGGAATGCCTTGGGAGCAATCGAACATGTAGTTTGCCAGATACTGATTAAGCTCAACCGGATGCTGTATCCATTGGAACGGCCATAGCGACGCGAGGAAGTCCTCCCATTCGCCGGGCTTCTCAAGGTCGCCGCTTTGTTTCAGGGCAGTCCACACCGGGAAACCGGCTGCCGAGCTTCGACGTCCACTGCTAAAGTCAATGCCAAGCACTTTGACGGCTTTATTGGTTCCAACAAACACAATTGGAACCTTGAGTTCGTTAGAAGCCGTGACGAGCGCGGCCATCAAAGTCGTTTTGTTCCGACCTGCGTTCTTCAGGTTGTGAATTTCGTCCACTACCAGCACGCCGACAAAATGGTTGTGCATTACGCGCGCCGCATGGTTCAACAGGGTTTCGCCTGTGCCAGGACGTTTGAGATACAAGTCATAGTAATCGACGTCCGGCACTAACTGATCCAGCTTGCGGATAATGGAAGCGGCCAGCCCCTTCACCGAAATGCCGTCATGGGGGCATTCGATATGAATGTACGGGATCTGCGTTATCCCGAATTTTGGATGATAGATGCCTTGAGGATACTGGGAAAAGATTCGTCGAATGGTCGTTGTCTTGCCGATTCCGGACCACCCGATCACTGCCGCAGACAGCTGCGCCTCCTGCGGCCGCGAAAAGTCACTCAGGAAGGCTCGTCCTTGTTGCTTTGCTTCATAGAGCTGCTGATACACATGAACGTGTTCAGCCGACCGCGGTGCGCGGTCAACATATCCGTTCCGGATAAACGTGTCAAACGCTCGGGCAAGCTGAATATGGCGCTCAAGAGGACTCAGGAATCTGGACAACTGCGAGACCATATGAAGCCGGTCGCTCGTGGGCCAATCGCGCTGCTCCATCGAGAACTGTGGCAGGTCGAACAGATTTTCCATCAGCTCCTCATCGGTCGGCGCGCGAGGCAGCGCGCAGATGAGCGGGTTGTCGCGAAAGTGGGGTATGCGTTGCTCGACATATCGGGCTTCAACCAGATACGGGTTATTTATTGACGCGTTCATTAGTCTTCTCCATAGCTTTTCGCCGAAGAATCTCGGCAACGGACACTTTCGCAGGTGCTACCGGTTCAGTTTGCATGCTCCCAGTTTCTGACAGGCCAGCAGTATTTCGATTGGTGTTGTCGTCATTGCTGGCACGCGAGACCAGAGGGATGACGTTGTTGGGCGCACTCGCAGGCGTTGCTGCCGGCATGACAACTTCGTTCTGGCGCCGCAGTGTTTTCTCCGCCTGACGTGCCGCGGCTGTGTCTGCTCGCCGGGTGGAACGTGCGGCACCCGCAGTTGCCACTTTGGCAGCCTTGACAGCGGGCTCAGCAATTTGGCGGATGTGCCGCGCCAGATTCACCCTTTCCTGAAGTTTGTTTTGTCCTTGCGACTTATCGAGCCTACGTTTTTCAGTAAAAATGAACTTTACTTCGGCGAACGAGTAGCCAGCGTACTGTTTGCTGTCGCCCTTCA
This sequence comes from Paraburkholderia sp. RL17-381-BIF-C, assembly GCF_046026435.1. NCBI lineage: Bacteria > Pseudomonadati > Pseudomonadota > Betaproteobacteria > Burkholderiales > Burkholderiaceae > Paraburkholderia > Paraburkholderia sp. RL17-381-BIF-C. The sequence goes on along the minus strand of NZ_JARESX010000003.1, from coordinate 37,210 downwards.
GTTGACAGCTAAAGCTGTCGCCATGCGAACCGTAGACGATGATGGAATCAACGAGCCGGGCATCGTAAGAGTAGCTAACCTTAAAGTTTCCGTTCACTCCCGCAGATATCATCCATTGTTTGACAGCGTTGTCGTCACTCTTGTAGAGCAGTTCTTCAACCTGGATGCCTTCCTGGGTGACGGTTCCCTGACTACGGGGAAGCAGCTGTTTTTGCAGATATTCATACGGATATCGCGAAACGGACCCGGTGTTATTGGCAATATCTTCATTCCACAGGGCCCGAGGAATGGCGGGCGTACCGGCAAGGATATGTTCCGGAGAGAGAGGGTAGCCTTCCATAACGGTTCGATTGTGTCTAACTATCGATTGAAGGATGTTGGATATGAATTCATCAAGCGTTAGCGCGGCGTCGAGGGGGTACTGAACCGCTCGTCGCTTCTTGGAGTTAAAAGGTGGATCGTATCCAGGCATTTCATCTTTTATGGATTGATGCGTCAGCTTGAATCCGCACTCAACTAATCCCTTCCGGATCGGCAAGAGGCTTTGAGTGTTTGAGATGGTTGACTCCATGCCATCGCAGATGCGATCGCTATTTTTTGATGCCATCTCGCCACGGTCACCTACAAACCTTGCTGGAAATACGCCGTCTGCTGGCCAATCGGCCGGGTCATACTCCACGCCGTATTTTGCGCAGAGCGCTCTTTTGTCGGTTGCAATGCTGAGGATGGCCAGCATGGCACCAGTCCAGGACGCGTTCTCCAATCCTACATAGAAGCCAGTGCATAGACGGCTCTTGCGGTCATAGATGAGATATAGCGTAGGTTTGCCGATAATGCTCGCCCGATTCGCCATTGCCACGAGAAAGACATCAGCGATTGTGGCGTCTATTTCGTAGATGTGACCGACGCCGTAGACTCCTTCCTGCGATGTCCCGAAGAACGCGTCGTGTTCGCGTTCAAACTCCTTGTCGCCCTTTTTGCCACGTAGCGTTTCCTCAATGGTGAAGTGCTTTTTCAGCACGCCACGCAGTTGGTGGATGGAGGGTCTTTCTCCCTCTGGCTTGAGAAGAGATTTTCCGTTACCGTCGACGAATGAATAGTGCTTTTCACAAAGTTCGGCATAGACGCCGGTGAGCGTTCTGAGCGCCTTTTTTATAAATTTCTTCTGGATGATTTGCTTGCAAAACTTAACGTCGTCTGCACTCATCTGAAAGATTGCGTATCTCTCATCGTCGGGACGTCGCCCCTTGCCACTGGTTCCAATTGCGTTTCTCTTTTCACTGGTTGTGTAGCCCGGTGTGAGAACGATTTTGCTTTGGCCTTGTGACCACCACAGATTCAGGTAGCGATAGACTGTTGTCTTTGATATCCCCAGCTCATTAGCCCTTTTCCGGACGAGTCGACTCCTTTCCGCTTCATGGAAAATTCGTGTGTTCTCAGAGTCGTCGTCGTTATACAGCAATGGCCTGATCACTTCGTAGGCCGCTTTTGCGCGATCCTGCGATCTTTTAGGATAAAAGGCGAAATCGGGAAGCGTTCGTCTGCTTTCCGTATTGTCGGCGGTCTGGTGTTGACGCAGCACGCCAAAGTCTCGTTCGACTGGCCATTGATGTGCTTGCGAGATGTTGATTACCCATCCGTACTCGGGCCCCTTCGTAGGCTTGAGTACCCGGTACTGACAGCCGTCGGCTGCTTCGAAGACGTCATTCTTGTACAGCATGGCAGATTCAGGCATTCAGATTCGTGGAACTGATGGATTCCAGCAGGAACGCCTGGAATTGTGAGAGTGACATCGCGTGGGAGTCGGACAGCGGGGCTGCCAGATTTTCCGACAGCCGCGCACCTGCGTAAGGTGTAAGGACGGGACGGAAGCTACGCAGAAGCTCCACGACGCGCGGCTTCAGATAAGCAAGATTGGAAAGGGTTGCCATTTTAGAAATCCTGGTGTTTGCGTTTATAGCGAAGCGACACGCGGCAGGTTTGCATCGGGTGTGCAAACGAAGCTGTTAAGCGGCGCCGACTTCAAGTCGGGATTGCCGATGTCGCCTTTCAGGATGTGCTCCCACATCAGCATCCCGGCGACACGGAGCCCATCACCCGGTGCCATTTGATGGCGGAACTCGAACGAAGAGCAAAATTTGTTCAGGGGCATGGCATGTGTGCCGGCTGACAGTTCGCGCGCCATCTGGGTGACCTTGTCTTGAAAGAAACCGGGGTAACGCTCGATTTCTCCTTCCTTCAGGCTCGTGGAGCGCATCCATTCGATGTTCTTTACCTTTTCCATCGGCAGTTCTGAATGAAAAACCAGGTGGTGGGGCACGCCGCGGCCCGCAAAATACTCGCGGGTGATCTGCAACTTCGCGATGGAGTTTTCGTTTTCGGCCTCCTCCGAGCGTTTGCAGTCAAAAGCGACAATGCGCATGTCATCTGCACGTTCATCAACCCCGAGAAAATCAACGGTCATTACGGTTGGAACGTGCGTCCCGGGGTAGTGCGGATGCCGGATTCGTAGCGCCTCCGCAATCTGCAGCGTGACCTCACGTTCAAGCGGATAGCACTCGTAGACCTGCGTGAACTTTCTTGAGTGTTCGAGCAACAGAAAGGTGTGCCATTCGACGTCCGAAAGCATGTGAATCGACCGTCCAAACGCTTGACTGAAGGAGCGATGGAGGGTCCCAATGGAAGCTACGTCGTGAGCTCCGAGCCAGGGCTTGTAAGCAGCCCCGTCTCCCGAACCATCTCCTCGCCGTTGCTTCTTCGCAATGACTGCTTCCGTCCAAACCTGAATGCCTTTTCCCATGACTGCCTCCCGAATGTGTTCGAGCGATGTCTGCTCTGAGCACATATAGCGAGCGCGCCCGTTTCGCAGCGGGGCGAAAATTTCAGATTTTTCAGATGGCCTGCGAATGGGCTCGTCTGCATCCGCCTTCGGCGCTAGATGAGATCAGCCAGCCGCCAGAGAACTACGCGGGCCGCAGCGGCGAGCGCGTTATCTGCCACTGCGTCGTTGTCGTCGTCGAACACGACTAAACAGACGCGATACGCGCAGTGCCAATGCTTGTGGCGACACTGGACGCCTGTGAGCCATGGCAACTCCTGAAAAATTCTTCGGCATACAGCGAAGCGTCGCCGCGGCGCAGAAAGTTGGCGAGGTGTAAGCTGAAATTTTAGGCTCAAATATGGTAACTAAGTCCCGAATATGGGATTATAGAACTGCAAGTCCGATAGGCAAGGAATAATCCGCCTTTTAATTGGGGTTCGGGCGGATGACCGACTGGTATCTGCAGGCAAGGCGCGTACTGCGTGCTGAGCTGGTTCGCAAAGACATTGGATACAAACAACTTGCAGCGTTGCTCGAGGGCATTGGCGTGCCCGAGACAGAGCGATCCATTGCGAACAAACTGTCCCGCGGAAGCTTTAGCTTTGCGTTTTACCTTCAGTGCATGAAGGCTCTGGGGCGCACCAGCGTCCAGATTGACCTAACCGATATCGATTCGCCCTAACGCCAGCGCACGGCCAGCGTCCCATTTTGCTTCTCGGCGACGTCTCCAAAGTCGCGAGCGAACAGCCGTCGTACGGGTCGTTCCACAAGTTCATCCTGAACCGCCGAGATACCCCGTCCTCCAGGGCGGGGAGGACGTCAAAGATCTGCCGCACTTGTTACCTGCTGCCAAGCGGCAATGCGATGCGTACGCGTGGCGGGAAGATGCCGCTGCATCCACGCCGTTACTTCGATCCCTAATATTCCTTCAGGCCTGCTTTGGGGGCGAGGGCGTTGCTCAACGTCCCCCGAGGACAAACTGCCATATTTCACGGCGCAGCAGTCCGTCGAAGCAAACTAACAAATTAGAAATATAAACTTCATTTTCGAGATAAAAATCCCGTATATGAGATAAATTGTTGGTGTCAGGTCAAGCGTGTCAAGCCGGGGTGGGCAGGATTCGATGCCAATCTCGACAGATATGAATACGTGACTTCGAAAGTGATTGACGGAGCTGCCGATGACAACGCCTGAAGAGCAAACTCGTGCGGTACTCGATAGCGTGCCTTCTTGCTGGCGCTCGCTGGTGACGACGAGATCGCCGTTGCCCCCTTTTTCGCAAGGTCGCCATCGGCCTGCTATGCCACTGCCCGACAGAGATGGTCATATCAGTCTCGTCCTCAGTTGTGCCTTCGATAGGGTACGAGCCGAACGGGAGTTGCGATGAATGAAGACTCCACTAGCTTGCCCATTCGAAGGCTCGGAGATAAACGCGGCAGGAAACCTATTACTGCCGATTCAGCTGTCCTTTACACAGACCTGGACCATACGCTCCATCGTACCGATGCATATCGAACTAGGCATGGTCTTGTCAGCGGCTCGCCGGACACGCCGTTTTTTGAATACGCGCCTGTGCTCGAGCGCCACCTTGCTGGATACCCAGACGTCGTCATTGCGCTAAGCACGGCGTGGGTACAAGAATTGGGCTTTGATGAGACATGTGCAAAGTTTTCAACTGCCTCGTTACGTGAGCGTATTGTCGATTCGACATACGATCCGCACGATGAGTTGACGCTGGTATGGTCCTGGGTACCGCGAGGGGTGCAGATTTTGCGCCACGTACAGCGCTGCGGGGTAAAAAGATGGCTTGCACTTGATGACGATAGCGCTGGATTTGAAGGGCACGAGGCAAGATTGATTCACTGCCAGCGCGAAGTCGGTCTTGGCGACGCTGACGTACAGGCATTGTTGGCCCGCCGACTTGAGTCGATGTTTGGTTCACCGGCTTCAGCTTCCACCACGGGCGCATCAAGGAAGGGGCGCCTGACGTGAGGCGGAAAGGACGGCGACTGCGGGACTCGGTGGGTGGCGAGACCGAGCGAGTAGTTGCGTATGCGCTAGCCGGAGTTGCAAAGGAATTGGCGCGTCTGTTGAGACGACGTCTGACGTGGCGCCGGAGAGCACTGACGCGGCGTGGTGAGACCGGATTGTCGAAACGACTGGTCTTTCGCCTTCTGTGCCGCGCGTTTCATAACGCGATGCTCAGCCCCCGTGGTGACTTGGCGCGCACGTCAAAGCAACGCAGCGCATTGGTCTACGTGCTCGCGGCCGTTGACCTGCCTTCAACCTTACGTGTGGCAGGCATACCAACAGAACTGCGCCGCGCACGCAAGCGGAGGAGAAGATGATAAAGCCTGTCGAACAGTCGCAACAGTTGCTCGCTGACGCGCCAGCCCTCTACTTGAACTACGGGGGCGTGCTAAACGCCGGTCATGGCCTGTTGGACGACAACAGCGTTGTAACCTTGGATTCAGGACGACCGCTTTTTGAGTACGCCCCATATCTTGTCGATGCTCTTGCGCCATGGCCGCAGGTACAAATTATCGTTACCACCTCTTGGCTGCGGACACTTGGTCCTGACAGGACCATAGCGCTGTTGCCGGACGAATTGCGTCGCAGAGTTGTCGGTACAACGCTCGGCACACCGCCGCGTTTCGGTGAGATCCTCGACGGAACTTTTAAAGCCATGACACCAATTCGACACGCACAGAAGTATGGCTTAACCACGTGGTTGGCGCTCGACGACGAGGCATGGGGTGTACCTCCCGGGTTCGAACAGCATTTTTTGCATACAAACTCAGAAACGGGTCTTGGCGCCCAGGACGCGCGCAAACAGCTACGAGCGTGGCTCGAGATCTCGTGCAGGCCGTGTGCGGACATTGTTGAGAAACACCGCATGGAGCGCAATAGATGGGGAGACAAGGAAAAAGGCGACAGCAGTCGAATCGCTATCAGTCGTGGCTATTTGCAGGATGCGCGGAGCGAAGAATTGTCGTCTTCGACACGCCTCAGTTGCGCGTGGGAGGCGATGTACTTTTGCTGTTGCGAATTCGCTGCCGGAAGAGGTCGTGGTGTAGATGGACTTGAACATCCGGATGCTAACGTCGTCGGACAACTACTGCAGGTACTCTCGCTGTCGGCAGGCGAGAGCGCACTCGTCGAGGCCCTTTTCCGGTGGTCCTCGTGCCGACACATGCTTTTCACCGAGCCTTGCTCCCCAGAAGATGCTTGCAGCGTTGCCGAGCAGGTTCACATCCAAACCGTGGCACTGCTGGCCATTGCGCAACCAGGGACGAGGTGAATCATGAGCGTAACCGAACTGTTGCAATTGCTTCGCGAAGCAGACCCTGATGCCAAGGTGATGCTTGTGCCACACGGCTATTCGGCCGCGGACTCACAAGAGGTCCGCGGCGTACTTCCAGCGAGCGACAGGTGGACGCACGAGCAAGGCATAGACAAAGGGCGGCCATATGAATTTTTGTACCCTGGCGAGCCTCACCTAGACCCGCGGAATAGCTGTGAACAGATTACCTACGAAAATGTCGTCATCGTCTTGCTTGCAGCAGACGAAGGCATCCTGGGCTCTACGCGCGTCCGCTAACCAATTGCTGACGACAGCTGAAAAGCGTGCACTGCCGCTATCGATATGATCTCGAGAATTCGCGATGAAGCTTGAAGAGCGCGTCGTCCGTTCAATTGCTGCGCGAAAGAGCGTTGTAGTTTTCCGGTCCGAGCTGACGGGTCTCGGGAGTCCTGCTCATCTAAGCCGCATTTTGGCGAGACTTCTCGGCAATGGGACGTTAGTGCGAGTCAGCCCGGGCATCTTCGCCAAGACCCGCGTTAATCGATTTACGGGCCGACTTGCGCCGGCCGCTACGTTCGAGGAAATTGCTGCAGAAATCTTTCGTAAGTTAAAAATTGATATCACTCATGGCAAGCTCGCCCGCGAGTACAACGCAGGAAAAACCACCCAAGTGCCAATGCTAGCAGTAGTAGATACGGGCCGTCGGCGTATTACCCGCCGAATTTCTTTGGGAAGCAGGTTTATCACCTACGAGCGCAGCGGAACGCACCAGCGTGAGGAGCGGCAACGGTGAAAGTACGAGACATCCTGTGCCGCTTGCAAAGCGCCGACCTGGACGCCGTTGTGCTCTATTTGCCCGCGTGGCTGATACCACCGACGCAGAGGAAATCAACGAAGTTGCGATTGTGCGTGAGGCTTGGACATGCGAGCGCCACCGCGCGACTGACGGCAGCACTTCCGATGCCCATCATACATCTGGCCACGGCTTGTCGCTCGGCTGGGCCCAATCGACCGACGAGCAGTGGACTGAGCGGGTAGTCATCTTGTCTCCCGTGCCAGGAGTTTCGTATGAGTGACAGCGGCTGGGACATTGCCATGCGCCGTATTGACGCCGAGTTCGATGTGCCCCAATTTGTCGCGTCATCGCTTGTGCGCAAAATCGCCGCAAATAATTTCCAGCTACCGGTGGCAGACCGTGCCACGTTTGCGCAGTTGCCAGACGGGGTGATCGCTCGCATCGTTCAGATTGTTCGAGAGGCTTACCTGGAGGCGGGGGAGGATGTTGGCGGCGAGGTTTTGCGCGCACATCTGTGGCAGCAAGCCCTTGCTGCGCGGCGCGAAATGATCGCAAGCGGAGAACTGGTGACACCGACTGAATTCAGAATGCGCATTGGTGTGAGCGAGAAGCGACTCGCGAAGTGGGTCGCAGAAGGGAGTGTCTTCGCCGTCGATGTCGAAGAAGGTGAGTACTTCCCCGCGCTACTGGCCGACCCGAAGTTGGACCGCGTACGGTTGCAGGTGATATGCCGAATCGTTGCACCTGCTCCTCCGAACTTGCGACTTGGTTTTTTGACCTCACGGCGAGGAAGCCTTGGTGACCGCAGCCCGGTCGACATGCTCGACGGCGACGATGATTTCAAACGTCTGCAACATGCGGCGGAAGCATGGGCGGCCGAGTGGTCGCGTACCGCAGTTAAAGTCTTCGATGGTCTACACGAGACGGAGCCGCGCGATGCGGAGCCGTTGTACATAGCGATTGCCGAAATCGACCCTCGGCGGCCGTTGTGGGAACGGGCGTCCGAGGCGTTGCATGCAAGTGGATACGAATGGCCGCTGGGACCCTATCCCTCACCACGGACCTTCACAGTATTCGTCGAACGCCATACTACGGGTAGCCCAGAGCGCACTCCTGAGGCATGCATTCAGGTATCAGTGATGGATGACTTTTTTCAGGTGCGAATATGGCATTGCGTTGAAACGGTTCACAAATCTCAGGCGACTTTGGCTGCAAGGAGCCGCACCGTGGTGGATGCCGTCAAGACGGTTATCGCACACTTCTGCAAACGGTAGTTCGTCACCGACGTCAGCTATCGGACGTTTGTCTTTGGAATCGGGGCGGCTACAGCACCAAAGTCAATTGCGCACCTGCATACGATGCACGGATTCCCGTGCAAGGTGGTAATCACGCTATCGAGCTACCTGCAAGGAAAAGCCCAGACTCCCGAATGACCGCCCGGCGCAGCGTCCATGCTGCGTAAAGAAGCGTGGTGCGCGAGCATTGGCTCGCCACCCAAATGGATCGCCGCGCCGGAGTGCGGAAGATACTTCTGATCGCAGCTGCCGCACCCTACGGCAGCTGCGACCGTTCGCCAGGAAAAGACGACCCGCGCGCGGAGGTTTCTTGCGACTTCGAGCTAACGGTTGGTCAGTATCCGAAGCGAAACGCAAATCGGAGTGGAGGTCGGACCTATAGCTTTCTCGAAGCGACGTGCGCGTGGAAGAGTGCCTCTCCAATCCTTGTAACCAGACCAACTGCCAGCGCGTTGCCCATCAACATAGCTCGTGTGACGTCGCCGACACCGGCTTCGGCGGTGAAGCCACGAGGGAATCCATTCAGCTCCTCGAGTTCCTCTGGGGTCAGACGTCGAAGCCTTCCTGACGGGTCCTCTATCACGTGTTTCGTTCGCGACGGAGTAGTCCCTCCTTCCGATGTAATGACGGTCCGTGCGGCTCGGTCCACCCGGTCGGGAAACGCCATGGAGCCTTCTGCATACTCATAGTCGAATCCGGCCTTCGTTCGCGGCACTCTCTTCGCGGACTTGCACGCAACCCAACGAGAGACCGCCTCATTGGGAACATAAAAGGAGGTCGGTACAGCGCCCGTCTTGCGCACAACATCGCCAAGCGTCACCGATTGCGTGTAGCCGGTGAACTCGGTGTAATCATCAAGGCCAGTTGCGGTTGCACGAGCTGTCCAGACCTCACCATCAAGCATGACTCCAGCGTTTTCGAAGCGACTCTTGCCGGTTGATAGCGGCGTATAGAAAAGCTGTTCGGCGAACGGTTCGTTGCGAACTCGCAGGGCTGGGGCCGCAGCGGAGAATGGGTTTTTCAACATCCCTGGGAAGGCGCGTGTCAGAACCGACCCGTCGAACCAGGATGAGGACGGAGCTCGAACCGCGCGTCTCATGTTCTGAAAGATTTCGGTGCTCTCGTGGTAAGCGAGCATAAACGTTCGTCGCCGCCGCTGCGGAAAGCCATAGTCGGCCGCGTTGATGACACGCCATTCCACGGCGTAGCCCAGTCGGTAAAGCGTCGACTGAACCATCGCAAAGTCCCGGCCACGGCACGCTGCAGGCGAAGAGATAAGTCTGTCTACATTTTCCAGAATCACGTATTTGACGGGCTTGCCGTCTGCGAGACGTTGTTTGAGCAATTCAGCGATTGACCACCAGAGGACGCCCTTCTTGCCGGCAATGCCATGGGATTGCGCCAGTGGTTTCGCGACAGAGTAGTCCTGGCAGGGGAACCCCCCAACGACGACATCGGGCACCGCGTTTCGGATCGCCGCACGACCGGCTTCCGACGCCAACACCTGCGCAATGTCTTCATTAAGATGAACGTCGCCGGTCCATCGGGCACGGTAGACGTTGCTGGCATGTTGGACTTTGCGGGCAGGTTCGAACTGATTGCTGAGCGTTACCCGAAAAGGGCTGCCGTGGACGCGATCAAGCCCCAGCCTGAAGCCGCCAACGCCGGCGAAGAGTTCAATTGTATTGAGTTGAAAAGAGAAATCGACTGGCGACACCGTGTTTCCTGAAAGAGAAGGAGGTGGCCAGTCAAGTCACACGCGTTTATATTTCGGCGCCTCTAAAATTTTCGGTCGATAGGCGTGCAGTTAGTCAGGTATCCGGTTGCCGCGGTGCTGCGGTTCCTGAAAGTTTCCTGTCATCAGGATTTCGATATTTGGGCGAGGGATTTGCTACCGCCACGCCGAGGGTGGGCGCATTGCGGCGTAGCATTACGTATTTAGGAATTGGACGGGCTTATTGAAAACAGCAGCGCTATAAGGGAGGCTTCTCAGGAGTCAAACTTCGCGGAAATTTTCGCCTGCATTAACGTCGGAGAATGTCAATAGCCGAGGGCGGATATGGCTGTCCGCACCCGGCAAAGCGGGAGTATCCGGCGTGAGATCTGCAGATCGCATGCAGCATGCAGAAGACTTGAAGAAGCGCGTGGTGATGAATTATTCGCCGCAGCCAGCTAAAGTAGCCTGCAACTTGAAAAGTCATCGAGCGTTAGGAATGAACGCGCGTCAGCTAATCAAACGGTTTGACTGCAGGCGACGCGATGGGTGGATTCGGACAATGCTCAGCTCGTGCGGGACTGAATGAGCAAGTTTTTTCAATAGTTATGGTTATTCATAACGTCGCCTGGAAATGTATGAGATGTCATTCACGACACAAATCAAATCGCTGCTCGCACGGCGCGCGGTATCGACGACGGAGCTGGGGGAGCTTGTGGGCATGACGCGTTCGAATTTGTCCGCAACCTTGGCCGGTAAGCACGACACCCGCGGCTCAACACTGGAAGCACTGGCTACAGGGTTGGACGCTGAATGGTTGCTTGTCCCCAAAGAGCATCTGATGATGGTCCGGCGGGTGCTGGAGGGGAAGGGCGTTGGTCCTGATTTTGAAGCAAAGAGTGCAGCAGAGCTATTCCTGGAAAGTCTGCGGTGAGCGCCGGGGATCTATCTCGCTATCTGGAGGAGCATGCACGCTATGCTTCGCCGTATGTGCCATATCTCAATTAGGTTAAACACTCGCTACGCCGCTGTCGTCCATTGCCAGACTATGCTGGAAAAACGCAAAACTGCACCTTGGATGTGGTCATCCCCGCAGGCGCTTAGACGGCTGGTAATCAATCAAGCTTCCGTCGCGTTTGATTGCCAAATACCCTGTTGGAAGCGTGGCGGCAACGCAGTACAGCCGTGAATCGGTATTCCATTAGCGATTGCACGTTCGGTTTCTTGTCATGCAGGTAGCTCGGCCATGCCGTTTTGTGAAGAGCGTCGAACGCAGCAAGAAACTGCTCGCTTCACGTGTACTTGACAATCAGCGTTCCTGCGGCGCAAACGTATAGGACAAAAACCGACCATTCCGTGCTAAAAAATGAGTGGGGAGCTAGGCCCATCTAGATGGCCACAGGGCCGTTGCCGACCAACATCAGGCAGAGGGTTTTTTGGTTGCCGATCGCGGCTACGAATCTGTGAGCAGGACCCGATGAGGTCTGGCCGCGATCGGTAACTAAAAAACCGTTTGTGCTGAACCGCTCCGCAGGCGGTCGCCTCTATGGGCATTTAATGACCGCCGGGGTCATCCATTGCGTACCAGCCGCGTTGGTCGGGCACGGACGACGATGAAGCGAAGTGGACGAGTGCGTAAGGATGGTACGAGCGTTGGGTTGGCGAGGTTAGGGGTGCCGGTGGTGGCGCGTTCCCCTGCGGCAGGGACTCGATGACGCTAGGCCGGGCGCGTTGCCATTCGGAATGGATGGGAACGTGACCGGTCGTGGTGCGAACGCGGATCAGTGAACATGGTGAACGGGTGGCGGCGCACGCGGCAGTGCGCCGGGCAGGACGGTTTCGATGCAGACCATGTGACCCCTGCCGCAGACGGGGCAATTGCGCAGGGACTTGCCGGTGAGTCGCTGGTAACGGTCGCGGTAGTCTTCCATCGGGTCAGGTATTTCGTCCGTGGGAGCTACGACGCCGAGCAGCCGGCGGCAGGTGGCGAGCCTGGCGGTGCAGTGGCGATTGGCCAGCAGGCCGTAACTGCGAATGTGTTGGAGGCCGTTGGGCAGCACATGGAGCAGGAAGTGGCGGATGAATTCGTCGGCTTCAAGCGTCATGGTTTGCGTTGCGCCGGGATGTCTATAGTCTTTCCACCGGAAGGTAACGTGGCCGTCGTCGAAGTTGACCAGCCGGTTGTTCGAGATGGCGACGCGGTGGGTGTAGCGGCCCAGATAGTCGAGTACGTGTCCGGCGTCGCCGAAGGGAGGCTTCGCATAGACCACCCACTCGGCCTGTGCGGCCGGCGCGAGAAAGGCGGCGAACGCCTGCGCGTCGGCGAGCGGTTCAAGCTGGCCGTAGAAATGCAGTGCGCCGGTGTCGAAGGCAGGGCGCAGCTGTTCGAGAAACAGACGCCGGAACAAGCGCGAGAGTACTCGTACGGGCAGGAAGAAGCCGGGGCGACAGGCGATCCAGTGTTCGCCGTCCGGGGCAATGCCGCCGCCCGGTACCACGCAGTGCACGTGCGGATGGTGTTGCAGGTTCTGCCCCCAGGTATGCCAGACCGTGATGAATCCGATCCCAGCGCCCAGGTGCTTCGGATCGGCGGCGATCGTGCGCAGGGTTTCGGCGCTGGTGCGGAACAGCAAGTCGTAGAGAATGCGTTTGTTCTGGTACGCGAGTGCTGCGATGGGCTCGGGCAGTGTGAAGATCACGTGGAAATCCTCGACCCCGGGCAGCAGCTCGGCCTGCCGGTGTTCGAGCCATTGCGCGCGCGCGAGCGACTGGCACTTCGGGCAGGCGCGATGTCGGCACGAGTTGTAGGTGATGCGCTGGTGACCGCAGGCGTCACACTGTTCGACATGGCCGCCGAGGGCGGCGGTGCGGCACAGCTCGATCGCGCTCATCGCACGCCGCTGCGCACGACTGAGCCCGTCGGCGTGGCTGTGCCGGTTCCGGCGTGCGATTGACAGCGAAATGCTCGACAGACTGGCCTGCGCTAACTGCTAGCTGAAGCCACTGCGGCAATTCTCCTTCGCCTGTCCATATGTCACCTGTCGCACTCCGATAGCGCGCCGATTTCTGTTGTAGCTGATCGGCAGCAATCGCGGCCGCAACGTCGTCAACCTCGATATCAAACTCCGCCATCCGGCGCCGCAGATAGTCGACGATGCTGTCGCGTTTTCTCTCATCCATCGTGCAAGATTCCTAAAATGACATGCGCCTAATTGGCGCATTCAAGCGATTGCAAAGCCCGTGCCCAGAATATCACCGCAACAATCTGGCGCAAATAGTTGAACCAAAATAGCTTGCTGCAGCAGTGATATGGCATAGTGCGGCCATTGCTGACAAGAATGGAGAAGACTCGTGGCCACACTGCAAAACCTGCAAGCAAGAATCGCAAAACTCCAGGCGCAAGCGGAGTCGATTGTTAAAAAGGATTCGACTGCCGTCATCGCGAAAATCCACGACCTGATGGAAAAACACGGGCTCACGACTGCAGATATCAACGCACACATTAGTGGTGGCAAGAAGCGTGGTCGTAAGCTGGGTGTAAAAGCTGCCGCCAAGTCGGCGGCGCCCGCTGCAACGTATCGTGACCCAAAGACCGGTGCTACCTGGTCGGGGCGGGGCCGCGCTCCCGGCTGGATTGCAAATGCCAAGAACCGCTCGAAGTACTTGGTCGAGGGCAATGGGATTGGGGTACCTGCTGCCAAGAAGGCTGTCAAGGCTGGAAATTATGTGCGCGGTGTCCAGCCGGCTCTATACGTTGACCCCAAGACGGGCGCAACATGGAGCGGGCGTGGTCGTGCGCCGGCATGGATTGCTGGTGCCAAAGACCGGAGCAAGTTTCTGATCACAGGGGCAACTGGAGCCACGGCGGAATCGAAGACTACTGTTGCGAAGAAGGCGGCAGCGAAGAAGGTTGCTACCAAAAAGGCTGTTGCCAAGAAAAGCGTAGGCGAAAAAATCGCGGCAGCAACGAAGAAGGTTGCAGCGAAAAAAATTGCAGTGACGAAACCCGCGGCAAAGAAGGTTGTCGCCAAAAAGGTGTCTGCCAGCGCGCCTGCAGTCACTGTCATTCCTGAGGCGGCATCCGAAACCACTAGTGCATCTGCGGTTTGAACGGCTTTGGCTTCAGTGGTCAAAAAACTGCCCGCTGCGATCGCCAGCGGGCAGTAGATTTGAGCCTAGGTGTCTAAGGTTGCGACTGCCGTATTAAGCTGCGTATTCTGGATTGTATGGACTGAAGGGGAGCAACTGGAGTTCTCGTTCCTCGTGCGGCTGAACCGTGCCGTCTGCTTTCAGGGTGACAGGCATTGGTACCAACGCAGGAGCGTCGCTGCAGCCAAAGATGGGTCGCCCGATGGCAACAGCGCGAGCTGACTGATACTCGTCGAACTCGTACTTCTCCGCGGCCGTGTCGATGGCCTCGACCGTAGCAAGGAATTTTTCATTCCAGCGGTAGGCGGCAGCCACCGTGCTTTGCTGAGTCGCAAAAACCACTAGAGCCTTCTCGACGCCGAATAGCAGCGGGGCCAATGCTGCAGTTGGTACGGCAATGGGGCCGTCACCAAGCATCGCCAGCGCTCGTGTCGTCTGTTCGAGGTGGTTGACCTCGCAATAGGGAATGACCCAGTCGGTCAATTGGGCTTTCCAATTCAGGCCGTTCGCATCCGGAATCGCAACGACAAGGCAAAGCGATTCATTGTTGAAGTCCATGAACTGCTGACCTAGCTCTCTTACGTTGAACATAGAACACAGCAATCGGTTTTGTTTAACTGCGTACTGAAGCAGAGGCTCGACCGCAGCAGGCGTGTGGCCCGGAAGCGCAAGCATATCAGCAAGATTCTGTGAGGAATACAGAGCGTCAAAGTCCATGAATAGGTCCTGTTATGTGAGTATGAACAACGCCACGAGTCGTTTCGACTGAAGGACTACACGACAAGTCGTTTAGGCAATTGATTTAAATGTGAGGGAATCCGCGTTGTTTCGAAGGTGAGAGACCGACTTCACCATGAGAAAACCACTGAACCGTCGGTATGCATCCTTCCGTAGACTGTTCGGGCGACTCCGGCATACCTGGATGTTTTTGAGGTCGAATCGCAGCCGGTCGCGCGTCCAGTGAGCGATTCGTAAAACTGGGTGGCTTCGTACAGCTGGTTCATCGTGCCAAGGAGCTGGGCGTTCCAGCGGTAGCGGGCGATTCCGACGCAACTCGGCAAAATGTAGGCGACCAGGAGGTGCTCCTTAACGCGCGTCAACATGCTCTCGAGCTTAGCGAAGTCAACTGCGATTGGTCCGTTTCCCAAGGAAAACATTGTCTGTACTGGGCCGCCCCGGTCATCGGTAGGTTGAAGGGAATCACCCAGTCTTGAAGCTGATCACCCCAAGCGATCGTCGCTCCGGCAGTGACTGCGGTAGCAAGCACTACGTCTTCATCAACCAGGAGGCCTGGTATGCGGGAGAAAGGCTCACTTGAAGCGCTGAAGAATCCAATGTCGCTGTGTTCTGCGATCGCGTCGAGCAAGTAGAAGAGCGCGTCGGTCTGTACGAGCCTGACGGAAGCTGTGCCTGAGTTTTGGAGCGTTGCCTGAACGACGTCTGCCATGTTCATGTCCGGTTGGAGAGGTTGACCACGAGACGTTTAGTAAAAAATTTTATATTTCGCTAAGACTGAATTTTTTCTCGGGAGCCGCCCTGTTACCGACGCTTCGCGTTGACGACGATGGGCGCTCTCGTACCATCACGTGAAGATGGCGATCTTCGGAACTTGTGGCAGAGGTTGACCATGCTGCAAAGACGACGCATGTTTCGCTACTGAAAAGCTCCATATGCGCTCCGGCTGGCTGGGTCGATTTTTTGACGTGCAGACGTCTCGACTACCTGACGCGCCTGTCAAATCCAAAACCGCGCAGTAGCTGCATCGACAGGACCATCCAAAGTCGACGCCTGCCATGCCCAGAAAGAGGCTTTCCTGAAGGAGTACGCAAACGTATTTTCGCAAAAATTGAGTCATTGCTCGCGCGTGCGTATACGCGTGCGCGCGAAAAAACCTTTTTCTTTTTTAAAGAAAGAGTCTTCTTATAAAGAAAAGAAGGATCGCGCGCGAGGTCGTTGCTGTAGGTATAGTCAACGGTGCAAATTTCTCGCTGCCGAATTTTTTAGAGAAAGGGAGCGACGTAAAAAAACGGGGAAAGACACGGACGCGCCTGAGGGCGCGACTATGGCAGGGATGCTGCGCAGCCTCCACGTAACGTGTCTCACTTGAAAAATTTTGAGAACTGCGTTGTTTTCCGCAGACGCGAACGATCGCTGGCGATGCCGATGCCAACTTTCCCGAGCTCGCGCCGAGCTTCCTGCCGCTCCTCGATTACGAGGCAGGTCTTGATATGTCCGGCGACGGCGGAGCTCTCGATGAGCCGGAAAATCCCTCGGCCCCTTCGCTGCTTCGCAGCACAGGTCCATGGGGATATCTCGCACTCAGTAAGCCCGAGCGCATTTCTCGAAGATTTTGCTGGCGACGTGTTCGGTTGGTCGAAATCGGCGTGCAACGGAGATGCGACTCCGTCAGTGGCTTTCTAGCAGTCAATGTCGAAGTTGCACAAATCTGATCATCGTATTTAAAAGCAGGGCGCTACAGACGGTATCTAACGGAGATACCGGATGCGACTCTTATCGATCGGAGAAACGGCAAGATTGCTGGAAGGAGCCGTGGGTACGTTGCGACGCTGGCACCGTCAGGGGCGACTCACGCCACACGCACGCACCGTGGGCGGCCATCGGCGATACGTGGACGATAGCATCTGCGCCATGTCCGGCGGCGCGTCGTCGTCCGTAGGCAAGACCTGCTATACCCGAGTCTCCTCGCACGACCAGGCAAGGCAGATCGACACACAGGCCGCCAGGCTGCAAAAACATTGTGAAGACGCTGGTTTCGCTGATATCGAGGTTATCACTGACTCGGGCAGTGGGCTGATCAATCCGGCCTGAACGTCGACCATCGGTGCGGTGAAATACGCATCGCGACGGGGCTGGAGTGTGCATGCTGCCGCAGCGGGCGTAATCGCCCGCCGCGGGCAGAAGTTGACTGAACGTCTGCCACGCGCGGACACGGCTATCCGTGTGCCGGTGCGAGGCGGCCATGGCGCCCTCCAGCTACCTGCAAGGAAAAGCGGAGAATCGCGTGTGGCGGCCCGGCGCGGCGTTCATGCAGCGTACAGAGGCGTGGTGCGCGAGCGCTGGCTCGCCACCCGGGGCGGTTCACCGCACCGGAGTGCGAAAGGCACCTTTGGTGACGGCGCTTGCGTCGCACCCCTCAGCAGAGGCGACCGTTTGCCCTGCGTAGACAATCTGCATGAGCAGATTTGTGCACCCTCAAACTAACGGCTGATCGAATGAGAGTACCCGACATCTTTCCGGTCTCGTCGGTGGCCCATAGCATGAGCCACGTTTTACGTTCACCGGGAAAGATTTAAGAAAGCCAGATGCAGAATATTTGCCGTGCCACTTCTCTAGTTCAAATACCGCCTGGTTCAGCGATCGGTGAAGTATGCGGGCACGATGCGTGTGGAGTTGCACACGTCGGACATAAGCGATGTAACGTAACGCAGCAAGTCGTCCGCACACTCAACGGATTTTCATGCTATGACCGTGCAGCGATAGTATCAGATGCCATCTGGCGTACTCGCAGTGGCGGAAAGCCGACAACTCGCAGAAATGCTCGTCTCATTCGTTCGGGATGAGCGAATCCGACCGCGTACGCGATGGCGTCAATGGGCTCCTTGCTTTGTTCTACTTGACGTCGTGCCTCTTCTACTCGCAGTCTCTCAACAAGCTTTGCTGGAGTGTCGCTGGTTTCTGCCCTGAAGGCGCGTCCAAAGTGGCGAGGACTCAAATGTGCAACTGCCGCGAGCTCGGCAGTGGAAAGGGTATTGTCAAGATGGTCTCGTATATAGGTAAGGACATCCTGAATCCGTTTTGAGTCGGAATGGACATCTGCAACGTTCGAAAATTGCGATTGATTGCCCAATCTCCGATGAGACACGATGAGCATTTGAGCTGTGGACTGCGACACGCTTGCGCCTAAGTCTTCTTCAACCATGGCGAGCGCCATATCGATCCCAGTAGTGATTCCAGCAGATGTCCAAATCTGCCCATCTTCCGTAAAAATTCGATCGCCAGTCACTTTCACCTTCGGAAACTGCCGTTGTAACTGGGCGGCATATTTCCAATGTGTGGTCGCCTTACGACCGTCGAGCATTCCGGCTGCGGCTAGTACGAACGCACCGGTACACACGCTTCCAACGCGCCGAACACCCATGGACGTTGCATCACGGATGTAATCTGTTACCGCCCGGGGTGGTGAGTTGCTTGTGTTTGCCGAAAGCGCTCCTCCCATTACGAGAAGGGTGTCGTAGCCATATCTCTGAATCTTTGTAGTAGAGACTTGAAGTCCCGTCGAGCTACGTATCAGTCCTCCGTCGATCGAAACGATATGACATCGGTAACTTTCTTTGTTGGAAAGCTTGGCGGCTTCGTCAAACACCGTAAGCGGACCTGCGAGGTCCTGCATCTGGAAGCCCGAATAGACCAACAGTGCGATGTTCCGCAGCCCCGCGTTCGAGGGGACAGCGCCAAAGGCCGTACCCTTCGCAATAGCAGGCGAGGCGCTGCCCACCGAGTTAGTTGACGTCATTTAACAATACTCCTCTCATGGGAAAAGGATGCATCAAAACGACGCAGGGAAAAAGGACGCAGATGCCTCAAAACCGGTCTTTAGCTGAACGGACGTAGATGCTGCAGCGCATCTAGACGATGACGAAATACGAGGGAACTTCGTCCTATGCTCACAACGGGGGCTTGAGGAAAATATGGCGTCAAAGGAGGTTTCCGGATTCTTTCGCTCGCGTGCTTCGTTCTAGGGAAGTGCAGGCGGTTGGCCTGACTGGCTAGCTGTCGGATCTGAATAGGCTATGTGGGCAGGGATCGACTCTGGAGGCCAACGTCGCAGTCAAACAGAATTGCTATCTATAAGAGTCTTTCATGTCTGCTTCTTCAAATCCTCGTCCAAAGCTTGCGATTGCCACGCTTGTGGTTGTCGCGATTGCAGGACTAGGCGCATTCAGTGCGATCCGGGTTAGTGCACGTGATTCGACGCCGTCCGTTGCGCCCGCGGCCACAGAGGTTGATGTCGCCACGGTGCTTCAAAAGGAAGTCAAAGATTCCCAGACTTACTCAGGGCGACTCGCGGCTGTAGACAAGGTGGAAGTTCGGCCACTTGTGTCAGGCACAATCGTGTCGGTCAATCTGAAAGACGGTCAGATGGTAAAAAAGGGGGACATCTTATTCATCATCGACCCCCGCCCGTATCAGTCAGAGGTGGACAGGGCTGTAGGGCAAGTTGCGGCTGCGCGTGCTCGTGTGACCTATACGGCCAATGACTGGCAGCGCGCACAACGTCTGATTGCAGACAACGCTATCGCCAAACGCGACTATGACGAAAAGCAGAATGCTGCAAACGAAGCAGCCGCCAATCTCAAAACCGCACAAGCCGCGCTGGAGGCAGCAGAAATTAATCTCGGATACACCAAAATATCCGCACCGATTTCGGGCCGGGTTTCTCGCGCAGAAATCACGCTAGGCAATGTCGTCAGTGCCGGTGCAGGCAGCGCACCGCTGACGACGATCGTGTCGGTATCGCCCATCTATGCCGAATTCGACGCTGATGAGCAGACGTACCTGCAATACATTCGTCGAGTCAGGAACGAAGGCCGTGTGCCCGTCGACCTCGGACTGGCTGACGAGGAAGGATACTCTCGCACGGGTGTCATTCAGTCCGTTGACAATCGGGTTGATACCAATTCTGGAACGATTCGAGTCCGTGCGCGATTTGACAACAGTGATGGCAGCTTGATTCCAGGACTTTACGCTCGTGTCAAGGTCATTAGCGGCGATGCTTATTCCGCCCTGTTGATCAGCGATACCGCGATTGGAACTGATCAGGATAAGAGATACGTCTACGTTGTCGGCAGCGATAATCAAATTGCTTATCGCGAGATCAAGGTGGGCGATGCACACGGAAATCTCCGGATTGTGAAGTCCGGGGTTCAACCGGGAGACCGGATTGTAGTCAGTGGCACGCAGCGCGTCAGACCGGGTGCGAAAGTCAGTCCGCATATCGTTCCGATGATCGACACCGAAGCGACGGGAACGCCTTCAGCCTGAGATCGCGCTTCGTCGATTAGGCAAAGACTTCCGCGGTATCCAGCAGCTAAATTTGCCGTCATTACGGAGCTTCGCAGTGGCTTTTTCTCGCGCCATTTCTTTCGATGTCTTCATTCATGTCCTCGCCAATCGTGTTGCTGCGGGGATGAGCGGTTCGCCAAGTTAAGAGTCACATGAATATCTCGAAATTTTTCATCGACAGGCCAATATTTGCGTGCGTGCTGTCGGTCGTAATCCTCCTCGCAGGCACCATCGCGTTATTCAAGCTCCCGATCTCAGAGTATCCGAGCGTGGTTCCGCCTTCGGTGATCGTTCATGCTCAGTATCCGGGCGCGAATCCGAAAGTAATCGCGGAGGCGGTTGCATCGCCGATCGAAGAGCAAATCAATGGCGTCGAGAACATGCTGTACATGCAATCTCAGGCCAACTCTGACGGCAACCTGACGTTGACGGTTACCTTCGCTCTTGGCACAAATCCAGACCTCGCAACGGAACTCGTGCAGAACCGCGTGAATCAGGCTCTCCCGAGATTGCCGGACGACGTTCAGAAGTTGGGTGTAACGACGATCAAAAGTTCCCCGACGGTGACGATGTTCATGCACCTGATATCGCCAGATGGTCGGTACGACAACACTTATCTTCGCAATTACGCACTTATCAACATACGAGACAGGCTTGAGCGCATAAAGGGTGTGGGAGAGGTGCAACTTTGGGGTGGCGGCGACTATTCCATGCGCGTTTGGTTGGACCCTCAAAAGGTAGCTGAGCGAGATCTCACAGCAACTGAAGTCGTGAGCGCCATTCGGGAACAGAATGTACAGGTCGCTGCAGGCGTGGTCGGTGGTTCACCTGCTGTTCCCGGAACGCTTCTCCAGCTTTCAGTCAATGCACGTGGACGTCTAAAGACGGAGCAGGAGTTCGGCGCAATCATCGTTAAGTCATCTGCCACGGGTGCCGTCACGCATTTGCGCGACATCGCGAAGATAGAGCTTGGGGCCTCGGAGTATGGCTTACGTTCACTGCTGGACAACAAGCCCGCGATTGCTTTGTCGATCAACGAAGCGCCGGGTGCAAATTCGTTGCAGATTTCGGACGATGTTCGCGCGGCGATGAAAGAGCTGAGCGCAGATTTTCCGTCCGGACTTGAGTACAGAATCGTGTATGACCCGACCCGTTTCGTACGTTCGAGTATCGAAGCGGTGATTCACACATTGCTTGAGGCGATTACCTTAGTCGTGATTGTCGTGATCGTCTTTTTGCAGACGTGGCGTGCATCCATCATTCCGTTGTTGGCGGTTCCGGTTTCGATCGTGGGCACATTTTCTCTCCTGCTCGCATTTGGCTTTTCGATTAACGCGCTTTCATTGTTTGGGATGGTGTTGGCGGTCGGGATCGTCGTCGACGATGCAATTGTCGTTGTGGAGAATGTCGAGCGAAATATTGCGAGAGGGCTCAGTGCTCGCGATGCGACATACACTGCGATGCAGGAAGTGAGTGGACCTATTATCGCCATCGCCCTTACCCTCGTTGCGGTGTTTGTTCCGCTCGCATTCATGAGCGGCCTGACGGGGCAGTTTTACAAGCAGTTTGCGATGACGATTGCTATCTCGACGGTTATCTCTGCATTCAACTCGTTGACCCTTTCGCCTGCGTTGTCGGCACTCCTGCTGCGTAGTCATGACGCGAAGAAAGATGGCTTGACTCGTGTCATAGATAAGCTTTTTGGGGGATTTTTTCAACGCTTCAACACTTTGTTCAACGTTGGCTCGGAGAAATATAGTCGCGGCGTCGCGGGATCCCTGAAGCGCAAAGGAACAATGCTTGTGATCTACGGCGTTTTGCTAGGACTAACCGTCGTCATCACGCAAATCGTGCCGGGTGGGTTTGTTCCCGCACAGGACAAAGAGTATCTCATCTCCTTTGCCAAGTTGCCTAACGGCGCGTCACTTGATCGCACTGAAGAGGTGCTCAAGCAAATGGGCGAAATGGTGATGAAAGAACCTGGCGCGGCGCACGCCGTGGCGTTCCCAGGACTGTCTGTGAATGGATTTACAAACATTCCGAGCGCTGGCATCGTCTTTATCCCGCTAAAACCGTTCGACGAACGTAAGGGACACTCTGCGGCGGATATTGCAGCCTCACTCAACAAGAAATTTTCCTCGATCAAAGATGCATTCACGGCTGTCTTCCCACCCCCGCCGGTCCTGGGACTGGGAACGCTGGGAGGGTTCAAGATGCAACTTGAGGACCGCGGCGCTCTTGGCTACGAAGTACTTAACAAAGCCACGATGGATTTCGTAAAAAAAGCGTCGGCGACGCCGCAGCTCGGACCGACGTTTTCGAACTATGAGATTAATGTGCCGCAGTTGAACGTCGACCTCGACCGCGAGCGTGCGAAACAGCTCGGAGTTGCCGTGACCGATGTCTTCAACACTATGCAAACATATCTTGGATCCCTGTATGTGAACGATTTCAACAGGTTCGGCAGGGTGTATCAAGTCCGCGTACAGGCAGACCCACAATACCGGCGCAACGCTGACGATATCTTGCAGCTTAAGACGCGTAGCAGTAGTGGCGAGATGATCCCGCTTTCTTCGCTTATCACTGTCACCCCGACCTACGGTCCAGATATGGTCGTGCGTTACAACGGTTACACCGCGGCTGATATCAATGGTGGCCCAGCCCATGGTTACTCTTCAGATGAAGCAAAGGAAGCTGCTGAGAAAATCGCTGCCGAAGTTTTGCCCAAGGGAGTGAAATTTGAGTGGACTGACTTGACTTACCAGCAGGTACTGGCTGGAAACTCGGGGATGTGGATCTTCCCAATTAGCGTCTTGCTTGTGTTTTTGGTTTTGGCTGCGTTGTACGAAAGCCTTTCTCTGCCGCTCGCGGTCATTTTGATTGTGCCGATGAGCATTCTCAGTGCGTTGGCGGGAGTGTGGCTAACGCATGGCGACAACAATGTCTTTACGCAGATTGGGTTGATGGTGCTCGTTGCGCTCGCATCTAAGAACGCGATCCTCATCGTGGAGTTCGCTCGTGAACTGGAGCATGACGGCCGAACAGCAGTGCAGGCCGCAATCGAGGCTAGTAGGCTGAGACTACGACCGATCTTGATGACGTCTATCGCGT
Source organism: Paraburkholderia sp. RL17-381-BIF-C (assembly GCF_046026435.1). Taxonomy (NCBI): domain Bacteria; kingdom Pseudomonadati; phylum Pseudomonadota; class Betaproteobacteria; order Burkholderiales; family Burkholderiaceae; genus Paraburkholderia; species Paraburkholderia sp. RL17-381-BIF-C. Next base: position 13,936 of record NZ_JARESX010000003.1, on the reverse strand, counting down.
TCATCATGGGTGTCGTTCCACTTGCTTTGTCAACCGGCGCTGGTTCCGAAATGCGGCAGGCGATGGGAATCGCCGTTTTCTTCGGGATGCTTGGGGTGACCCTGTTTGGTCTGATGCTAACGCCTGTCTTCTACGTGGTGCTGCGAATCTTGGCCGGCGGGAAGATTCACGTCGCGCAGAAAGACATCTCACACGAGATCGCACATTTGTCGGATCTCTAATGATTACAATGTTTAAGAATAGTATGTTCAGCCCATCGATGTTCAGACGAGGTTCTCATCACGCGGTAGTCAGCGTTATCGCCGTGGCTGTTCTGTCCGCATGTTCGAGCGCACCGACGTACATGCGACCGGACGCGTCGGTACCAGATGCCTTCAAGGAACTGCCTCTACCGTCCGGGAAGACGGGTTCTCCAGTAGACGGAGCTAGTACAGAAGCTTGGAAAACTGCGAAGCCTGCCGAGGACTCCTTTCGTGGCGAGTGGTGGCGTGTATTCAGCGACCCTACTCTCGACGCGCTGGAGAAACAGGCGGCGGACGCAAATCAGGACTTGAAGGCCGCTGCTGCGCGCGTGCAGCAGGCACGGGCGCTGGTGCAGTCGACGCGTTCCTCGTGGTTTCCGTCTATCGGGACAGGATTCGGGCCAACGCGACAACATCTGTCGCCTGCTTCCCAGTTCTTGCCCGACAACACGGAGGTTCCAGACCAGACATTGTGGCGCGCGCAGGTCTCAGCGTCGTACGAGGCCGATCTTTTCGGGCGAGTTAGTGACAACGTGAGCGCGTCTCGTTCCGATGAAGCACAAAGCGAAGCACTGTTCCGGTCCGTACAACTGGCTCTGCAGGCTGATGTGGCAGAGAACTACTTTCAGCTTCGCGAATTCGATACGCAGCTTGGGCTCTACCGTAAGACGGTGGCATTGCGCGAGGACGCGCTGAAACTCGTTGAAAGCCGCTTCAATGCAGGGGAGGTAAGTGACCTCGATGTATCGAGGGCGCGAAGCGAGTTGGCGACAGCGCGTGCCGATGCTGTCGGCGTCGCTCGCCAGCGGGCAGCCTCTGAGCATAGCCTTGCAATTCTGCTCGGCAAGCCGCCGGCTGACTTCGCGTTTCCGGAGACCCCGCTTGCGCCAGTCCAGGCGCGTATTCCAGCAGGCCTTCCTTCCTCGCTGTTGGAGCGCCGCCCGGACATTGCCGCGGCAGAGCGTGCTATGGCGTCAGCGAACGCTCGGGTGGGCTTGGCAAAGTCAGCGTTTTTTCCTCAATTGGACATCACTGGAGCATTTGGTTACGAGTCTGCCACGTTGGGCGATTTATTCCAGTGGTCCACCCGAGCCTTCTTGTTGGGGCCTTTTGCAGGGACTGTGTTGACGTTGCCGATTTTCGATGGTGGACGTCGGAGCGCGAATCTTGCCAAGGCACGCGCGAAGTTCGACGAGGACGTCGCCCAGTATCGTCAGCAGGTTCTCGTTGCATTCAAAGAGGTCGAAGACAGTCTGTCCAATCTTCGATTACTTGACGATCAGATCCGCGAACAGGGGTTTGCGATGTCCGCATCCGAACGTGCGGAGCACCTGTCGACAACGCAGTATAAAGAAGGGCAAGTCAGCTACCTAGATGTAATTGACTCTCAGCGGCAGGTGTTGCAATCGCAGCTGCGATCTAGTCATTTGGCCGGTGAACAAGCTGTCTCCACTGTTGCTTTGATTCGTGCGCTGGGAGGAGGCTGGGATGAACCGAAGACGCCAGTTGGAAGCGAATGGGGAAGTCAGCAAACCGTCGAACGTTGATTTGTCACTCCGAGTCGAGAGGGTTATAGAGCGCCTCTCGACTCCGACTGCCTTCAGCTTAATGGAGCGTCAGGCCGCGACTTCAAAGGAGCTGCCCAGCGTATCCTGTAAAAAAGGGGAATACCGTGGACCGGATACATGCGATGCAGGTCTTTACTCGCATCGTCGACGCGAACAGTTTTTCGCGAGCGGCCGACACGCTCAACTTGCCGCGCGCTTCAGTCACGAACATCATTCAAAATCTCGAAGCACATCTAAAAGTAAGACTACTTCAACGAACCACGCGTAGACTGAGCCTAACGCTAGACGGCGCTGCCTACTACGAGCGCTGTGTGCGGATACTTGCCGAAGTGGAGGAGGCAGAGAGCGCGTTCTTGACCAGTAGTAAGGTCCCTCGTGGGCGGCTACGAATTGACATGCCTGGCGCGCTCGGACGACTTCTCGTGATGCCCGAGCTATTCGACTTTCAGGCGAGGTACCCGGCAATGGAGCTCGCGCTTGGCTTCAATGACAGACGCGTGGATCTCATCCAGGAAGGGGTCGACTGCGCGATACGGGTGGGCGCTCTTGAGGACTCGAGTCTTGTCGCCCGGCGTATCGGCCTGGTTCAGTGCGTCACCGCCGTCGCTCCCCGATACCTCGCTTCGCACGGTGCCCCGCAGACAGTCGATGCTCTGCAAGAGCATACAGCAGTGAAGTACTTTACCAACCAGTCTGGACGTGTCGTAGACCTGGATTTTGTCGTTGGAGCACAAGCGGTCCAGGTCAAGATGCGGGGGATGGTCGCAGTCAACGACGCGGAAGCTTACCTGAGCTGTGGAGTTAAGGGCCTTGGAATCATCCAGGTACCGCTCTTCATGGCCGAATCGCACTTGGAGGCTGGCGAACTCATCGAAGTGTTGCCGGAATTCAAACCTTTGCCGCAACCAATCTCAGCGGTCTATCCGCACAAACTCCATTTGTCGCCGAAGGTCCGAGTGTTTGTCGATTGGATAGCGGAACTTTTCGCGCGTTGTAACATATGCAAGGACGAGCAGGCAGTGCAACAACAGTCTATTGAGATTGCCCCCGGGAAATCGGAACCTACTTGCCATCGTACGTTAACCCAAGCAAAGCTGGAGCGCCTGTATGCGTAAGCCGAAACATGATCCTGCGTACTCGAGACGAAATTGCCTTCTTACGGAGACTGTCCATAAAGCCGTGACTGACAATGTAGCACTTGAGCAGTTCTCGGTGTTAGACGAGCTACCGCCAACGATTCCAGAATGGCGGCCGTTTATCAGGTGCGAGATGCCAGATGAATGATGCAACAGCCGTCGGCACATGTGGTCAGGGCCGGCCTTTCTTTTGCGAACACAGTCAACTAATTGCATTGGAATGAGCGGTCAAAATGTGATTGAGACCGACAATGCAGTGTGGTCGGTAGTTACTCCGGACAACGTCACCCTTGAACCAGATTATGGATATACGTAAAGCGTCATTATCTGACGCGCAAGCCATCAGTATCGTGGCCGCTCGTACGTTTGCGCTGGCCTGCCCAGCGGGAACGCCGGATATAGAATTGCAAAAGTACATCGATGAAAACCTCATGCCTTCTTCCTTCAGGAGCGCCTTGTCGGATGGGAATTTCGATATTCGCGTATTGGACGAAATGGGGACCGTTATCGGATTTAGCGTGGTCACTCTTGCTCCCGAAGCATTGAACTTGCCTTTGGCAGATGGTGTCCCAGAATTGACGCGGTGTTACGTACTACCGACCTACCATGGAACCGGGGCTGCACAACGTTTACTCTCAGCCAGCCTTGCCGAACTGCATACTCGTGTCCGGCTCACGGTGAACGATCAAAACACAAGGGCAATACGTTTTTACTCGCGGAATGGATTTTCAACTGTCGGCGAAACATCATTCAAGTGTGGTGACGACATTCACCGAGACCTGGTGATGATCCGAATGCCAATCTGATTGGTCAGCTAATCGGCCGATGCCGGTTGTACACCAGTATCCGTGCGTATGCGAGTCTTTTCATAATTGCCTACCTTGGCAATCGTAGCGGCGTGAGTTGCGCGATAACGTCCGACCGTATAAGAGGCTGGGAATTCGTTGACGTAATTGAGGCATGTTGATTTGCACCGAATCCTGATTCTCCCCAGAATCTGGATCAGCGTTGCGAACTCCTCCAGCGTCGCTTCGCCAAGGTTCAGATCGACTCCGTTGGCCATGCGCACGCCCAAGGCGAGTGTCAGCCGCTGAGGCTTCGCAGCCGGTTGCGAGGCAGGAGTGACAACTGGAACGAATGCGGGCGCCATTACTGCAGGCACAGCGGACGGGGTTACGTCGATAACGTCACCATCGGATTGCGTGCCCGGCGCAGACATCGCCGGATGGGTGCGCTGTGCCTGATTGAAGGCACAGCCGCCGGATCAGTGCATCCCTTGCCCTTCGTCATACTCGTGTCGGCCGCCACGCTTCTGGCCGACCACTAGCCGGCTATGCAGATCCTGGTTCTCAATCATGTCTCTGGTGCTGGGTGTTTACGTGAACACTTAGCTTCTGCGAGTAACGAGCCCGACGCTTGGGCGTCGACACCTTATCGCTTACGATGAATCGAAGCATCGAATCATCGGGAAACTGATGTTGCCGACCTATTGGTGATCTTGCGGAAATAGTGCTTCTTGTCGTCGATCGCGGCTAAACGCACCGAGTGGGGATTATGTCGGCAACGTGTCGCTGAAAGATGACCGCTGATCCGATAGCATGTATAGGAAACTATGCTGTCTGGATTTGTTCAATTGCGCAAATTGAGCCCAAAGCGGCATTGCAATATTTGCGATCTCGACATGTTCAGCATCGCACAGTTGGATTGTAGGCGTGGTGCGTAGTTTGATGGTTCCTCATTGCTCTTGGAGAAGGAGACCGTCGTTGCTCATTTCAAGCAACGAGGCAGCGCCTTATAGCATACCTATGTGTGACGGACTAAATCGGTCAATCGACATCGCGATGCTTAAGATCGTGACGACTGCAATCGAGGCAAAAAATAACTGTCGGGCCCAGCGGATATCGTCTTGCGCTTTCAATCCACGCAACGCAATCCAGAACCAGATGATACCGCTTGCCTGCGCTGCGAAAAGATAAATGACCCCGGCATACCCGAGCGGAACAAGTAGCGTCGCCGCACAGGTAAAGGCGAGTATGTAGCCGATGATGTGGCGTTTTGCGGCGAGTGTTCCCTTGACTATCGGATAGACTGGAATCGCGGCGGCGCGATAGTCTGACGAACGGAAGATTGCGATGGCGTACGAGTGAGGCATCTGCCAGATGCAAAACATTATCAATAAGATGAGCGCCGCCATGTCAAATCTACCGCTTGCCGCACAGTAGCCAACTACCGGCGGCATCGCACCCGATACGCTGCCAACCATCGTCCCGTGAATGGACTTGCGCTTAAATAGAAGTGTGTATACACCTGCATAAACGATGTAGCCAACGAGTAAGAGCAACACCGCCACGAGGCATTTGGTGCCTTGATAGAGAAGGATGAATCCCGCTAGGGCGAGAAGCCCCGCAAACAACAGCGCGGCGTGAGTGGGGATCTCGCCGCTGACCATGGGCCGAGTGCGGGTCCTGGCCATCAATGCATCAATGTCTCGGTCGACGACGTTGTTGACTGCGCATCCAGAACCGATGACAAGAGCGACGCTCAACAAGACGAGCACGAATTGAAGCCAATCAATAGTGCTCCGCAACGCCAAGAAATAGCCGCCACTGAGCGAAACCATATTTCCGAGAACAATTCCGGGCTTGGTCAGTTTTAGATACGAGCGATACATTGGATCGTAGTAGTGAGGCGAAAGTTGGAAACTTTCGGAAGCGCAATGTCGCGAAGCGCATATCCCTCAGAAGGGCTTGGCGACGGCCAGTATCGCAATGATGACTGCGCAAGTTACCGCCACCGGCAGCGACGCATGCAGTGGTCTGATCGAGGCGCCTTGACAGATGCGACGCAGTCTCCCGGACTGCATACCGTGCACGGCGGAGAGAATGACAACGAAAACCAGTTTGACGCTCAGCCACGGTGCGTTGAACCAGTGGCCTGCGCCTCCAATCCCTAATCCCAAGGCCCAGACGAGGAGCATGGCGGGCGTGGTGATGATGTGATCCCAACGCCGGATGTCTGCAGCAAGCGTTCGAATGCCGGGAGAGTCGGTCGTGACCATATGGAGGAAGACTCCAACGGACACGACTCCACCGAAAAAGATTAGTACTGACGCTACGTGCAATGCTTTCAGCCACGGATAGTAAATTGCGACGTTCATGATTATTTGCCGTTTCTTATTGAAGCCATCTTGCGGGACAGAAGGGTGCGATTGAAAAATGCGCCGAAAGGTATGAAGGCGCAAATAATGACGCGAGCTATCTCGCGTATACGCCAGCCACCGCCGGTCACTGTCTGAACCGTGAACCACAGATAAGCGCAAAAGGCCAATCCGTGGACTGGTCCCATAAACCGCACGCCTGTTGGCCACCCGTACAGATGTTTAAGAGGGACAGCGATAACGAGCAGGAACAGAAGAGTCGTGCCCTCAACGAGAGAGGCGAACTCAAGACGACGAAGTTGCGCCAGTTCGATGTCTCGGTAGTTGTCGCGAGTCATGTCTTTGCTTGTCGATTCGTGAGAGTGACTAATGAGGCAGTGATGCACCAAGCGGCTGCCGGTTGTGCGAGCATGAGATTTCCCTTTTAGGCGCGACCTTTATACCCTTGCGATAACGAACTTGTAAGTGGCAGAATTGACGAAATGTGATAGGTTCCTGCCAATGGCTAAAATGTCGCATTCAAGCAGGGGAACAATGGTGCAAACAGTGGCGGTTCTCGCGTTACATGGGGTTGTTCCTTTCGACCTGGGCATTGCATGCGATATCTTCTCGCGAGTGCGGACGGTCGATGGCGACGAAGCTTACCGCGTCCTTGTTTGCGGCGAGTCGTCCCGCGTTCGCGCTGGGCACTTCGACATCCATGCGCCTTGGCGGCTGGAACCAATGATGGACGCGGATATTCTGATCGTCCCTGGTGTCGAAGACATCAACCTGGTCGTTTCGTCGGCCGTGAAGAAGGCATTGCGACTTGCAAGCGACCGAGGGGCGCTGGTTGCGTCCATATGCACCGGTGCATTCGTACTTGCGTCGACGGGGTTACTTGACGGCAAACGCGCGACAACCCACTGGACCGTGGTAGATGAGTTTGCAGATCGGTTTCCTGCAGTTACCGTAGATCCTGATGTGCTGTTTGTTGATGAGGGTAACGTGGTTACGTCAGCAGGTTCTTCTGCAGGGTTGGACATGTGCTTTCACCTGATTGGCCGGCAGCACGGACAGGCGGTAGCCTCATATGCTGCGCGGCTTGCGGTGGCGCCTCTTTTTCGTGACGGCGGACAGGCGCAGTTTATTCAGCAGACCGCTTCACTTACATCCAGCAGCCTCGCTCCATTGCTGGAATGGATGCTATCGAATTTGGACCAACCGATCGACGTCACCTCGCTGGCGAAGCGCGCGTCAATGACGCCGCGGACGTTCGCTAGACGATTTCGGGACCAAACTGGAACTACGCCCATCCAGTGGTTACTCAAATCAAGAGTCCGTCGCGCTCAAGAATTGCTAGAGACAACGTCAGCTTCGGTCGATCAAGTCGCCGTTGCTGTGGGATTCGATTCGCAAGTTACGTTCAGAGCTCGTTTCCGGAGCGTTGTTGGTCTGACGCCCAGCTCATACAGACGACGTTTCAGTACTGCATCACCCTCGACGCAAGCAGAATAACTGTACATCGATATCAAGTGCGTTCTTGGTAGGCAGTCGCAAGCCGGCCTTCAGCTCTCTGGCTCGATGCCCCTTGTGGTGTTGAGCGCGACTTCACCACGCTCGAGCGCGAAAGTACCTCGCAGAGCGCAGAAGCAAGCCGTCGCTTACTCGCGTTGGGTTTGGCAAAAAACGAGGGAAATATGACGTGGCGAATCGTGCTGAAGCCCCATAAGATTCCCTGCAACGTACAAGACGCTTCGAGCCGCACACCGAAGGGAATATTTGCCATCAATCGAAGGTTCGCTCCCTCGCACGGAAGCAGGGTTGACGCAGCGGTGGATGCTGTACGTTCTCGATGAGACCGTTTTGTCTCAATCTAGCTTCTGGGCAGGCGGCCGGCGGGATTGAGATAACGCACTTAGTATTTTGGAGCCTTCCGGCGTCAAAGGCATTGCGGTAGGTCAGGTGCACTTCATGGAACGTATGAAAGAACTTACGCGAGATCGCGCTTATTCAACGGATCTGCAGGCGAGGATGCGTCGACAGGCGCTGAAGTTGGGAAGCATCGTTATCGCCATTCTGACCTTGTCTTTATTGGTGCCGCTCTTTGTCAAGATTGCAGTTAGATATTTTTTCTAAGACGTCCCATACCACAAGATGCACAGTGTTAGATTCACGCTTCTATGACGACCAACAATAGACTTGGCAAGACAATACGCGCCCGAATTTTGTCCGGTATTGAAGAATGTGGCATCAAGATTCGTATTTTATGTGCGGTCATAGTGGTGCTCGGGACCTGCGCATTAGCCGGCTGTCAACGCGAGGAGTCGTGGCGTCTCACTACTGTGGACAATCAGATGCCCTCACTCGACTTCACGCTGACTCGCGCTAAAGACGGCAAAGCCGTCACTAGCAAGGACTATCGTGGGCAGATCGTCGTTCTGGAGTTCGGTTACACGTTTTGCCCCGACGTCTGTCCCACGACGTTATCCAACCTGACTTCTGCGCTAGCCCAGATCGGCGACAAAGCGAAGGCTGTCCGCGTGCTTTTTGTGACGGTGGATCCAGATCGCGATACCCTTAATTCGCTCAATCGTTATGGGGCGGCCTTCTCTCCTCAAATTGACGGATTACGCGGAACAGCGAGTCAACTTGAATACCTTGCGCATAGGTATCGAGTAGCATATTCGGTATCACCATCGAAGGATCCGAGAGAGTACAAGGTAATGCACAGTTCAATCATTTTCATCTTTGATCGAACTGGCAGAATTAAGTTGCTGTCGACAAATCCCGATAACGTGGGTGATTTGGCACACGATCTTGAACAACTTGTTGAAGAACAGAAAGGTTGAGGTATCCGCCATCGTCGAAGTGCCGCTTTTTGGTGACGGATTGTGAGCAAGTATGCCGCTGAAGCAATTTGAACAATGTGTTGGTGTCGTTCCATGTCGGACCAGACATAAATTAACGGGAACTTTCAGATGGAAGGCTTGAAGGGCAAGCGCGCTCTGATTACAGGTGCTGCACGCGGTATTGGCGCGGGAATTGCGATGACGCTCGCGGATCGGGGCGCTGATGTAGTTATCACCTACGAGCGGGCGGTGGATCGAGCCGCGGATTTGGTCGATGCTATCCGAAAGAAGGGTCGGCGAGCTTACGCCATCCAGGCAGATAGCGCCGATGCCGCCGCCGTCAAGCGGTCCGTCGACGAGGCGTCGGCTCAGTTGGGCGGGCTTGACATTCTGGTGAATAACGCGGGCGTACTCTTTTCGAACCCGCTGGAAGAGATGGACGTTGATGTGATCGATAAGATTATCGCGGTCAACGTTCGTTCCGTGGTGCTCGCATCTAAGGCTGCTCTCGCGCATCTGAGCGAAGGCGGTCGAATCATCTCCATCGGATCTTGCCTTGCGGAGCGCGTAGCGATTCCGGAAGTAACCGTGTATTCCATGTCAAAGTCCGCGCTGCTTTCGTTCACGCGAGGCTTGGCACGGGAACTCGGTCCGCGAAACATTACGGTGAACCTGGTGCATCCGGGCCCGACCGATACTGATATGAACCCTGCCGATGGACCGACCGCCGACTTCTTGCGGTCGCAGATGGCACTCGGCCGTTTTGGTCAAGTCGAAGACGTGGCCGCAGCCGTTGCCTTTTTAGCAGGGCCGAGCGGACGACACATCACCGGCACTGGGCTAGTGGTCGATGGTGGAATCAATGCGTAAGAAAGCTAGTCGGCGATCGGCGACGATGGCCGACAAAGATTGTCTGCCACGCAGGCTGCGAGGCGATCTTTAACTAAAGGAGTTGCTGGCCAGTTGGTGAAAGGCAAACCCCGATCGGGCGTCCATCGAGATTCACGAAGTTTTGCTACTTAAGATGGCCCACTCCTCCTCACAGCCCAGCTTTCCTAAGTTGCCGCGCACGGTTCTACGCCGTGCCTTTTTTTCAGATGGCGCCTTTCGAAAGGGCTACTAAATCGTCTTTCGACTGAGGCTGGGAGTCGTTGACTTTTGCTGTCGAAGTGCAGAATTGGGCGGTGAACGCGGTGAACGCGGTGAACGCGGTGAACGCGGTGAACGCGGTGAAGTGTCGAGGCCAAAGAGGGGAGGGCGCAAATAATAGCGTACGGTTGGCGACCATTCAGGGTTTGTAGGCTGGAACGGGGCGCAGCCCATCGGTTCGCTTATGGTGTCACCGGCGGCGAGCTGATCGCGCGCAAATAACCCGGCGCATCGTCCTTTCGGGCGACGCGGCCCGCTGCGTGGCCTTCGGATACGCGTCCATCCGTCCGACCCAAGAGCTCCCAGAACGGATTCATAAACCGCCATCTCCAATTCTGTGAACATAGTCGTTCGCCTATTGCATTGCTATATAAATCGCTATATCGGTGCTATATTGGCGGCATGGATACACCTACCGCCCTGCTTGCGGCGGCGCTGAAGGTTCTTGAAGAGGAAGGCGAGGCGCAGTTTTCGACGCGCGCCGTCTGCGCCCTGGCGGGCGTTACCGCACCAACGCTTTACCACCACTACGGCAGCGCCGACGGGCTGCTGAGTGCCGCAATGGAGGAGGCGTTCACGCAGTTTCTGAAAAGCAAAGGGGCAGCCGCGCAATCATCCGATCCCGTTGCCGTCCTACGTGATGGCTGGGATGATTACGTGCGCTTTGCGGCGGCACGGCCCAGGCTCTATGCAGCGATGTTGGGACGTGTTCTCCAGGGCGCGCAGATACCGGCTGCCCATCAAGCATTCGCAGTCCTTATTGAGCGCATTTCGGCCATCGCCGCTCAAGGGTCGCTTGCGCTCGCTGTGGAAGTCGCGGCAGATGTGATGTGGGCGTCGGCTAACGCTGCTTCTCTGCTCTACGTCACAGCGCAATTGCGCCATGCGGCGGCACCCACGTCGGACGTTCTTGTGGACATCCGCGAGAACGCCATGCGCTCAATTCTGACAGCAGACGCGATGGATACGAAAGGTTGATCGACCATGAAAATTCTCGTTACTGGGGGCTCCGGCCTTCTCGGCAGTCGCTTGCTCCCCACCCTCGCAGGGGCGGGCCATCAGGTCTTTGCGCTAGCGCGCTCGGCGTCGTCCCGTGAAAGGGTGCGGGAACTGGGCGCGCAGCCTGTTGATGGCGATCTGGAAAACAACGCTCCGCTGGTACTGCCCGCGCTTGATGCCATAGTTCATGCGGCAGCCATGTTTCGCTTCTCCGGACCGCGCGCGCCGTTCTTTCACGCAAACGTCGATGGCACCGCCAGATTGCTGGCAGCGGCAAAGCAGGTAGGGGTTGCTAATTTCGTTCATATCAGTGCGGCTGGCGTCATTATGGACGAGTTAGGCACGCCCACTAGGAATGCCGATGAGAGTGCGCCGACATTTGTGGACCACTTTTCGGCATATCTGGCAAGCAAGGCACAGGCTGAACGAATCGTGCTCGCGGCCACGGAGCCGGGTTTTCGCACCATTGCATTGCGCCCACCAATAATCTGGGGGCCTGGTGATCCGTTCAGTCGCGAACTTCCCCGTGCGATCAAGACAGGACAGTTTGCTTTCATCGGCCATGGCGACTATGCGTTCTCCACTTGCCACGTGGATAACGTCGTCGAAGCGGTCCAGTGTGCGCTAACACGCGGTGAGGGAGGTCGGGCCTTTTTCATCACCGATCAGGAGACGCAGACGTTCCGTGAGTTCATATATTTGATTGCACGCGTGCAGGGCCTTTCCGTCAATGGATTGCGTTCACTGCCTTATTGGCTGGCATCAGCCGCAGGGCGGTTGATGGATGCCGTCTGGGCCATCCTGCGGAAAAACAGCGACCCGCCCCTGTCGCGTTCAATGGTGCGCATGATCGGGCGGGAATTCAGTGTGAATGATGGCGCAGCACGCCGCGAGCTAGGATATGTCGGAATGATCTCGCGGGACGATGGATTGCGAAGCTATGGCTCGCGCAGCCTCCGGGAACGCAACCGTGAAAGACCCTCGGCTTGCTCTTGAGGAATATGATCCAGTTTCACGCCGTCATTTTTGGGCGAATTGCAGGCTATCGATGCTCGGATTCGAATGGCACTGACGGAGCGATGTTTGCTCAAGCCCGACTGTCCATTCGAGACACGCTTCTATTCCGTCTGCCGAAGGCGGTTCGTCTTCGGTGCAGTGCAGAGAAAGCCTCGTGACCGTTAGCGACGTGTGGCCGCGATCGTCGCGGGTCAAGCTCAGACGCGGGCCTGCCGTCGACGCTGGATCGGATTATAGAGCAGATCCATGCGCGGTTTCGTTTTAGCGCGCGCCGTTGCCCGATAGTCCGGCTGGACGGCGCTCACGGTTGAAGCGATTCGTCTCGCGGTGAGTACCCAAATCTACGCTTATATGCCGTGCTGAAATGGCTGGCATTTGTGAACCCAGAAGAATAGGCCACGCTCGCTACGGACTGCCGTTTGCAGCGTACAGAGGTGTGGTGCGCGAGCGCTGGCTCGCTACGCGGGGCGGTTCACCGCGCCGGAGTGCGAAAGGCACCCCAGGTAGCGGCGTTCGCGCCACACCTCTCAGCAGGGGCGACCGTTTCCCCTGCGAAGACAGTCTGCATGAGCGGATTTGTGCACGTTCAAACTAGCGGTTATATCAATCATATGCAGATTCCTCAGATGCGAGCTTTGAGCGTCAGATAGAGAGAGCGTGCTTGGACGGGCATTACAACCGGGAAGGAGAAATATTCGTAAGCCGTATAGACATGACGATTTGCCAGATTGACGGCCGACAGCCCAATCGAGTAGCGACCGAAGCTGTATTCGGCTTGTGCGTCAAACAATGCGTACCCGGGTACGGCGACGGTATTGGGCAGCGTGACCTCGCGGGCGCTGAAAGCTGTAATGCCGGCGCCGATCGACAGCCCGCTGGCGGGGCCGCTGAGTACCCGGTAGCGTAGCGCGATGCGTCCGCTGTGCTTCGGCACGCGCGCGAGCGTGTCGCCAACCGGAATGGCATTGTCTTCTGTCACTGTGGCGCGTGTATAGGCGTAGTTCATCAGCATGGAGAAGGCCGACGCGGGCTCCCACACCAGATCGGTCTCGAAACCTCGAGCGCGCTGCTGGCTGGTCTGGATCGAATAGAGCGGATTGTTCGGGTCGGGCGTTGCCACGTTGTCGCGCGTCTGCTGGAAGAGGGCCAACGTGCCGGACAGGCCGATGTTGGTCAGCGCCAGCTTCAGGCCGGCTTCGACGTTGCGGGAGGTCTCCGGCTTCGGCGATCCGAGGCCTACATAACCGAATGCGGCGCGAAAGGCGGTGGCATACGCCGCATATATCGCGACGCCCGGCGTGAGGTCGAAGCTCGCACCGATGCGCGGCGAGACATGGTGGAAGGTGTCGTCGGTACCCTGTTCCGCTTCGCGGAAATTGAGCTGCGTGAAGCGCAGCGAACCGGTCAGATGCAGCCGCCCGTAGGTCGCCTGATCCTGCACGTAGGCGGCGATCGTCTCGTAGCGGTCCGTTTGAGTCAACGTGAGTGGCGCAAGCGCGCCGAACGCGAGGTTATAAGCGGGCTGTGCGAGGTCCTGCGTACCGACCGGCACGCCGGTGAAACCCATGCCGGAGAAGAAATCGGTGTGATCGTAGTCGATGCCCGCGAGCAGCTCGTGGCGACCGCCCAGCGCGTTGACCTTTGCGAGCACGTTGGCGTCGAAGGTGGCCTCGTTGGTGTTCGTCTGCATGGTCAGCGGCAGGATCGGGTACGTGGTCGGGTCGGGCGGATAGGCAGCGGGATAAACGAAGCTGCCATATTCGGGAAGGCTGCTGTGGTAATAGCGCCCACTCACCGTCAGCCGAAGGTTGTCGTTGAAGTCGTGCTGGAGCTGAAC